>JBAQKU010000044.1:0-14243 GCA_049301315.1 Telluria sp.
GTTCGTCGCACCGGGCCGCCGCGGTGATGGCGGCGCGCAAAGGGCTGGGCGCGGGCAGGATTTCTTCCTGCAGGGCAGCGAAGGGGACGAAGGAGATCGCCGGAGAAGCGGCAGTTTGCATGAACAAGTCTTTAAAAAATGAGAAAAAACGCGCGCGTCGCGACCTTATCCGGGCGGCGCCGACGGCACGCGGGATGCGTATAAAAGATGATTCGATTGTAGGGCTAAATCTTCTGGATTAATTCTGGTATTACGGAAGACTAGCCATAGATAGTTTTTGGTGAGACAATTTCACCAAATATAATTTATAACCGGAGATGCCAGACATGCTTGACAAGATCAGCAAGAAAATCCTCGCCGAGCTGCAGAGCGACGGCCGTATCAGCAATGTGGAACTGGCCGCGCGCGTGAACCTCTCGCCGGCCGCCTGCCTCGAGCGCGTGCGCAAGTTGCATGACTCCGGTTACATCATGGGTTACACGGCCCAGCTCAATCCCCAGTTGCTCGACGTATCCCTGCTGGTGTTTATCGAGGTCGTGCTCGATCGCACCACGCCGGAAGTGTTCGATGCCTTCAAGCATAGCGTACAACTGATTCCGGAGGTACTGGAATGTCATATGGTGGCCGGCGGCTTCGACTACCTGGTCAAGGCGCGGGTCAAGGACATGGCGGCCTACCGCGAATTCCTTGGCAAGACGCTGCTCCAGAAAGGCGTGCGCGAAACCCATACCTACGCGGTGATGGAGGAAGTCAAGAACACCACGAAGTTACCGATCAGGTAATTAGTGTAAAAAAATTCCTCTGGGTAACTCTGTTTGTACTGTACGTACGAAATATCTTGTGCGATAGTTAGTTTACCGCGCGGTTCGTTGGAAAGTTCGACCGCAGGTCCACACAGGCATGTCCAACATGCTCAAAAACTATCTGGCGACATGTATCGCCCAGGGGACACATGAAGATTCTTACATCCACCAAGGTGCGGCGTGCCGTGTCGTGCATGGGCGCCGCCGGTGTCGGCGCCTTCCTCGTTTTCCTGGTCAATGTGGTGTTCCCCGGCGCCTTGGGTCCGGTCCTCGGCGCCTTCCTGGCCGGCCTGGTGAGCGTGCCGCTCTTCCTTGTCGTCGGGCAAGGCAGGCAAGCCGGCGAGAGTGGAAAATTCATCGAGCTGGTCGGGCATTCGATCGACGACATCATGATCGGCGCGGCCGAGACTTCCTACTTCGTCGATTCAGTGAAAAAACAGATCGAGCAGGACGTCCAGATCGCGCTGGCGGTGGTCGCCAGTTCGGAACAGAACGCGCATACGACCGAGCGCATCGCGTCCAACGCGGAACGCGCGGCCAGGGTGGCCGCCCAGGTGCGCAGCGAAAGCGTGGCCGGACGGGCCGAAGTCGACCAGGGCCTGCACCGGATCAGCAGCGCGCGCAAGGATGCGCAACAGGCGGCCGCGACCATGGTGGCGCTGCAGGAAAAATCCAAAGGCATCGCCGGTTTTACCCAGGTCATCACCGAGATTTCGGCCCGCACCAACCTGCTGGCCCTGAACGCGGCCATCGAGGCGGCGCGCGCCGGCGAGCACGGGCGCGGGTTTGCCGTGGTTGCCGGCGAAGTGAGGCAGTTGGCGCACCGCACCAAGGAAGCGACCGACGAGATCGGCGTCATGGTGCGCGCGATTAACGAGCAGGCCGAACAGGCGACCAAGGCCATGACGTCGCTCACGACCGTAGTGAGCGAGGCGGCCGGCAATGTCGAGCGCGTACACAGCCTGCTGAGCAACATCGAACAGTCCTCGGGGGTGTCGGAAGAGGAAATCGGCCAGATCGCCGTGGCCGCGCGCGAACACGTGCAAACGACCAGGGTGATTGCAGATTCGCTGTCACAGATTCGCGACAGCATGCAGTCGATCGATGCCGCACTGCCACGCGCGACCGGCTCGGCCATGGCGCTGGCCGACAAGGCCGAAACGATCGCCGGAGCGCTCGGCGACTCGTCGATGGAAACCTCGCACGATGCGATCCGGGTGGCCGCGCAGCAAGCGGCGCAGGAAGTGGGACGCTTGTTCAGTGCCTCGATCGCCTCGGGCAGGATCAGCCGCGACGCCTTGTTCGACCGCCACTACAGACCGATTTCCAACACCAACCCGCCCAAGCACAACACCCGCTTCGACTCCTTCACCGACCGCGTGCTGCCGGAAATTCAGGAAGCCGTGCTGGCCGCGCTGCCCCAGCTGTCCTACGCGGGCGCAGTCGACAACAATGGTTATTTTCCGACCCACAATAAGAAGTTTTCCCAGCCGCTGACCGGTAATTACGATATCGACATCGTCAACAACCGGACCAAGCGCATCTTCAGCGACCGCACGGGCAGCCGCTGCGGCTCGAACACCAAGCCCTTCCTGCTGCAAACCTACAAGCGCGACACCGGCGAGGTGATGCACGACCTGTCCGCGCCGATCTATGTCGACGGCAAGCACTGGGGCGGTTTCCGGGTCGGCTACCGCTCCAGCGCGAAACACTGAGCCTAGCAGCCTGTCGGACTTGAAGGAAATCGGCTGCAAATCCGCCTGACCGGTCCATATTTCGCCGCTTTCTTGGTCAATAGAATGACTATTGACCTGCAAAATCGACAAAATCTGTCCTCGGCCAGCCGAATTTTCGCTTCGATTCTTCAAGTCCGACAGGCGGCTCGGGAAACTCTCCTGTGATATTCTTGCAGGCATTGTTCAATTCCCAAAAGCACGCACATGAGTTTCATCCACATCATGCCGGCATCGCCGCCGCACGGCCTGCTGCTTCGCGGCATGCGGGGCGCGGCCCCAGCCACGCGCGATGCTGTACTGGCGCTGCTGGACGCCTCCGAGCTGGCCGGCGTTGTCGAAGCGAATGCGGGCGCGGATGCGCGCGGCGCCTTCATTCGCCTCTCGCTGTGTGAAGCCGAAAAATCGGCCTGGATGCCGGGCGCCGATACGCTGGGGTTGTGCGCGCGCCTGCAGCTCGATCCGCTTGAAAGCGCAGCCGACCTCAAGCGCGAAATCGTGCTGGCCCTGCTGGCCTGTCCGCAGCCTGTGGATTTTCCGAGCGTCGACGAGCTGCTGTCGGCCGTGCGCATGCGCTGCCACATCGTGCAGGCGGGGCGCAAGACCACGCTGGCGTTCGAGACCAGCGACGCGGAGCGCCCGCAGGATTGCTGGACCTATGTGCGCGGGAAGGGCTTCATCCTGCTGCCGGGCGTTTCCCTCATCACCGCATTAAAGAAGGCGACCCAGCCCGAGGTATCCGGGACCCTTTACTCGTTCTCCTGCTATCGCGCGTCGGAGTACGTGATCCTGCTGGCCCTTGCCGAGGAACTGGCCCTGGCCAACCCGGCCATGTTCGCGCGCCTGCAAGCGTTGTGGAACGAGCGCGCCATCATGTCCGGTGAATTTCACGAAGTCTTCCTGCGCGAGCTGGGATCGATGGAGCAACCGCTGCCGCCGGACTACTACGTGCCGGGCGACCGGGTATGGTTCCGCAATCCCGACGAAGCCTCGGCCGAGGCTTCCGGCTTCGAGGGTTCATGGCTGCTTTACCTGGGCAATGGCCTGTTTGCCAATTTCTGGGAACGCGACCGGCCCTATACGAAGACGGACAAATGTATCGAGCTCTACCACTGGCGCAACGCCACCTTCCTGGATCGCGAAGGCGAGCTGCGCATCGACGAAGCCAAGGTGTGCACGCTGGTGCAGGCCACCCGGTCGGACCCGGCGGAGGTGGCGCGCATCGTGGCGTTGATGTGGCGCTACCGCGGCGCACGCGGGGTGTACGGCGAGAGCGGCTGCGTCGACACGACCCGCGAGTTTCTGCGCTGGGTGCGTCCCGGCACGGCCGACCTGGTCCTGCCTTTGCAATGACATGACGCGTCTTGAAACGAGGCAGGTCCGGCTGCCGCATATCGACTTTCTCAAGGTGCTGGCCGCCAACGGCATCGTGCTGCACCACCTTGCCGCGTACGGTCCGATTTCCGATGTGATGGAAGTGCGCTTGCCGGAACTCATGGGCTGGCTATATGAATACGCCCGCATGGCGGTCCAGGTGTTTCTCGTCATCGGAGGCTACCTCGCAGTCCAGGGTTTGCGCCCACAGAGCGACGCCTTGCCGCTTGGCGTGATTGTGCGGCGCTACCGGCGCCTGGTGCTGCCTTACCTGGTCGCCATCATGCTGGCCGTGCTGGCGGCATGGCTGGCGCGCCACTGGATGAACGACGAGGCGATTCCCGCTGCGCCCGAATTACCACAGGTGCTGGCGCATGTCTTTCTGCTGCAGGGCCTGCTCGGCTACGATTCGCTGTCGGCCGGTGTCTGGTACATCGCGCTCGACTTCCAGCTGTTTGTGGTGATGACGCTGTTGCTCTGGCTGGGGCGCAAGACCGGTGACGTGCGCGTCGGCCGCTGGCTGGTGGTGGCGCTGCTGGTGGCCTCGCTGTTCCACTTCAACCGTGACGAAAGCTGGGATGACTGGGCCTGGTATTTCTTTGGCGCCTATGGCCTGGGCGCGGTCGCCGCCTGGTCCGCCGCCGGTACACGGCCGATGTTAAAACTGGGCCTGATGGCGCTGGTGGTGCTTCTGGCGCTTGCGTTCGATTACCGCGAACGGCTGGTGCTGGCACTGTGCACCGCCTTGCTGCTCGGTGTGATGCACGGAAAGGTCATCCCGATCGGGCGCCGCTTCGCACCGCTGGCCGATAGCATGGCCGCCCTGGGCAAACGGTCGTACTCCCTGTTTCTGGTCCACTTTCCGATCGTGTTGCTCGGTAATGCGCTGTATGCCCGCTTCGGATATGGCGACAGCAGCGTCGCGGCGGCGGGCTTTGTCGCTTGCTGGGCGGCCAACCTGATGGCGGCCCACTACTTTTACCGCCAGGTCGAGTCACCGCTGAGCAGCTGAACTGGCGGAAGGTAAGCGCGAATTCGAATCAACTATTTGCGCGGCCGCACTGGCATTAGCGATGGCTATAGGTCAGGCAAGAAATCGTGCTGGCGGACTGTCCCACGGCGATTTGGTCCGCCACACACTCGTAGTCCTCATTGTGCCGGCACCCCGATACCTTGCAGGCGCCAACCCCGGCGGTGCGTTGTATGGCCTTGGCATGGGATGCCCCGGGGTTGCCGAAAAACGTGTCGCAGCCGGGATGGACGCCATCGCCAACGGTGATCGCGCGTGCATGGCAGGAATTGCTGGTGTTGTAGGCGCAGTCGGTAGCGGAGCATGTCGCGACGAGCGGCATCTCGATTGATATCTGCTTCATGGTGATCTCCAATGAAAACGTATTGAATCGGTTGAGCCGACAAGGTATTCAGGAATCTGAAGGCTGGCAGGTAACAATGCACCCGCCAACGGCACACTGGTTGATCTGAATCAGACGCGCGCATGCGGCGCGGCCCACGTGTCCTGCCGCGATGAAATTGAGATGGTCGAGAAAAAACGTTTGGAACGCCGTCCCTGGTGGAGGCGTCCGATCCAGGTGTGCTTCATCACCGAAGATTGCGAAGGCCGCCGCCCTGGCGGCCCCGGGCGCAGCTACATGGCCGGCCCTAGCCCGACCGGTGCGGGCGTGATGTTTGCGATCAGGGTGAACAGCTTGTCGAGCTTTTTCTTCGCGTCGACGGTATTGCGCGCTTCCTGGTTGGCTGCGAACTGGGCATCGATCATGGTCCAGTCCTCGGCCGTCAGGTACTTGGCGGCCGCCGGCAGGATCACGTCTTCTTCGGTCCGCATGTGTTCGAAGTAGAACTTGGCGTAGTTTTCCACCAGCTCGAAAAATCTCGGGAACGCGGACTCGCCTTCGAATTCGTAGACTGTCAGCGCGTGTTCCAGTTCATTGACCTGCGCCTCGCCCTGCGCATGTTCGGCTTTCAGCGTCTCGAGCACCTGGTCCACTTCCTTGGTCCGTTCGCGCAGGCGTGCGAACAGGGCTTGATCTTCCTTCGGATGATGCACTTTCTCGGGATATTCAATAATGTAGAGAAGCATCGCCCTGAATACCTTGGTATCCGGTGCCTTGCCACCCTTGCTGATTGCGCGCAGCAATTGCTGCATGCCCTTCAGGACGGCAGCAAGTTGGTCGTGTTCTTCCTGGATAACGCTAACTGCGATATGGTTTGGTGACGTGCGCATAGTATTCCTCACATTTGCATTGTACTGATTGGTCTGGCAACTGCTTGCTGCGGGTGCCTTGCCTTCCTTGGCAATCGCCCTGTGAGTATGCATGAGAACGATTTTTTTTGTCAGAACCTTGGCCCAGGTCGTGGACAAATCTTAAATCATGGCAATCTGCGTTGGCTAACTGTGATTTAATTTCACCTTTGTCACACACTCCAGCTTGTCGCACCCTTCGATAACTCTTGCAGCGTCGCCGCCGACGCCTGCAGCGCGCTGCGCCGATGATAGAAGCCGAGCGCACGCAAGGCGCCTAATTCTTCGCCGCCGCCTGCGCGTCCGGGACCGCCGTGAACCGAGCCCGGCATGACGTTGCCGTGGCCGGTCTGGGTCTTGCCGACATCGGCGCCGACCAGGTGCACGCGCCCGTGCGAACCGGCCAGCTCGCGTCCCGCTTGCGCCATCCACGCATGGTCATCGCTAAATACGGACGCCACCAGCGAACCGAGGCCGCGGTGGGCAAGCGCCATTGCGTGCGCGCTGTCGCGATAGCCCAGCAGCGTGGCGACGGGGCCGAACACTTCATGGTCGTGCACCAGCGACGCTTTTTCTCCGTCGCGCACGCCAAGCAGGGTGGGCGCGATGCAGGCCGCCACGCCAGGGTCGACGTCGACCAGCGCTTGCCGGCTGCCGTCATGCAGGACCACAGCTTCGCTTGCCAGCTTCGCAATCCCGGCCTGCACACTGTCGAACTGTTCACGGCTTACCAGCGAACCCATGCGTACATCGGCATTGCGCGGATTGCCCACGACGAGTTGCGCCAGCTTGGCGCTGACCGCTTCGGCCACCGCATCAACATATGCCGCCGGAACCATTGCGCGGCGAATCGCGGTGCAGCGCTGACCGCTCTTGGTGCTCATTTCGCGCACCAGTTCATCGACATACAGTTCGAAGGGCGCACTGCCGGGGGCGCCATCGGGTCCCAGGACGGACGAGTTGAGACTGTCGGCTTCGATGTTGGCGCGTACCGAATGGCGGGCAATGGCCGGGTGCGTGCGTATGATGGCGGCGGTATCGGCGGAGCCGGTAAACGAGAGCACATCGAACGGCTGCAGTGCATCGAGCAGGCCGGCCGAACTGCCGCACACGATCGACAGCGCGCCGGCCGGCAGCGCGCCGGCGGCAATCACGTCGGCCACCATGCGGTGCGTCAGCCAGGCGGTGGCCGTGGCCGGCTTGATGACGACAGGAACTCCGGAGAGCAGGGCGGGCGCCGCTTTTTCCCACAAACCCCAGGCCGGGAAGTTGAAGGCGTTGATGAACAAGGCGATGCCGCGGATCGGGGACAGGATGTGCTGCGACTGGAACAACTGGTCTTTCGACAGGATCGCTGCGCTTCCATCGAGCAAGGTGCGGGCGTCGCCGAGCGCCGCGCCCAGTTTCGCATAGTAGCCGAGCGTAAATGAAGCGCCTTCGATGTCGACAGCAGAGTCCGCCTTGGTCGTGCCCGAGTTGGCCAGCGAGATGTCGTAATAGCTCTCGCGGTTCGCCTGCAATACCTTCAACACGGCGCCGAGCATGCTTGCGCGCTGCCCGTACGTCATCGCCTGCAGCGCGCCGGCGCCTTGGATACGGGCGAATGCGAACCCCGCATCGAGCCCTTCGGCCGGCCCGCCGGCGCTGGCAATCTGTGCGCCGGTGACAGGATCGAGCAAGGCTGTGCTACGGCCCGAGGCAGGTTGCCAGGCGTTACTCAAGTAATTGTGGAGATAGTTCATGGGAAGCCCGATCTTTAGTTAGCGCAACGGCCGTTATGCCGTAGCGGGGGTAAATTCGATTGCGCCCTCGGGCAGCAGGTAAAGCACCAGCGCGCGCCCTTCGCTCACGCTAGGGCGATGGCCGCTGCCGGGTTCATAAACGCACCAGCCGGCCGGGCAGGCGTCGAAGCGCGCGCCATCGGTGAGCGGCATGATCAGGTCGATTTCGCCATTCGGGTGGACGTGGTGCGGTCCGACCACGTTTTCCATGTCGACCACATCGACGCTGAAGCCGTGGGTCGCGTCGGTCGCCTTCAGTACGCGGCCATAGCGGATGCCGCCGCCTTCGCGGTTGCACAGCCAGCCATCCCGGATGCCGGCCTGGCACGCGCTGAAGATGGCCTCGAACGTGGCGCTTCCCGGTCCGTGGTCGGCATTGAGATGTGCCTCGAGTGCCCCGCCTAACGCCGCGCCGGCGATGTCCCCGGTCAGGCGCCCGATCAAACCTTCAAATTCGTTCACATCCATGTTTGGCTCTCCAAGATGACGTTCATGTTTTATAGTGCCTGTGGTTTCGAGTATAGAAGCAATATCTTGCTTAAGTCAATACGAAGGAGCATAATATATTTCACGGCGCGTCGTAACAAGAGACCGGAAATGACATGGGGGAGAGAAGATGAGCGACGGTTCTGAGCAGCATAAAGATCCATTCCTGGTGGCGCTTGGCGAGCGCCTGACTGCGCTGCGCACGCGGCACGGCATGTCGCGCAAGGTCCTGGCCCGCCGCGCCGACGTGTCGGAGCGCCATCTGCAGAATATCGAACTGGGGTCGGGAAATGCCTCGATCCAGTTCTTGCGCCAGCTAAGCCAGGTGCTCAATTGCCGGCTGATCGAACTGATCGGCGACGAGACGATTTCCTCGCCCGAATGGGCCAAGATCCGCGAAGTTTTGCGCGGACGCACGGAGGCGGAAATGGCCGCCGCCTGCGCCGCGCTGATCAATACGTTTGAGAAACCTTCCAGCGAAGCGGCGCGCAGGCAGCGCGTCGCGTTTATCGGCTTGCGCGGCGCAGGCAAGTCCACTTTGGGGCAGATGCTGGCCGACAACTGGATGGTTCCGTTCATCGAGCTGGAGCGCCAGGTCGAAGTGGCGGCCGGCTGCACCATTCCCGAGATTCATGGCCTGTACGGGGCGGCGGCGTACCGGCGCTACGAGTGCCGTGCGCTGGAAGAGTCGATCCGGCGCTTTCCGCGCGCCGTGATCGCCACCCCCGGCGCCATCGTGTCGGACCCGGCCACCTTCGATATGTTGCTGGCCAATTGCTATACGGTCTGGTTGAAGGCCTCGCCGGAAGAGTATATGGAGCGCGGCGTGTCGAAATCGGATTGCCGGCTGAGGGCCGACAACCATGAGGCGATGGATGACTTGAACAAGCTCATCGACAGCCGGAGCGCGCTCTATTCACGTGCCGATGAGGTCTTCGATACCAGCGACATTACCCAGGAAGCGGCATTCATGGGGCTGGTGGACCAGTTGCGTGGCACGGTACTGTCGCAGGACGTGAAGTTTTAACGGCAGTGCCAGGTGCATCTCC
This sequence comes from Telluria sp., assembly GCA_049301315.1. Classification (GTDB taxonomy): domain Bacteria; phylum Pseudomonadota; class Gammaproteobacteria; order Burkholderiales; family Burkholderiaceae_D; genus JBAQKU01. The sequence continues at coordinate 9,487 of JBAQKU010000044.1, forward strand.
GGGTGCTGGAACTAAAAAATGCATGCAAATAACAAAAGAAGCATTTTAATGCTTGACATGAAACAAGGCGTGCAATATAGTTCTCATCAACACACGAGAACATGCATCATACTTCAAGGAGAGTTTCATGACGACCGTTCCGCAAGTCAATTACCAAACCGCCCCCGATCAATACAAGCACTGGTCCCTGGCTTGCGACGGCCCGATCGCGACCCTTGCCATGAACGTCAACGAGGAGTGTGGCTTGAAAGAAGGCTACAAGCTCAAGCTCAATTCCTATGACCTTGGCGTCGATATCGAGCTGTACGATGCGGTGCAGCGCATCCGCTTCGAGCATCCCGAGGTCCGTACGGTCGTCATTACCAGCGGGCGCGACAAGATTTTTTGCTCGGGTGCGAACATCTTCATGCTTGGCAAATCGGCTCATGCATGGAAAGTTAATTTCTGCAAGTTCACCAACGAAACGCGCAACGGGCTGGAAGACTCGAGCCGCCACTCGGGCTTGAAATTCATTGCCGCTGTCAACGGCGCCTGCGCCGGCGGTGGCTATGAGCTGGCGGCCGCGTGCGATGAAATCGTCCTGATCGATGACCGTAACTCGTCCGTCAGCCTGCCCGAAGTGCCCTTGCTCGGCGTGCTGCCCGGCACCGGCGGCCTGACCCGCCTGACCGACAAGCGCAAGGTGCGCCACGATCACGCCGACATTTTCTGCACCACCACCGAAGGCGTCCGCGGCCAGCGCGCCAAGGACTGGAAGCTGGTCGATGAAGTGGCAAAGCCGCAGCAGTTCCAGCAGGTTGTGCGCGAGCGCGCGCTGGCGCTGGCGGCCACGAGCGACCGGCCTGCCGATGGCAAGGGCGTCAAGTTGACGCCGGTGGAGCGTACCCAGACCGATACGACGATCGATTATCAGTTCGTCAAGATCGCCATCAACCGCAGTGCGCGCAACGCGACCGTGACGGTGAAGGCGCCCGAGACGGCGCAGCCGACCGATATCGCCGGCATCGAGGCGGCCGGTGCGCGCTGGTGGCCATTGCAGATGGCGCGCGAACTCGATGACGCGATCTTGCATATGCGTACCAACGAAACCGAGATCGGCACCTGGATCCTCAAGACGCAGGGCGATGCGCAGGCGGTGCTCGAGGTCGACGCCACCCTGCTGGCGAACCGCTCGCACTGGCTGGTGCGCGAGACGATCGGCCTGATGCGGCGCACCTTCGCCCGCCTCGACGTGTCCTCGCGCTCGCTGTTTGCGCTGATCGACGAAGGCTCCTGCTTTGTCGGCTCGCTGTTTGAAATCGCGCTCTCGGCCGACCGCATCTACATGCTTGCGCTGCCCGACGCGCCGCAGCGTGCGCCCCGCGTCGCGGTCTCGCAGATGAATTTCGGCGTGTTGCCGATGGTGACCGCGCAATCGCGCCTGGCGCGCCGTTTCTACGAAGATAAGCAGGAAATGGTGGCGGTACTCGACACGATGACGCAATTTCTCGATGCCGGACAGGCCCTGGCGCTGGGCCTGGTCACTGCCGCGCCGGACGACCTGGACTGGGCCGACGAAACCCGCCTCGCGCTCGAAGAGCGCGCCAGCATGTCGCCCGACGCCCTGACCGGACTGGAGGCGAACTTGCGCTTCAACGGCAAGGAAACCATGGACACGCGTATTTTCGGGCGCCTCAGTGCCTGGCAAAACTGGATTTTCATCCGGCCCAATGCGGTCGGCGAACTGGGAGCCCTGAAGGTATATGGCAGTGGCAACCAGGCCAAATTTGACTTGAACCGCGTCTAGACGCTGCCGATCGCAACAGCATTTACTCATCAAAGGAAAAACCGTGAGCACAATCGACTATAGTGAAACGATTCCGAACAACGTCAACCTGTCCGAGGACAAGACGCTGCAGCGTGCGCTCGAGCACTGGCAGCCGAACTACCTGAACTGGTGGCGCGACATGGGGCCGGACGGCTCGACCAGCCACGACGTGTATTTGCGTACCGCCATTAACGTGACGCCCGAAGGCTGGGCCAGCTTTGGCCACGTCAAGATGCCCGATTACCGCTGGGGCATCTTCCTGGCCCAGGCGGAAGAGGGCCGCAAGGTCAATTTCGGCGAGAACAAGGGCCGCGAGGCCTGGCAGGACGTGCCTGGCGAACACCGCGCCAATCTGCGCCGCATGATCGTCACGCAAGGCGACACGGAACCGGCCTCGGTCGAGCAGCAGCGCCACCTGGGACTGACCGCGCCTTCGCAATACGATTTGCGCAACCTGTTCCAGGTCAACGTCGAAGAAGGCCGTCACCTGTGGGCGATGGTCTATCTGCTGCACAAATACTTCGGCCGCGACGGGCGCGAGGAAGCCGAAGCATTATTGCAGCGTAACTCCGGCGACGCGGACAATCCGCGCATCCTGGAAGCGTTCAACGAAGAGACGCCGGACTGGCTGGCGTTCTACATGTTTACCTACTTCACCGACCGCGATGGCAAGTTCCAATTGTGCGCGCTGTCGGAATCGGGCTTCGATCCGCTCTCGCGCACCTGCCGCTTCATGCTCACCGAGGAAGCGCACCATATGTTCGTGGGCGAATCGGGCATTTCACGCGTGATCAGCCGCACCTGCGCCGTGATGAAGGAGTTCGGGATCGAAGACCCGGCGCAGGTGCGGGCCAAGGGCGTGATCGACTTGCCGACCATCCAGCGCTACCTGAATTTCCATTTCAGCGTGACGATCGACCTGTTCGGCGCCGACCAGTCCTCGAACGCGGCCACGTTCTACAGTGCCGGCCTGAAAGGGCGCTACGAGGAAACCAAGCGCAATGACGATCACCAGTTGAAGGACGGCCGTTACCTGATCCAGGAAGTATCGAATGGCAAGCTGGTCGAACGCGAAGTGCCGATGCTCAACTCGCTCAATGAAGTGCTGCGCGACGACTACATCCGCGATTCGGTGGCCGGCATCGGACGCTGGAACCGGGTGATCGAAAAGGCCGGCTTCGGCTTCCGCCTGGCGGCACCGCACAAGGTGTTCAACCGCCACATCGGCAGCTTCGCGGACATCCGTTTTACGCCGGATGGCCAGCTCATCTCGGAAGCGCAATGGCAGGCCAACGTGGCCAACTGGCTGCCGAGCGAGACCGACCGCGCCTATGTCGCTTCGCTGATGGGGCGCGTGATCGAACCGGGCAAGTTCGCCAACTGGATCGCGCCACCGCCGGTCGGCATCAACCGCCAGCCGATCGATTTCGACTACGTCCGCTTCAATTAGGGCGGGCCATTGCAACACGAATCAAAGGATCGCCATGAATGCCACTGAACATATTGTATTAATCCGGCAACATCTGATTGATCCAGAGGTATGCATTCGGTGCAACACCTGCGAGGAAATCTGCCCGGTCGACGCCATCACCCACGACGGGCGCAATTATGTGGTCGACGTCGACAAGTGCAACAGTTGCAATGCCTGCATTTCGCCGTGCCCGACCGGATCGATCGACCACTGGCGCACGGTGCCGAAAAACGCTGCCTATACGATGGCGCAGCAATTCGGATGGGATGAACTGCCGGCCCAGCAGGAGATGCCGGACGATGCGCTGGTCACGTCCGTGGCGGACCCATCGGCCGACGGGGAGGAGCCCGAAGCGATGCAGGTCAACGCCTCGATCGGGTCCTCGTCGAAGACCGCGCCGTGGTCCGCCGCGCATCCCTATGTCAACCTGTACACGATGAAAAATCCGGTGACGGCAGTGGTGGCGGGAAACCGCCGCCTGACGGCGCCCGAGGTGCAAAGCGATATTCATCATATCGTGCTCGATTTCGGCACCCGGTTTTTTCCGGTGCTCGAGGGGCAGTCGATCGGCATCATCCCGCCCGGCCTGGATGCCAACGGCAAGCCGCATCACATGCGCATGTATTCGGTGGCCAGCCCGCGCGAAGGCGAGCGCGACGGGTACAACAACCTGTCGTTGACGGTCAAGCGTGTGCTCGCGGACCACGAGGGACAGGCGGTGTGCGGGGTCGGCTCGAACTATCTGTGCGACCTGCAAAAAGGGGCGCGCGTGCAGGTGACCGGCCCCTTCGGCGACCACTACCTCATGCCCAACCATCCCGGCGCCAACCTCTTGATGATCTGCACCGGCACCGGTTCCGCGCCGATGCGGGCGATGACCGAACACCGGCGCCGCCTCGCGGCCAAGGGACAGACCGGCAATGGCAGGCTGATGCTGTTTTTCGGCGCGCGCAAGCCGGAGGAACTGCCGTATTTCGGCCCGCTGCTAAAGCTGCCGCCGGAATTGATCGACATGCACCTGGCGTTCTCGCGCGTCGACAAGCAGCCGCGCGCCTATGTCCAGGACAAGATCCGCGAAGCCGGCAAGGCGGTCGCGGACTTGCTCAAGGGCGACACCTACGTCTTCATCTGCGGCCTCAAGGGCATGGAGGAGGGCGTGATGGATGCCCTGGGCGAAGCGTGCGCCGCAGCCGGCATGGACTGGCCCGCGCTGCATGCGGAGATGGTCGACGAAGGGCGCTTCCACGTCGAAACGTATTGATCGTTTGCGCGGCAAACCCCGCCGTTAAGGGCGGGGTCAAGAGCGCGGTTTTTGTCGGTTCGTCGGGAACTTGCATTGCTAACCTCTTGTCGAATATTTTGTACGGCAGGACATGCCGGAATTAAAGCCTGTTGAGAGAATGTGAGTCCTGAGGGCGCATGGCGTCGGCTCAAAACCGTAAAGCTCCCTACTTGGGATGGCATGGCGAAAACCAAGCA
>JBAQKU010000045.1:0-7442 GCA_049301315.1 Telluria sp.
GGCCTACTGGGCTCCCGAGGTGATGGACGAGTACCAGCAGCGCTTCGCCTCGGTGCTGGCCGGCACCGCCACGCCGCAATTCGAGACCGTGTTCCAGCGCTCGGACGGACAGCGCATCCCGGTGCTCATTTTCGAAGCCCCCCTGATCGGCAGCGACGGGCGCCAGACCGGCTGGATGGGCTCGATCCTCGACATTTCCGACCGCAAGCGCGCCGAAGACCTGAACCGGCAGCAGCAGGAAAAGCTGCAGGCGAGCGCGCGCCTGGCCACCATGGGCGAGATCTCGTCGATGCTGGCGCACGAACTGAACCAGCCGCTGGCCGCCATTTCCAGCTACACCACCGGCGCGCTCAATGTGCTGGGGCGCGCCGTCGGTTCCGGCGCCCCGCTCGACGCGGCGCTGCTCAAGCCGGCGCTGGAACAGGCCAGTGCGCAGGCCCAGCGGGCCGGCCAGATCATCCGCAGCGTGCACGAATTCGTCAAAAAGCGTGAACCGGAACGCCAGGAAATCTCGGTCCAGAACCTGGTCGACGGCATCCGCGCCCTGATCGAACTGCAGGCGCGCAAATTCTTCGTCGCCATCCAGACCCACATTCCGCCCGATCTGCCGCCGGTCAGCGCCGACCGCATGATGCTCGAACAGGTGCTGCTGAACCTGACGCGCAATGCGATCGAAGCGATGGCCGGCGTGGCGCCCGCGCGGCGCATCCTGCGCATCGCCGCCGCCTTCGAGAACGGCCAGGTGACGGTGTCGGTGATCGACCGCGGGCATGGCATCGAGCCGGACGTGGCCGAACGCCTGTTTTCGCCGTTCTTCTCGACCAAGGCCGAAGGCATGGGGATGGGATTGTCGATCTGCCGCAGCGCCATCGAATTCCACGGCGGCACGCTCAGCCACAGCGCCAACCCGGAAGGGGGCACCATATTCAAATTTGCATTGCCGGGCCAGCCCAAGCTGGCCTAAGATAAGCAGGAGCCTGTCGGACTTAGGGAGCCGAAGCGAAAAAATGGCTGGGCGAGGCCAGATTTTGACGGTTTCGCAGTGCCAATAGCGAGCTATTGGCCGAGAAAACGGCGAAATATGGACCGGCCAGTAATGCCGCTAAGTTAAGGCCACCTACGTCGTTCCCGCGAAGGCGGGAACCCCATTTCGTCGCGTCGATGCTGGCTAAATTGGGTTCCCGCCTTCGCGGGAACGACGTAGGTGGCCTGAACGACGTATGTGGTGTTAACGACGTAGGCGGCCTTAACTTGGCGGCATTAGGCTCAGGCGCGGATTTCAGGCCCCTCGGGCGCCGAATCGGGCGCGTCGGTGCGGCGCAGCCAGTCGGCCAGGCTGCCCATGTCCCTGACCAGGATCTCGGGACCCTGGACGAAGCCGATCTGCTCCAGGTTCTCGGCGTCGCAGGTGAGCTTGTTGACCGTGGGGGCGCGCTTGACCATGCGGTCATAGGACTTGAACACCTTGCTCTCCCATTTGAACAGGGCCGGGTCCTTGAACCTGTTGTTTTCAAAATAAACGGTCACCGAGCCGTCCGGATTGCCGAAGCCGACCATGCCCGAACCGTTGTTGAGCCGTTCGGCGACCGCTTCCTCGGCTTCGGCACGCGCCACGAATACCGCGGCGCGCCCTCCCGGGTGGGGGCGCTCCATCGGGGTGTCTTTTCCAAACGTTGCCATGCTTGTGATCCTGTCAGGGTTGCTTTGCGTTAGTGGAGCAATGTAAGAGAAAGGCCAGGCCGCTGTCCAGCGAAACCGTAAAATGTCGGGCCGATTGTGTCTTGTGCAGATTGCCGGTTGGCCCCATTTGCGCTATAATTCGGAGGTTTAGCCATTCATACACCTACCGTAGCGACTACCCACCATCCCATCATTCAAAATGACATCCGTAACCTTGAGCGAAGCTGCTCGGATTCACGGTCGTCGGTCTGACGTGGCGCAGCTACGGTAACTTTATCAGGAGTTACCCTTGCCGCCATTTTTTTCTGGCCTAGCCGTTCCAGCCATACTCGCGCTCGCGGACGGTACGATCTTTAAAGGTTTTTCCATCGGCGCCGCCGGTCATACGACCGGAGAGGTCGTGTTCAACACGGCCATGACGGGTTACCAGGAAATCCTCACCGACCCTAGTTATTCGCGTCAGATCGTCACCCTGACGTACCCGCACATCGGCAACACCGGCGTCAACCCCGAGGACGTCGAGGCGAGCAAAGTGCACGCCGCCGGCCTGATCATCCGTGACCTGCCGCTGATGGCGTCCAATTTCCGTTCCACCCAGTCGCTGTCGGACTACCTCAAGGCCGAGAACATCGTCGCCATCGCCGGCATCGATACGCGCAAGCTGACGCGCCTGTTGCGCGAAAAAGGCGCGCAGAGCGGCGCCATCCTGGTCGGCAACCTCGGCAATGAGCCACTGGCGGCGCAGGCGCTGGAACTGGCGCGCTCGTTCCCCGGCCTGTCCGGCATGGACCTGGCCAAGGTGGTCTCGACCACGGCCGCCTACGAATTCACCGAGACCGAGTGGAAGCTGGGCCAGGGCTACGGCAAGCTCGACAAGCCGGCCTTCCACGTGGTCGCCTTCGACTACGGCGTCAAGCGCAACATCCTGCGCATGCTGACCGAGCGCGGCTGCAAGGTGACGGTGCTGCCGGCGCAGGCCAGCGCGGCCGACGCGCTGGCGCTCAACCCGGACGGCATCTTCCTGGCCAACGGCCCGGGCGACCCGGCCCCGTGCGACTACGCGATCGCGGCCACCAAGGAGTTGATCGAGCGCGGCATTCCGACCTTCGGCATCTGCCTCGGGCACCAGATCATGGCGCTCGCCTCCGGCGCGCAGACCCTGAAGATGAAGTTCGGCCACCACGGCGCCAACCATCCGGTGCAGGATCTCGACTCGAAGAAGGTCATGATCACCTCGCAAAACCACGGCTTCGCAGTGGACGCGGCAACCCTGCCGGCCAACTGCCGCGTGACCCACGTGTCGCTGTTCGACGGCTCGCTGCAGGGCTTTGCCCGCACCGACAAGCCGGCCTTCTGCTTCCAGGGCCACCCCGAGGCATCCCCGGGCCCGAACGACGTCGCCTACCTGTTTGACCGCTTCATCGCCCTGATGCAAGCCGCGGAGAAAAATTAAATGCCAAAACGTAGTGACATCAAAAGTATTCTGATTATTGGCGCCGGCCCGATCATCATCGGCCAGGCGTGCGAGTTCGACTATTCCGGCGCGCAGGCCTGCAAGGCGCTGCGCGAGGAGGGCTACAAGGTCATCCTCGTCAACAGCAATCCGGCCACCATCATGACCGACCCGGAAATGGCCGACGTGACCTACATCGAGCCGATCACCTGGAAAGTCGTCGAGCGCATCATCGCCAAGGAACGTCCGGACGCGATCCTGCCGACCATGGGCGGGCAGACCGCGCTCAACTGCGCGCTCGACCTGCACAACAACGGCGTGCTCAAGCAGTACAACGTGGAGCTGATCGGCGCCTCGCCGGAAGCGATCGACAAGGCCGAGGACCGCTCCAAGTTCAAGCAGGCGATGACCAAGATCGGCCTCGGCTCGGCGCGCTCGGGCGTGGCGCACTCGATGGAAGAATCGTGGGCGGTGCAGCGCGAGCTGGGCTTCCCGACCATCATCCGGCCGTCGTTTACGATGGGCGGCACCGGCGGCGGCATCGCCTACAACGAAGAAGAATTCGAAACCATCTGCAAGCGCGGGCTGGAAGCGTCGCCGACCAAGGAACTGCTGATCGAAGAGTCCCTGATCGGCTGGAAAGAGTACGAGATGGAAGTGGTGCGCGACAAGGCGGACAACTGCATCATCATCTGCTCGATCGAAAACCTCGACCCGATGGGCGTGCACACGGGCGACTCGATCACGGTCGCGCCGGCGCAGACGCTGACGGACAAGGAATACCAGATCATGCGCAACGCCAGCCTGGCCGTGCTGCGCGAGATCGGCGTCGATACCGGCGGCTCCAACGTGCAGTTCTCGATCAACCCGGCCGACGGGCGCATGATCGTCATCGAGATGAACCCGCGCGTGTCGCGTTCGTCCGCGCTGGCCTCGAAGGCGACCGGCTTCCCGATCGCGAAGATCGCCGCCAAGCTGGCGGTCGGCTTCACGCTCGACGAACTGCGCAACGAGATCACCGGCGGCGCGACCCCTGCCTCGTTCGAGCCTTCGATCGATTACGTGGTCGTCAAGATCCCGCGTTTCACGTTCGAGAAATTCCCGGCGGCCGACCAGCACCTGACGACCCAGATGAAATCGGTGGGCGAGGTGATGGCGATCGGACGCACCTTCCAGGAGTCGTTCCAGAAGGCGCTGCGCGGCCTGGAAGTGGGCGTCGACGGCCTCAATGAAAAAACCAAGGACCGCGAAAAAATCGAGGAAGAACTCGGCGAGCCAGGCCCGGAGCGCATCTGGTACGTGGGCGACGCGTTCGCACAGGGCTTCACGCTGGAAGAAGTGCATCAGCTGACCCGCATCGATCCGTGGTTCCTCATCCAGATCAAGGAAATCGTCGACATCGAACTGTGGCTCGACACCCAAAAGCTCGAGGCGCTCGACAAGGCGCTGCTGTACCGCCTGAAGCAAAAGGGCTTCTCCGACCGGCGCCTGGCGTTCCTGCTGCAAACGAGCGACAGCGCGGTGCGCGAGAAGCGCCATGCGCTGGGCATTCGTCCGGTGTACAAGCGGGTCGACACCTGCGCGGCCGAATTTTCGACCGACACCGCGTACATGTATTCGACCTACGACGAAGAGTGCGAGTCGAACCCGAGCGACAGGAAGAAGATCATGGTGCTGGGCGGCGGCCCGAACCGCATCGGGCAGGGCATCGAATTCGACTACTGCTGCGTGCACGCCGCGCTGGCGATGCGCGAAGACGGTTACGAGACCATCATGGTCAACTGCAACCCCGAGACCGTCTCGACCGACTACGACACCTCCGACCGCCTGTACTTCGAATCGCTCACGCTCGAAGACGTGCTCGAGATCGTCGCGCTCGAAAAGCCGGTCGGCGTGATCGTCCAGTACGGCGGCCAGACCCCGCTCAAGCTCGCGCTCGACCTCGAAGCGAACGGCGTGCCGATCATCGGCACCTCGCCCGACATGATCGACGCTGCCGAAGACCGCGAACGGTTCCAGAAACTGCTGCAGACGCTCGGCCTGCGCCAGCCGCCCAACCGCACCGCGCGCACCGAAGCCGAGGCGCTCGAACTGGCCCAGGAAATCGGTTACCCGCTGGTGGTGCGTCCGTCCTACGTGCTCGGTGGCCGTGCCATGGAAATCGTGCACGAGCAGCGCGACCTCGAGCGCTACATGCGCGAAGCGGTCAAGGTGTCGCACGATTCGCCGGTGCTGCTGGACCGCTTCCTGAACGACGCGATCGAAGTCGACGTCGACTGCATCTCGGACGGCGAGACGACCTTCATCGGCGGCGTGATGGAACACATCGAGCAGGCCGGCGTGCACTCGGGCGACTCGGCCTGCTCGCTGCCGCCGTATTCGCTGGCCGCCGACACCATCGCCGAACTGAAGCGCCAGACCTCCCTGATGGCCAAGGGCCTGAACGTGGTGGGCCTGATGAACGTGCAGTTCGCGATCCAGAAGCGGGAAGTGGACGGGCGCATGCAAGACACCGTGTTCGTGCTCGAAGTCAATCCGCGCGCCTCGCGCACGGTGCCGTTCGTGTCGAAGGCGACCGGGCTGCAGCTGGCTAAGATCGCGGCGCGCTGCATGGTCGGCCAGACCCTCGCCTCGCAAGGGGTCACCAAGGAAGTCGTGCCGCCTTACTTCAGCGTCAAGGAAGCCGTGTTCCCGTTCGTGAAATTCCCTGGCGTCGACACCATCCTCGGTCCCGAGATGAAGTCGACCGGTGAAGTCATGGGCGTTGGCATGACCTTCGGCGAAGCCTTCGTCAAGTCGCAGCTGGGCGCCGGCATCAAGCTGCCGACCGCGGGCAAGGTGTTCCTGTCGGTGAAGGCGTCCGACAAGCCGCGCACGGTGCAGGTAGCGCGCGACCTGGTGGAGCTGGGCTTCCAGCTCGTTGCCACCAAGGGCACGGCGGCCGTGATTGCGGCGGCCGGCATTCCCGTCACCCCGGTCAACAAGGTGATCGAAGGGCGTCCGCACGTGGTCGACATGATCAAGAACCACGAGATCGAACTGGTGGTGAACACGGTCGAGGAAAAGCGCAGCGCCATTGTCGACTCGCGCGCGATCCGCATTTCGGCTTTGGCCGCGCGCGTGACGACATACACTACAATTGCGGGTGCGGAAGCGGCGGTCGAGGGGATGCGTCACCTCGACGAGTTGCGCGTCTACGATTTACAAGGCCTGCATAAAACCTTAAACTAAGCAGCAAGCAGTACCCTTAACCACAGAGCCCGCACGGCGTCCTGCCGTGCGCCTCTGTGGTTTTCACTTGGTACGTCCAAACAACATACAGCCGAAGCAGATAAACATGAATTCAACAGTTCCACTCACCAAGTACGGCGCCGAGCTTCTCAAGCAAGAGCTGCACCAGCTCAAGACCAAGGAACGCCGCATCGTGATCGACGCGATCGCCGAAGCACGCTCGCACGGCGACCTGTCGGAAAATGCCGAATACGACGCAGCCAAGGAGCGCCAGGCGTTTGTCGAAGGCCGAATCGCGGAACTGGAAGGCAAGCTTGGTTCGGCCCAGATCATCGATCCGGCCACGCTGGACGCCGACGGGCGCGTCGTGTTTGCCTCCACGGTTGACCTGGAAGACCTCGACAACGGCCAGAAAGTGACCTACCAGATCGTCGGGCTCGACGAAGCGGACCTGAAACAGAACAAGGTATCGGTGACGTCCCCGATCGCACGCGCACTGATTGGCAAATACGCCGGCGACGTAGTCGAAGTGCAGGCTCCATCCGGCCCGCGCGAATACGAAATCATCGACGTACGCTACATCTGATGCTGCTCGAGCGCCTGCGCGTGCTGGTGGCCGCCTTGTGGGCCGGCAGCCTGTGGACGGTCGGCTACCTGGTGGCGCCGACCGCGTTCGCCAGCTTCGAGCGCAGCATGGCGGGCACGGTTGCGGCCAGCATGTTCCACAGCGAAGCGATGCTCTCGATCGGCTGCGCGCTGGCGATGCTGGTGTTGCTGTGGCTTGCAAAAGAGCTCGACGCGAAGCGGCGCCGCCGCCTGACGCTGGTGGTGCTGGCCATGCTCGCCGCCACCCTGATATCGCATTACGCCGTGCAGCCGGTGATGGCCGGCCTGCGCGCGACGGCCGGGCCGGGTGGCGTGATGGGGCCCGAGGCACAGTCCCGGTTCGGCATGCTGCACGGCGTATCGAGCATGATTTACCTGGTCCAAAGCCTGCTGGCCGGCTACCTGGTCATCAAGAACAGCGGAAGGGCCGCATAACCCGCGATAATCGGGAAAATCGGGGACAGACCCCGAT
>JBAQKU010000046.1:0-5818 GCA_049301315.1 Telluria sp.
GCGCAGGGCCAGCTCGGGAAAGCGCTGGCGGGCCGCTTCCTGCGCGCCCTTGGGATCGGCGCGCTCGCGCAGGAACACGGCGCGCACGGCGGCCGCGTACAGCAGCGCGATCAGCGGCGCATACACCCCCACATGGCCGAGCCGGTAAGGCTCGAGGTTCTGGCCCAGTAACAGGCTGGCCAGGGTCAGACCGATCAGCGCGCCGCCGAAGCCGGCCGAGAGCAGATGGCTTGGGCTGGCGCGCACGTAGATCGAACCGCCGCGGTGCAGCATGTCGAGCACGGCGAGGGTGGTGAGGTTGACCATGCAGCTGCCCAGCACGTTGCCCACGGCGATGTCGGGCGCGTCCGCCAGCGCCACGGCGCTGATGCCGGTGGCCAGTTCCGGCAGCGAGGTGACGGTCGCGAGCAGCACCAGTCCGACCCAGCTGCCCGACAGGCCGGTCTTGTCGGCGATCGCGTCGCCGTAACGGCACAGCTGCGAACCGGCCGCCGCGATCAGGGCCGCGCATACGCCGAACTGCAGCCATACGGAGAATGCGTCGCTCATTGACAGGAAGCCGGTCGGTTCATGGATCGATAATGGGCCAAAAATGCAGCGGGCCGGATGCGCTGTGTCAACATGCGAAAATTGCCCTTGTGGCAGCGCAGTTGTGCATTTTTGGCTTGTTTTGCCGATGCAAGGGCCTGTTTAAGGTATAATTTCAATTTCCCGCACGTGCCGTTCGGCACCTTCTGCAATGACCAAATTTGTCTTCGTCACCGGCGGCGTCGTGTCTTCCCTTGGTAAAGGGATTGCCGCCGCCTCCCTCGCCGCGATCCTCGAATCGCGCGGCCTTAAAGTCACCATGCTCAAGCTCGATCCGTACATCAATGTCGATCCGGGCACCATGAGTCCCATGCAGCACGGTGAGGTATTCGTCACCGACGACGGGGCCGAAACCGACCTCGACCTCGGTCACTACGAGCGCTTCATCAGCACCCGCATGAAAAAGGTGAACAATTTCACCACCGGCCAGATCTACGAATCGGTGATCCGCAAGGAGCGCCGCGGCGAGTACCTGGGCAAGACGGTGCAGGTGATTCCGCACATCACCAACGAGATCCAGGATTACATCTACCGCGGCGCCGAAGGCGTGGACGTGGCGCTGGTCGAAATCGGCGGCACGGTGGGCGACATCGAGTCGCTGCCGTTCCTCGAGGCGGCGCGCCAGCTGTCGCTGCGCGCGGGCCGCAAGTCGGCTGCCTTCGTGCACCTGACGCTGGTGCCGTACATCGCCTCGGCCGGCGAGCTCAAGACCAAGCCGACCCAGCACAGCGTGCAGAAGCTGCGCGAGATCGGCATCTCGCCGAACGCGCTGCTGTGCCGCGCCGACCGTCCGATTCCCGACGACGAGCGCGCCAAGATCTCGCTGTTCTCGAACGTCGAAGAGGCGGCCGTGATTTCGGTGTGGGACGCCGACACCATCTATAAGGTGCCGCAGATGCTGCACGACCAGGGCCTGGACGCGATCATCTGCGAGGCGCTCGGGATCGAGGCGGCGCCGGCCGACCTGTCGATGTGGACCAAGCTGGTCTATGCGCTCGAACATCCGAAGCACACCGTCACGATCGGCATGGTCGGCAAGTATGTCGACCTGACCGAGTCGTACAAGTCGCTCACCGAAGCGCTGCGCCACGCCGGCATCCATACCGAAAGCCGCGTCAACATCGAGTACCTCGATTCCGAGGATATCGAAACCAAGGGCTGCGAGCACCTGGCCAAGTACGATGCGATCCTGGTGCCGGGCGGCTTCGGCAAGCGCGGCGTGGAAGGCAAGATCATGGCGGCGCGCTACGCCCGCGAGAACAAGATTCCTTACCTGGGAATCTGCCTGGGCATGCAGGTGGCGCTGCTCGAATACGCGCGCAACAAGGCCGGCCTGGCGCACGCCAACTCGACCGAGTTCGACCCCGAGACCGACCAGCCGGTCGTCGCCCTGATCAACGAGTGGCAGAACCACGACGGCAAGGTCGAAAAACGCGACGAGAATTCCGACATGGGCGGCACCATGCGCCTGGGCGCGCAGACCTGCGCGGTGAACCCGGGCACGCTGGCGTTTGACATCTACGGCAGCGTCGTGACCGAGCGCCACCGCCACCGCTACGAAGCGAACAACCACTACCTGGCGCGGGTCGAAGCGGCCGGTCTGGTCGTTTCGGCGCGCACGCCCACGGAAGACTTGTGCGAAATCATGGAACTGCCGCGCACGGGTGAGAATGCGCACCCCTGGTACATGGGCGTGCAGTACCATCCCGAGTTCAAGTCGACCCCGCGCACCGGCCATCCGCTGTTTACTTCGTTCATCAAGGCCGCGCTGGCCCACCAGGAGGCCAGTGGCCATGCCCAGGCGGCTTTGCAAGGAGATGCAGCATGAAGCTTTGCGGATTTGACGTGGGGCAGGAGCACCCGATCTTCCTGATCGCCGGCACCTGCGTGATCGAGTCGCGCCAGATGGCGCTCGACACTGCCGGCACGCTCAAGGAAATCACGTCCCAGCTGGGCATCCCGTTCATCTACAAGTCCTCGTTCGACAAGGCCAACCGCTCGTCGGGCACCTCGTTTCGCGGGCCCGGCATGGACAAGGGCCTCGAGATCCTGGCCGACGTCAAGCGCCAGATCGGCGTGCCGGTCCTGACCGACATCCACACCGTCGAGGAAATCCCGGCGGTCGCGAGCGTGGTCGACGTGCTGCAAACGCCGGCCTTCCTGTGCCGCCAGACCGATTTCATCCACGCCTGCGCCCAGTCCGGCCTGCCGGTCAACATCAAGAAGGGCCAGTTCCTCGCGCCCGGCGACATGAAGAACGTGATCGACAAGGCGCGCCTGGCAGCCAGGCAAGCCGGCCTGTCCGAAGACAATTTCATGGCCTGCGAACGCGGCGTCTCGTTCGGCTACAACAACCTGGTGTCCGACATGCGCTCGCTCGCCATCATGCGCGAATCGAACTGCCCGGTCGTGTTCGACGCGACCCATTCGGTGCAGCTGCCCGGCGGACAAGGCACTTCCTCGGGCGGCCAGCGCGAACACATTCCGGTGCTGTCGCGCGCCGCCGTGGCAGCCGGAATCGCCGGCCTGTTCATGGAAACGCATCCGAATCCGGCGCAAGCGCTGTCGGACGGCCCGAATGCGGTGCCGCTGGCGCGCATGAAGGAACTGCTCTCCGTGCTGGTCGACCTCGACCGCGTGGTCAAGCGCGCCGGCTTCCTCGAAACCAGCTTCGCCTGACGCGCGCAGCCGAGGCTGCGCCGCTAGCCGCAGGCGGATCCCGAACCGGTCCGCCCACCTTTTTCCTACCTTTTCGAAAGAGTTAAACATGAGTGCCATCGTTGATATTATCGGGCGTGAAATTATGGATTCGCGCGGCAATCCGACCGTCGAATGCGACGTCCTGCTGGAGTCGGGCGTGATGGGCCGCGCCTCGGTACCGTCGGGCGCGTCGACCGGTTCGCGCGAAGCGATCGAACTGCGCGACGGCGACCCGAAACGTTACTTCGGCAAGGGCGTGCTGCAAGCCTGCGAAAATATCAACACCGAGATCTCGGAAGCGATCATGGGCCTGGACGCGAACGAACAGGCGTTCCTGGACCGCACCCTGATCGACCTCGACGGCACCGAAAACAAGAGCCGCCTGGGCGCGAACGCGATGCTGGCCGTGTCGATGGCGGTGGCCAAGGCCGCCGCCGAGGAAGCCGGCCTGCCGCTGTACCGCTACTTCGGCGGTTCCGGGGCGATGCAGATGCCGGTGCCGATGATGAACGTCATCAACGGCGGCGCGCACGCCGACAACAACCTGGACATCCAGGAATTCATGATCATTCCGGTGGGCGCGCCGAGCTTCAAGGAAGCGATCCGCTACGGCGCGGAAGTGTTCCACACCCTGAAAAAGATCCTGCACGCCAAGGGCCTGGCCACCTCGGTGGGCGATGAAGGCGGCTTTGCGCCGTCGGTGGCCAACCACGAAGAAGCGATCAAGCTGATCGTGCAGGCGATCGAGCAGGCCGGCTACGAGCCGGGCACCCAGATCGCGCTCGGCCTCGATTGCGCGGCCAGCGAATTCTACAAGGACGGCAAGTACGTGCTCGAAGGCGAAGGCCTGAGCCTGAGCGCGGCCGACTTCACCAACCTGCTCGAGACCTGGTGCAACAAGTACCCGATCATCTCGATCGAGGACGCGATGGCTGAAAACGACTGGGACGGCTGGGCGACCTTGACAAAGGCGCTGGGCAAGAAGGTGCAGCTGGTGGGCGACGACCTGTACGTCACCAACACCAAGATCCTGAAAGAGGGCATCGAAAAGGGCATCGCCAACTCGATCCTGATCAAGATCAACCAGATCGGCACTCTGACCGAAACCTTCGCCGCGATCGAAATGGCCAAGCGCGCCGGCTACACCGCCGTGATCTCGCACCGCTCGGGCGAAACCGAAGACTCGACCATTGCCGACATCGCGGTCGGTACCAACGCCCTGCAGATCAAGACCGGCTCGATGTCGCGTTCGGACCGCATGGCCAAGTACAACCAGCTGCTGCGCATCGAGGAAGACCTGGGCGACATCGCCAGCTACCCAGGGCGCGACGCGTTCTACAACCTGAAGTAAAACCGGGAAAGCCGGCCAGCGGCGCTGGCCGGATGCACTGCAATGCGCCTCATCACGCTCGTCCTCGCGGCCCTGCTGCTGCTGATCCAGTATCCCCTCTGGCTGGGAAAGGGCGGGTGGCTGCGCGTGGACGACCTTGAAACGCAGGTCGAGGCGATGCAGCAAAAGAACCTGGAACTGAAGGCGCGCAACGCCAAGCTCGACTCCGAAGTGCGCGACCTCAAGGACGGCACCGGCGCCGTCGAAGAGCGCGCCCGCTACGAGCTGGGCATGATCAAGAAAAACGAAATCTTCGTCCAGGTCCTGGGCGCCAACGGCAAGCCCGCCGCTCCCGCAGCCCCTGCAAAATAAGGTCGTCGCGCCCGGCCGCGGGAGCCTCGATTGATCCGGGTTAAGTTCGCTCGATTTTTTTCACGTTACACGGCTGGGTGATGCTATAAAAGCATGTTATTTAGCCAGACTTCTCCCCCATGCAATATGATTCCGAAGGTAAGCTTGGCCCCCGTGCGTCCCGTCGTAAGGGGGTTACGCTCGCACTGTGCCTGGCCGGCGCACTGGGTCTTGCCATGCAAGTGCACGCAAGTGAACCGCTCATGCCGAGCAAGACGACGCCCTGGTGGTTGCCTCGCGTGCCGGCCGCGACACCTATGCTCTCTTCAACTACGACACCTCCGTTAAGGGCGGGGTCAAGAGCGCGGTTTTTGTCGGTTCGTCGGGAACTTGCATTGTTAACCTTTGTCAAATATTTTGTACGGCAGGGCATGCCGGAATTAAAGCCTGTTGAGAGAATGTGAGTCCTGAGGGCGCATGGCGTCGGCTCAAAACCGTAAAGCTCCCTACTTGGGATGGCATGGCGAAAACCAAGCACATGCGCCCTTGGGCAGTCTCGATGAAGCGTGGGCGCATGCGCCCACCCCGCCGAAGCGACTACGCAAATTACCGCGTAGCGCCGTAGGAATCCCCTTCCTTCAGGGAGGGGAGGATGTCAAGCACGGGGAACATGACCTTCGGGTGCCGATTTCACACGGCAAAAAAATGAAGCGCGCCCTGGAGGAACATCACAAGAGCGTCGAATGGCTGGCATTTGAAGAGGAAGGCCACGGTTTGGAACGCGTGTATAACCAGAAGGTGTTTCTCGAGACATTGCTGGCCTTTCTCGACAAACACATCGGGGCGGCC
>JBAQKU010000047.1:0-21017 GCA_049301315.1 Telluria sp.
CACTGAAGGTATCCCTCACCTGGCGATAACCGTCAAGTGCCTGCGAAATTAGCTCGCTGCCAGCGCGTTCCATCTCGACGAATTGATTCGTATCGGGAGCTGGCATGCGGGCCATGCGCACCGCAGGGGCCAGGGCGGCAAAAGGAAGCATCCAGGGGTTCAGTTTTTCGGAAAAGAGCGCGCGCGACAGCCGCATGGGGTGCAGCCATTTCAGTACCTGCGCGGACAGCGGATTGGCGAAAGCGCTAATCCACGGGCTGATCGCAAGTTTGTAAAGCGACTCATTCCATTCAGACACTGCCAGCACCTTTTCAAACGACTTCTCCGGATACGCGTAATGGATCTGTTCGACCTCGCGTTCTTCGAAATGCACGCTGTATTGCGGCTTGTGGCAATCCGGATTGCCTGTCGGGTTGCTGATTTTCATTTCGTACAAGCCGGGCGCAAGGGCGTCGAGCTCGCCAAGGCTTTCCAGGATCGCGCGGTGCTCGAGCTTCGCCACGCCGGCCGAGACGAAAATGCCCAGGTGGCCGACGTGCGTATTGAGGAGATAAACAATGCGTTGCCCCGCATTCTTCAGGTCGGTAGTGGTGGGATAGACCGTGGGAATCCAGTTCAGTGCCTGGTGCGGCGGCGTGATGTTGTCGCCGCTGGAGGCGAAAATCACCAGGGGGTTGCGAATGCGTTTCAAGTCGACGTAGCAACCGGGGCAAACCTGCATGACTCCCCGTTCCAGCTTGTTGCCGATGAACAGGTTCTCGACAATCGACACGATTTCTTCGCGGCTCAGGAAATAATAGCCTGTCCACCAGCGTTCGAATTCAAGGAAGCGCTCGCGTTCGCTGTCGATTTGCGCGAACAGCTTGTAGTTCTTTTCCCACAAGGTGTTGGCCGGGTTCAGGTTTTCGAAATTTTGCACCAGCCATGCGCCGTCGAACCGGCCGTTGCCGAGGTCGGCCAGCCAGTGCGCCATCCAGCTTCCGCCCACCAGGCCGCCGGCAAGGCGCATCGGATTGACGTCCGACGCCCCGGCCCAGTACGAGAGCGGAGAGCCGTTCAATACCGTGGCGCCGGTCAGGCCTTCGCAATCGGCAGCCAGCAGCGTAACGGCCCAGCCTGCCTGGCAGTTGCCGTACAGGACAGGCGCTTTTCCCTGGTGCCGACGCCTGACTTGCTCGACGAACTGGCGCAATGCGTGCAGCACGTCGGCCAGCGTCTGGTTCGGACTTGGCAGGGGAAAGAAAATAACGAAGTAGGTGGGATGGCCTTCATGCAGCGCCATCCCGACTTCGGAGTCGCGTTTGAGTCCGCCGATTCCGGGGCCATGTCCGGCGCGCGGGTCGACAATGATCACGGGAGCCTTGCTTTCGTCGACACAATCTTGCGCGCGCTCGCCGTGGCAGCCGGTGACGCGCAGCAGTGCATAGTTGGCGGGACTTGCAAAGTTCCGGGCATCGAGGATCGTTTCGTGTTCGAAGTTGAGCGGTGCGGGCATGCCGGCTTCCTCGTGCGCCAGCATGTTGTTGGCCCGTTCGCGCAGCGTGTCGAGAAACAGCACGCTGCGCTGCCAGCGATCAAGTTGATAGCGCAGGGCCTGTTCCAGTAAGGTTGCCGGCGCCGTGTCTACGTGCATTTCCAATGGAGCTTGAGCACTCCCGGCCGGCTGTATTGCAGATCGCGGTTCCCGGTCGGGACGCGATTCAGTGTCAGTCTGCATGGAAAAACCTCTGGTTCGACGATGGCTTCCTGTATGTCGGTTGGACCGGAACCGCGCTGTTTGGTGCAATGTGCTTGAACGGTGCGCTTGGCATACGGGCGTCACCTGCTAAAGTCTGACTAGCCTAGTCTGGATGACTCCAACTACCCTCTACATCAATCGTCGTCCTCACCGAATTTGCTAGGAAACAGCTTTCATGCGCCTCGTGGTGCAGTTTTTCCAGCGTCGCGTCGGTCGGCACCTTTGCACCTGAAAACACAACCGCGGGCTGCAGAACCACGCGCGTAATGGCGTCCTTGTTGTCGGCGTTTTTTTCCATGTGACCCGATGCGCAGTCGGCATAGCGGTCGACGACATAGCCGTCGCGCGCGGCCAGGCTGAGGAACCAGAGCATGTGGCAGCTTGACAGGGCCGCCACGTAAGCTTCCTCCGGATCCACGCAGGACGGATCGGAGAAGGGCAGGCGCACCACATGCGGCGAGCTCGACGCGGGCACCACCGCACCGCCGTCAAACTCCCAGCTGTGCTTGCGGCTGTAGCGGTGGTCGGTGAACCCGCCATCTTTTCGTTCCCACTCGATGCGGGCGGTATGGATTGACATGAGTTGCGCTTTCTCGAGAGTGGCAGGTACGAATCGCATTGTAGCCATTATCCAATTCGGCAATCCAGAAACCGCGCGAAGTGCGCCGGCAAAACAGCCTGAACGTCAATTGTTTTCCTCAGGCACGATACAATACCGGCCTAGTTGAGGTTGCTTATTCCGGAACACCGGTGAGGCTGGCCACAGCGTGTGGGGTCTGCTGCTTATCAAGCAACAGAAACAAGATGGCAACACATATTGCCGCCAAACGTGGAGTCTAGGGAGTCACATGCATACATTACGCGCAGCCATCCTCGCTGCAATCATGGCATCACTGACATCGGCAGCCAGCGCAGCCGACGATGCCGACAAGGACAAGAAGAAGTGGGACGTCAACAAGCCGCCCGGCGTGGCGTCCACCGTCAACATCGACACGCGCAGCGGCACCTGGATGAGCGTCGATGTCAGCCCTGACGGCAAGCAGATCGTATTCGACCTGCTCGGCGACCTGTACCTGCTGCCGGTGTCCGGCGGCGAAGCCAAACCGTTGACCCACTCGATCGCGTGGGAAATGCAGGCGCGCTTTTCGCCGGACGGCAAGCAGCTGGCCTACATGTCGGATGCGGCCGGCGGCGACAATATCTGGGTCATGAACGTGGACGGCAGCGGCGCGCGCGAAGTGAGCAAGGAAAAATTCCGCCTGATGAACAATCCGGTCTGGCATCCGAACGGCAAGTTCATCGCCGCGCGCAAGCACTATTCGGGCACGCGCTCGCTCGGCTCGGGCGAGATCTGGATGTTCCACGCGCAGGGCGGCGGCGGGGTCCAGCTCAATGAAAAGCCGAACTGGCAAAAAGACCTGGGCGAACCGGCCTTTTCGCCGGACGGGCGCTACGTCTACTATTCGCAGGATACGACCCCGGGCCGTGTCTTCGAATACAACAAGAACTCAAATGGCGAGGTCTATCAGATCTTCCGGCGCGATCTGCAGGAAGAAAAAACGCGCCCCTTCGTCAGCGGTCCCGGTGGCGCAGTGCGTCCCACCCCTTCGCCTGACGGCAAATACCTGGCCTTCGTGCGGCGCGTGCGCAACCAGTCGACCTTGTTCCTGAAAGACCTGACAAGCGGCAAGGAAACGCCGGTCTGGGGCGAACTCGAACGCGATATGCAGGAAGCCTGGGCGATCCACGGCGTCTATCCCTCCTTTAGCTGGATGCCGGGCAGTAAGGAGATCGTGGTCTGGGCCAAGGGCAAGATCTGGCGCGTCGATCCGTTCGCCAGGTCGGCCAAGGAAATTCCATTCCACGTCAAGGATACGCGCGAGGTGCGCCAGGCTGTGCGTTTCGGGCACGCCGTGGCGCCTGAGTCGTTCGATGTGCACCAGTTGCGCTGGGTGAATGTCGCTCCGCAAGGCAACAAGGTGGTCTATTCGGCGCTCGGTCACCTGTACCTGCGCGACCTGCCCAATGGCGAGCCGAAGCGGCTTACCAGGCAGTCCGACCATTTCGAATACTTCCCGAAATTCTCGCGCGATGGCCAGCGCATCGTGTTCGCGACCTGGGACGACGACAAGCTCGGTTCGGTCCGCACCATCGAGCTCAAGAGCGGCAAGGAAACCACGCTGACCACGGCGCCCGGTAAGTATATCGAGCCGGCCTTCTCGCCGGACGGCAAGGAGGTGGTCTACGTCAAGAGCCGCGGACGCTTCCTGATCAGCCCGTGGCACGGCCTGGACCCTGGCGTGTACAAGGTCGCCAGCGACGGCAAGGGCAAACCGGCCCTGGTCACCGACGAAGGGCGCGCGCCGCAGTTCGCCAACGACGCCAACCATCTGTATGTGACGCGCACCGCAACCAAGGACGAAGTCGATTCGATGACCTCGCTGGTGCGCATCCGCCTCGACAAGGGTGAAGAGCATGCCGTCGCCAAGGGCGAGTTCGTGACCAACTTCGCGGTGTCGCCGGATGGCGCGTGGCTTGCCTATGGCGAGCGCTTCCACACCTGGGTGCTGCCGCTGCCGCTGGCCGGCAAGGCCGTCACGATTGGCGAAAAAACCGAGGCGCTGCCGGCGCGGCAGCTCGACGCCGACGCCGGCGACTACCTGCACTGGGCCGGCGACAGCAGCGCCCTGCATTTCTCGCTGGGAGACCAGTTGTTCACGCGCGACATGAAGACCGTGTTCGCGCCCGCCGATGCCGACGCCAAGAAAGAGCAGCTGCGTCTTGAAGCGCTGACCAAGCTGCCGGGCGTGGCGATCGGCTTTCGCGCCAAGGCGCCGAGCGCGCATGGCACCCTGGTGATCGACGGCGCGCGCATCGTCACCATGAAGGGCGATGAAGTCATCGACAATGGCCGCATCGTGGTCAAGGACAACCGCATCGCAGCGCTCGGCAAGGCGTCCGAAGTCGCGATTCCGGCTGGCGCCAGGCGCATCGATGCTGCGGGCAAGACCGTCATCCCCGGCCTGGTCGACGCGCACTGGCATGGCGTGATGGGCGAGGACGGCATCGTGCCGCAACAGAGCTGGGTCGATTACGCCGGACTCGCGTTCGGCGTGACCACGATCCACGATCCGTCGAACGACACCGCCACCATCTTCACGCACAGCGAAATGCAGCGCACCGGCCAACTGGTCGGGCCGCGCATTTTCTCGACCGGCACCATCCTGTACGGAGCGAAGGCCAATATCGCCGCCACGGTGAATGGCCTGGACGACGCGCTGACCCACCTGCGCCGCTTGAAGGCGGGCGGCGCGATCAGCGTCAAGAGCTACAACCAGCCGCGCCGCGACCAGCGCCAGCAGATCCTTGAAGCTGCGCGCCAGACCGGCATGATGGTGGTGCCCGAAGGCGGCTCGCTGTTCCAGCACAATATGAACATGGTGGTGGACGGCCATACCGGCATCGAGCATGCGCTGCCGGTGGAGCATGCCTATGACGACGTCAAGCAGCTGTGGTCGCAGACCAAGGTCGGGTATACGCCGACGCTGGTGGTCGCCTACGGCGGCCTCGATGGCGAACATTACTGGTATGCGCGCACCGATGTGTGGCGCCACCCGATCCTGTCGCGCTACGTGCCCAAGTCGGTGCTCGAGCCGCGCAGCATCCGCCGCGAAACGGCGCCGGAAGAAGACTTCAACGTGTTCCATGTCGCGCGCGTGGCAACCGAGCTGCAGCGCACCGGGGTGCCGGTCAATATCGGCGCGCACGGCCAGCGCGAGGGCCTGGGCGCGCACTGGGAAATGTGGTCGCTGGTGGGCGGCGGCATGAAGCCGCTCGAAGCGATCCGTTCGGCCACGATCAACGGCGCCAGGTACCTGGGGCTGGACAAGGACGTCGGTTCGCTCGAAGTGGGCAAGCTGGCCGACCTGGCGATCATCGATGGCGACGTGGTGACGGACATCCGCAAGTCGGACCGCATCACGCATGTGATGATCGGCGGGCGCGTGTACGAAACGGCGACCATGAACGAAGTCGGCGCCACGCCGAAGACGCGCAAGCCGTTCTATTTCGAAGGCGCGGACGGGGCCAGCGTGCCGGTGCAGACCTACAGCCATAGCCACGGCGACGGACATGGAGCCGATCAGGACTGAGCTGGCGGCAGGAACGCAAAGGCCCGGAGCATATTGTCGTCCGGGCCTTTTTTTGCCTTTTACGATGATCGGTAGACGATCTTTAGCGCCACGTCGATTGTCATATCTCCCATGCAACCGGTGTGGCCGCATGCGCAACGGCCGGCGTCATGGTCGCCGCAAGCGATGCGTACAGGGCGCGGCAACGGCTCGCCAGGCGCATCAGGGTGCCGCGCGCTCGGCTCTGGACAGGAATTCGATGGCGGCGCCGGCGATCGGTCCGACCTGGTGGCCGACGCCGTCAAGTTGGGCGAGGCTCACTTGCATGCCGTGCTCTCGCAGCTGGACATAGAGGGAGCGCACCCGCTCGAGCCGGTTGGCGCCTGCGCTGTCGGCGCCTTCCACCCAGCGCGGGTCGGCGCGTCCCTGGATGATCCCCTTCGGATTGATGTCATTGCCTCCCACGACCAGGTGCAGCCGCACCTGGCGCATGTGCGCCCAGGGCACTGGCCGCCCGAACACCGCGTCGTAGTCCTTCACCCCGGCCCACCAGGCATGGCGCTCGTCGGGCAGGCTGACCGAGCCCGGCGCCCCGACCACCACCGTGTGCAGGCGTTCGGGATGAACATAGAACAGCCGATGCGCCAGGTGGGCCCCGCCGGAAAACCCGAACAGCGAGAAGCGTGCAGCGTCGACCCCGTAGCCCTCGGCCACCTGGGCGACCATGGCCAGCACGATCTCGTCATAGCGGATGCCGGCGTTGCCCAGATATTTGTAGTTGTCGAGGTCGTCGTCCTCGATGCCAACCGGGAACAGGGGGGCGAGCACGATGGTGTTGCTCGCTTGCGCGAAGTCGCAAAACAGGTCGCGCAGCGATTGGCTGTGGCGGTCGGTGCCGTGCACGGCGACCAGGATCCGGGCCGCCGGGCCTTGCCGGTAGCCCGGCGGGACGTACAGGCAAAACGAGAAGCGCGGGTCCACGCGGCAGGCAAAGCTGACTGTTTTACCGAGATGGTAAGTCGACAGGGTGGAGGTCATCAGGCGTTACCTTTGTTTTCGATGAAATAGTAGCCAATAATAGCTTCTATTTGTGTTTTGCGTAAAGAAATAATTGGAAATTCCGAGCCGGGAGCTTGATTTTTCGTCAGCATCCACTTGCTCTGTCCAGGGGATGAGAGTGTGTTCACTATGGGGATGGTTTTGCAAGAGTGAAAATTTGTCTTGACTCAAGTAGCAACGATTGGCTACTATTATTCCAGCAGGCCGTATGCCCGCGGATCCATCAGTTGTCCCGTTGTCAAATAAAGGAGCAGTAGATGAGCATTGTCAGATTAGTCAAGTTGGTGGCCGCACTGGCTGCCGCGTCGTTCGTCCAGCCGGCGCTGGCGGCGGCCCCGGACGCCTTGCTCAAGTCGAAGCAGGAGAAAGGCCTGGTCATCTACGGCAATGTCGCGGCGGACAACTGGGCCCCGGCGATAGCGGCATTCCAGAAGAAATACCCGTGGATCTCCGTGAAGACGCTCGATCTGGGCCCTAGCGACAGTTTCGAGCGCTATTACGCCGAATCGTCGGTAGGGCGGCCCAGTGCCGATCTGATCGCGGCGGCCGCGCCTGGCGTCTGGCTGCGCTTCCTCAAGAAAGGCGAGGCCGAGCCGTACGTGGCGGCCGACGAGAAATCGCTGCCCGACTGGAGCCGTCCCCTGCCTGGCTTGTATACATTGTCGACCGATCCGATGGTCATGGTGTACAACAAGCTGCTGTTGCCGCCCGAGCGCCGGCCCAAGTCGATGGCGGCGCTGCTCGCCCTGGCGAAAAAGTACCCGAAAGACTTTGCCGGCCGCATGACGACGTACGACGCCGCGCGCCACCCCTTCGCTACCGCGATCCACTGGAGCTATGTCAACCAGATGGGGGCGGCGGGCTGGGCGACCTTGAAGGCGCTCGGTCCCCTGACCCGGCCCGAAGGCGGGGGCGCATCGATGGCCGAAAAGGTGGCGACGGGCGAATATACGAGCATTTATTTCGGCTCGCCGCTGACCTTCTTCAAGCACGTCAAGGAAAAGAAGGCCAGCGACATCATTGGCTGGAACCTGATCGAGGACGGCACCCCCGTCATGATGCGCGGGATCGCGATCACCCGCAAATCGCAGAACAAGTACTCGGCCCAGCTGTTCCTCGATTTCGTGGTGTCGCATGAAGGACAGGTGGCGGTGGCGCAGGGCGGCCTGACCCCGTACCGGCCCGATATCCGCAAGGAAGAGGTGCCGTTCCTGACCTACAACATGATCCGGGACCAGATCGGCGAAAACAATATCGTGCTGGTCAAGTATGACGAGAAGATGGTGGCCGAGAACAAGTCGTTCATCGAGGCCTGGCGCGCCGCCTACAAGCCGACGGGAAAGTGACGCGTGATGGATATGCACAGTCCCGCAGCGGTCGGCACGCCAGCGCGGCGCATCGACTGGTCCTCGCCGATCCACATCGCGGTACTGGTGTTTACCGCGTTGCTGGTCGCCGCGCCGATCCTGATCATCGCCTACCAGTCGGTGCTGGGCGAGCCCCTGTATGAAGCGGCCCGCACCTTTACGCTGGCCAGCTACGGCAAGCTGCTGGGACAGCGCGAGTTTCATGACGCGGTCCTCAATTCGCTCGGGCTGGCCATCATCGCCACCGTGGTGGCGCTGGCGATCGGGGTGTCGGCCGCGATCGCCATCGTCCGCCTCGACCTGCCGATGCGCGACTGGATCGACAGTGCGATGCTGGGGCCGATCTACATTTCGCAACTGGTGCTCGCGCTTGGCTGGTACGTGCTGTACGGTCCTTCCGGCTATATCAGCCTGCTTTGTCGCCAGTGGTTCGGCTCGGTGCCGTGGGACCTGACGACGATTCCCGGCATGGGCGTGTTGGGCGGCATCGCGATGGCGCCGGCGGTCATGTTGTACTGTACCAGTTCGCTCTCGCTCAGCAATGCCTCGCTTGAAGACGCGGCGCGCAGCACGGGAGCGCGCCCCTTGCGCGTGTTGTTTTCGATCACGCTGCCGCTGCTGCGCCCGGCCATGGTGTATGCCACCTTGCTGACCTTCGTGGGCGGACTCGAGATGCTGTCCATTCCGCTGGTGTTCGGCTGGCCGGCCGGGCTCGAATTTTTCACCACCTACCTGCTGCGCGAAGGCATGGGACAGACCCAGCCCGACTACGGCCTGCTGGGCGCGGCTGCGCTGTTGCTGCTCGCTACCGTCGCGCTGCTGGTGCTGGTGCAGCAGAAGCTGCTCTCGCAGCGGCAGCGCTTCGTCACGGTCAGGGGCAAGTCGCAGCGCCCCAAGCCGCTCGAGATCGGTACCTGGCGCTGGGCCGTGTTCGCCCTGCTGCTCGCCTACCTGGTGCTGACGGTGCTGTTGCCGATGTTCGCGCTGGTCATGCGTTCGCTCGTGGTGTACCTGACGCCGCTGGTGTCGCCCTGGGATTACCTGACACTCGATCATTACCGCGCCTTGCTGTCGCACGAGGTGTATGCCCGCTCGATCTGGAACAGCCTGATCGTCGCCTCGCTCGGCGCCGCGATCGCCACTGCCCTGATTGCGCTCATCGCGGCAGTGATCCAGCGCTCGGAATTTCGCTTTGCGCGCCACCTCGAGATGCTGACCCTGTTTCCGCGCGCAGTGCCGGGCATGGTGGTCGGAATCGGGTTCCTGTGGGTGGTGCTGTGGATGCCCGGGCTAAGCGTGCTGCATGGCACCCTCGGGATCCTGATCATCGCATTCACGATGCGCAACCTGCCGTCGGCGTATGTCACGCTGGCCCCTTCGCTGCTGCAGATCGGGCGCGAAATCGACCAGAGCGCCCGCGTGTGCGGCGCCAGCTGGTGGCGTACCTGCCAGAGCATCGTGCTGCCGATCGCCCGGCCGGCCCTGGTCGCGTGCTACCTGCTCACCTTCATCTCGTTCTTCAAGGAATACGCATCGGCCGTGTTCCTGTACTCGCCCGGCACCGAAATCATCGGCACGACCTTGCTCAACATGTGGGCCAAGGGCGATGTCGGACCGGTGGCGGCGCTGTCCGTGATTCAACTCATCCTGACGCTGCTGCTGGTGGTGCTGATCGTGCGCTTCGGCAAGGCGCGCTCTGTGAAAGGCAATTGAAATGGCTGACCTGATTGTAAGTGGCTTGACGCGCGAATACGGCAAGGTGCGGGCGGTGGACGATGTGTCGTTCACGGTCAAGGATGGGGAATTTCTCACCTTGCTCGGCCCCAGCGGCTGCGGCAAGAGCACCACCTTGTTCTCGATCGCCGGACTGGACCGGCCTTCGCGCGGGCGCATCGAGGTCGGCGCGAACGTGTTTTTCGACGCCGCGCGCAAGGTGAACCTGGCGCCCGAGCAGCGCAACTGCGGCCTGGTGTTCCAGTCGTACGCGCTGTGGCCGCACATGTCGGTGCGCGCCAACGTCGAGTTCCCGCTGAAACTGAGAAACATCAAGGGCCGCGCGGCGCGCGACAAGGCCGACTGGGCGCTCGCGCTGGTGGAAATGCAGGACTACGCCGAACGCTTCCCGCACGAGCTGTCGGGCGGGCAGCAGCAGCGCGTGGCGCTGGCGCGCACCCTGGTCTACGAACCGCAGTTGCTGCTGCTCGACGAACCGCTCTCGAACCTGGACGCCAAGCTGCGCCTGCGCGCGCGCGGCTGGCTGCGCGAGCTGCAGCTGCGCCTGAAGATCACGACGCTGTACGTCACGCATGACCAGGATGAGGCGCTGGCGCTGAGCGACCGCATCGCGGTGATGAGCGAAGGACGCATCGTGCAGCTCGGCACGCCGCGCGAAATCTACCTCGCACCGAACTCGTCCTTCATCGCCGACTTCGTCGGGCACAGCAATATCCTGTCGGGCCGCGCGCTTGGCAATGCCACCGACGGCACCAGCGTGCTGCTGCCCGATTCCCAGCGCATCGAGCTGGCCGCCGAGCCGGCGGGAGCGCGCTCGGAGAGCATACAGGTGGCGATCCGCCCCGAACACGTGCGGCTGCTCCAGCGCGATATGGAGGGCTCGGCCAGGAACCTGCTGCGCGCCCGCATTATCCAGCGCGATTTCCTGGGGACCCATTTCGAGTACCTCGTCGAACTCGGAGGATCGGTCCTGCGTGTGACAAAGACCGACGAACTGGCGATCGGCGAGGTGCTTGCCGAGCTTCCCATGCACCAGTGCATGCCGTTCTGGGAGCGCACGGTCTAGCACTTTTCGGTTTCATTCGTTTTCAATCATATTATGAGGAGCTCTGACAATGGCAACTGCAAAACCGTCGCGTCGTAACGTATGGGTACCCGTCAATTCGCTGCTTTGCTGCGCCGCAGTCAGTACCTCGGCCATGGCGCAGCAGGCGGACAGCAAGGCCGACGAGCCTGCCCAGAAGATCGAGTCCGTCATCGTGGCCGGTACACGTCTGCCGGCGTCGATCCGGAGCATGCCGCAATCGGTCCAGCTGATTGAAAGCGAGGAGATCGCCAGGCAGATGGCGCTCACGCCCAGCATGGCCGACATCCTGGGCAACCTGGTGCCCGGCATCTCGCGCGGCAGCAATACCAGCGTCAACACCTACACCTCGGTGCGGGGCCGCAAACCGGTTTTCCTGGTCGACGGCGCACCGCTCACCTCGACCCTGAACGATACCGGCCGCGAAGTCGGCCTGATCGACCCGGACGTCATCGAGCGTATCGAAGTCATCCCGGGTTCGTCCGCACTGTACGGCAACAGCGCAGGCGCCGGTTTCATCAACTACGTCACCAAGGCCGGCGCGTCCGGGCCGGCACGCTTTCGCACCGATGTCGGCACCGAGGTCTCGACAACGTCCTTCAACGCCCAGGGCAGCAGCCCGTCGATTCGCCAGAGCATCACCGGAACCGTGGGCGGGATCGATTACCGCGTGGTCGGCATGGTCAAGCGCATCAACGATTTCTTCGACGCCGACGGCAACGTCATCCCGCCGCAGCTCGGTTCGGGAATCCAGGATTCCAAGGTCAAGAGCCTGATGGCGAAGCTTGGCTATACCTTCGGCAAGCAGCGCGTCGAAGGCTCGTTCAACACCTACTCCCAAGTCGCCGATATCGAGTGGGCGGTCAAGAACGGCAATATCGCGAAGGCAATTGCCGCCTCGGCCATCAAGGCGGTGCCGCAGCCGGGCCAGGTTCCCGAGCAAAACAAGAGCGCCGTCGGCAACCTCGTCTATTCGAACGCGGCGATTTTCGGCAGCAAGAGCTCGTTCCGCGCGCAGGCGTACTTCATCGACACCAAGAGCTGGTTCCAGTATGCCCTGAACCGTTTCCCCTTGTTCCCGGAAGCGCCGAGCGGACAATCGGGCAACATCACCAAGAAATCGGGCGCGCGTTTCGATATCACGACGCCCTTGCGCAGCGTGCTGCCGATGGATGGCTCGCTGCTCTGGGGGCTCGACCTGATGCGCGACGACACCAAGATTCCGCTGGTCGACGGCCGTCAGTTCGGTATCCCGCAAGTGCTTACCAGCGTGGCCGGGTTCGTGCAACTGCAAATGAGCCCGCTGCCGAACCTGAAGCTGAGCGCCGGCCTGCGCCGCGAATCGAGCGAGGTGGAGGTGAGCGATTATCTTTCACTGTTTACCAAAGCTAAGATTACCGGCGGCACCCTCGATTTTGCCACCACGCCGAAGAACGCCGGCGCGGTGTATTCGATCAATAAAATGGTGGACCTGTACGGCGGATTTTCGCAAGGTTTCGACATCCAGCAGACCAGCCAGAATTTCCGCGCATGGCGCGTCGACATCGACCTGAGCAAGACCAAGCCGCCGGCCAACGTGATCGACAGTTACGAGGCCGGCCTGCGCTTTCACGGCAAGGACATCAGGGCCTCGCTCGGCCTGTACCAGCTCAAGTCGAGCAACGGGATCAGCTACGTCTTCAACGCGCTCGCGCCGCTCGAGCCGCGCGCCGTGGTCGCGCCTGACCGCGTGACGGGGGTGGAACTGACGGCCGACTATACCGGTATCGAGAATTGGGCGCTGGGCATGACGTATGCGAAAAGCCGCGGCTACGCGGACTCGGACAACAACGGCAGCTACGAGTCGCCGCTGCAGAACCGGCGCATTCCTCCCGCCAGTTTCACGGCGCATGCGGAGTATGAGTTTTCGCCAGGAGCGTTCGTCCGGGTGCAGACGCTCTATTCGGGCAGCCGCAATGCATTTCCCAATACCGTGCCCGGCCGCTTCCACGAAGGCAAGGTCAACCCGTTCCATACGGTCGACATTTCCGCCCGCATGAACCTGACGCAAAACGTCGATCTCAGCTTCGGCCTGCGCAATGTGTTCAACCGCGATTACTTCACCAACTACTCGGAGGGCTTCAACAGCAACGACAACTACCTCAAGGCGCCGGGACGCACCTTGTCGGTACGCCTTGGCGTGAACTACTAAGCGACGAAAGGGGAGGAAAATGCGCAAGGACCGCCTGCACGACATGCCCGCGCAAATCGATCCGGCGCTGGCACGGCGCCTGAAGCCGGTGCAGCGCGCGACCATCGGGCATTTTTACCAGTGGGGTTTCACGGGATAGCATCGGCGCCAGCGGCGCTAAATGGGCAAGAGCGAAACCGGGGCAGGGGTTTTTTCGTCGGGGTCATGACGAACAGACTCTGACCCCGGTTCGCTTGTTACCTGGCGCCGCTGGCCGCCTTGCGCAGGAAGGTCGTCAGTACCACGAAATAGTCCGCCGGACGCTCGTAGAACGGCATGTGCGAGCAGTCGCGGAAAATCACCAGTGTGGAATCGGGCAGCGCATCGTGCATCTTCCTCGAACATGTGGGTGGCAGTTCGTCGAATTCCCCTGCAAGCACAAGGCATGGAATGGTGATCGCGGGCAGGGCCGGTATCCGGTTCCAGTCCTTCATATTGCCTGTGTAGGTGAACTCGTTCGGGCCTTGCATGGCGACATAGGGCGCCATGTTCCAGCCGGCGATGCTGGCCTTGAGCGGCGCCGGCCATTGGTCCAGCCGGCACACGTGACGGTAGTTCAGCAGCGTGATCGCGGCCTGGTACTCCGGGTGCTCGATGCTGCCGTCGGCTTCGCGCCGCAGCATCATGTTCACGGTCTGGTCGCCCAATGCCTGGCGCAACCTGTGCAATTCGCCGACCAGGTGCGGGATATCGACCGCGCCATCGGCCGCGACGTAGCTCAGGACACGATCCGGGTGGGTCAGGCAATACTCGGTGCCCAGCCAGGTTCCCCAGGAATGGCCGAGCAGGTGAAACCGGCCTATCCCGAGTGTGGCGCGGACCTGTTCGAGTTCGGCGACGTAGCGCTCCAGCGTCCACAATGACGCGTCGTCCGGCCGGTCGGAGGCGCCGCAGCCAAGCTGGTCGTAAAACACGACGCACCAGCCGAGCTCCGCAAGGCAGGAATGGCTCTCGCGCAGGTAGTCGCACGGCAGGCCGGGGCCGCCGTTCAGGCATACCAGCACCGCGGATGCTTCATCGGGAGGCGGACCGTAGCGATACGTGACGAGCTCGTAGCCTTCATCCAACCTTATTCTTCGCACCGCGTCCGGCACACGCACTCGCATTGTTCGACTCCTCGTCAGTAGGTATTCAAATTGAAGCTCTTGTCTTGCCCCAGGCTCGGTATCGCCTGGCGCGCCTGCCCGACCAGGGCCAGGTCGAGGGTGGCGTAGATGATGTCCGGCTCGGTTCCGGCCTCGGCGAGGATGCGGCCCCACGGATCGATGATGATCGAATGGCCGTAGCTTTGGCGGGTGCCGTAGTTATTCCCGCACTGGGCCGGCGCCACCACGAAACAGCCGTTCTCGATCGCCCGCGCGCGCATCAGGGCGTGCCAGTGCGCCTCGCCCGTCACTTGCATGAATGCAGACGGGATACTGAGGATGTTGGCGCCACCTTTTGCCAGCGTGCGAAACAGCTGGGGGAAGCGCAGGTCGTAGCAGATCGCCAGCCCGAGGCGCGCTTCCCCGACACTGGCAACGACGGCCTGCTCGCCCCTGGCGTAGATGTCCGATTCGGTCGACACCACCGCGCCGGGCGCCGCATCGAACAGGTGGATCTTGTCGTAATGGCAGACGAGCTCGCCTTGCGGATCGATCAGCACGCAGCGGTTCACTACCCTGTGCGCCTGGTCGCGCGCCGCCAGCGAGCCCGCCAGGATCGAGACGCCCAGTTCTTTGGCACTCTTGGAAAATGCAGCGACTGCGGGGTGCACGTCGAGTGGCACGGCGAAAGCGCGCATGCGTTCGGGGTCGCCATCGAGCAGGTCGACCGCTTCGGGCAGCGCGATCAAGGTGGCGCCGCGCGCGCCAGCCTCCTTGATCATGCTCACGGCGTTCATGATGTTGATACCGGCGTCGGGCCCGGTACTGGTCTGGATGCAGGCACAGCGAATAGCAGAATTTGTCATGGTAGATGACGGCCACGTTCGGCTCGTGTAGACTTGCGGTGATGTGAATTATTTTGCTCCACCATTTTGGCTACTATTTCGACATATGGCAACTATTATTTCTAGAGACGACAAACCGGCGGCATTTTCGGTCGCGTTGAGGGCCGATCTGCTTTCCGGAAAGTATTCGGCGGGTGAGTGGCTAAAGCAGGCCGACCTGGAATCGGCATACGGCGCGAACCGGTTCGAGGTGCGCATCGCGCTGGCCGAGCTGAACGTGCAGGGCTTGCTTGAGCACTTTCCGAACCGGGGCTACCGGGTTTGCCAGCATACCGAGGCCGAGCGCGAGCAGCTATACGAGGTGCGGACCTTGCTGGAGGTGGCGGCCTGCCGTCTGGTAGTGCAGCGCGCGACGGACGAACAGATTGCTCAATTCGAAAGCCTGGTCAAGCTGTTCGACGAGGCGATCGAGAACGAGCGCCTGGCGCGCCTGCAGGAATTGAATTTCAAGCTGCATAGCCAGCTCTACGGCATGAGCGGCAATCCCATGCTCGAAAATCAAATCCGCAATCTGCGCGAACGCGGTATTCCGGGAATGAAGGGAATGTGGGATGCGCAAAAATCCATCAGGGAAAGCAGCGCAGACCATGTCGAGATGCTCGAGATGCTCAAGCGCAGGGATGCGGATGGTCTGGCGGCAATCGTCTATCGTCACCTGAACAGCTGGCGCAGGCAAGCCAAGGCGGCTGCGGCAGCTTGACAGCGCGCCTTCATGCCGGGCGCTTCAGGCCCTGTTGCCTTTCCATTCGGGCGATTGCGGCCGCCACGATCGGTTCGACCTCATGGCCCACGCCATCGACTTGCTCAAACGTCAGTTGCATGTCCTTGCCTTTCAGCTGGGCATAGAGGGTCTGCATGCGCTCGAGCCGGCTGGCGCCGGCGCGGTCCGCGCCTTCCACCCAGCGCGGGTCGGCGCGTCCCTGGATGATCCCCTTCGGATTAACGTCATTACTTCCCACCAGCAGGTGCAGCGGCACCTTGCGCATCTGCGCCCACGGCACCGGCCGCCCGAAAATGGCTTCATAGTCCTTCAGCCCGGCCCACCACGGATAGCGCTCGTCGGGCAGGCTCACCGAACCCGGCGCCCCGACCACGACCGCGTCCAGGCGTTCCGGATGAACATAGAAAAACCGGTGGGCCAGATGCGCCCCGCCGGAAAACCCGAGTAGCGAGAAACGCTCGCCGTCCACCCCGTAGCTGGCGGCCACCTGCGCGACCATGGCCAGCACGATGTCGTCGTAGCGGATGCCGGTATTGCCCAGATACTTGTAGTTGTCGAGGTCATCGTCCTCGATGCCGACCGGAAACAGGGGCGCGAGCACGATGGTGTTGCTGGCCGCGGCGTAGTCGCAAAACAGGTCGCGCAGCGTTTGATTATTGCGGTCGGTGCCGTGCACGGCCACCAGGATCCGTGCCGGCGGGCCTTGCCGGTAGCCCGCTGGTACGTACAGGCAAAACGAGAAACGCGGATCGAAGCGGCAGGCAAAACTGGCCGTTTTACCGAGGTGGTAAGGCGACAGGGCAGGCGTCATCGGGTTTGCCTTTGCTGGACGTTAAAATAGTAGCCAATAATAGCCCCAATTCATGCATTTTGTAAAGGTTTAATCAAAAGCATGAGATCGCCTGCCGTGCGCCGAACATGGCAGAAATAGGCATACTCTATGGGGAGCAGCATGTTCTGCGTCAGGAAAGATGCTTAAAAGGAGTAAAAAATTTGTCTTGACTCAAGTAGCAACGATTGGCTACTATTATTCGGGCAGGCGCATCTTGCCTGATCGATATCTTGTCCCGCCATCAGCACAAAGGAGCAGCAGATGAACCACAAAGGCGCCCATGTTCAGGCCTAACCGCTTGCTGGCCAAGCTTCACGCGGGGGAAGCCTGTTGCGGCGCCTGGCTGTTCCTCGGCAGCCCTAATGTGTCCGAGGTGCTTGGGCTGGCCGGCTTCGATGCCCTCATCATCGACCATGAACATACGCCGGGCGGGATCGAAACGGCGGTCCAGCAAATCCGTGCGATCCAGGCGGCCGGCCCGAGCACGGTGCTGGCGCGGATCGGGAGCAATGACCCGGCCAGTATCAAGCTGCTGCTCGATGCAGGCGTGGAGGGCTTGCTGCTGCCCAACGTGGAAAGTGCCGAGCAAGCGCGCCAGTTCGTCGCCGCCTGCCGCTATCCGCCTGCGGGGCGGCGCGGTGCGCACTACACGGTCTCGCGCGCTGCGCACTGGGGCAAGGAGGCGGCGCGCTATTACCGCGAGATTGAAAGCGAACTGATCCTGATCGCAATGATCGAAAGTGAAACAGGGGTGCGCGCGATACCGGAGCTGGCAACTGTCGACGGACTGTCCAT
Organism: Telluria sp.; assembly: GCA_049301315.1. Classification (GTDB taxonomy): domain Bacteria; phylum Pseudomonadota; class Gammaproteobacteria; order Burkholderiales; family Burkholderiaceae_D; genus JBAQKU01. The sequence goes on from JBAQKU010000047.1 coordinate 17,681, forward strand.
GCTGTTCCTGGGGCCGCTCGATCTTTCCGGCAGCATCGGGAAGATGGGCTTGCTCGACGACAGCGCGGTGACGCGGCTGTTGCGCCAGGCCGAGTCGGCCATCGTGGAAAGCGCAAGCTGGCTGGGCGGTGCGATGGTCCCTGGCGAGCTCGCCGGGGACTGCTTCCGGCGCGGCTATCGCTTTGTCACCTGTGGCAGCGACGTCGGCATGCTGCGCACCGGGGCTGCCAACTGCCTGCCGGCGAATGACGCATCAACCCAGTGAGCGGAGAAGACATGAAAGCCAGGGAAGCGAACGCCATTGAAGACCTGATCGAACTGCTTGAAGCGCGGCGGCTGACCCACGTGAAAGTTGCGGTGACGGACATCGACGGGATTTTGCGCGGCAAGTACTTGTCCAAGGAGAAGTTTATTTCCTGCCTCAAGGGCGGGCTGTCGATGTGCAATGTCGTGCTGGGATGGGATTCGCAGGACCAGCTCTATGACAATGTGCAGTACACCGGCTGGCATAGCGCCTACCCGGACGCCCAGGTCCGGCTTCTTCCCCATACCTGCCGCGACTTGCCGTTCGAACCGACCGAGGGCGGCGACATGCTGTTCGTGCTCGGCGAATTTGCCGGCGAGGCCGAAGCGGTGTGCCCGCGCGGGCTGTTGCGCCGGGTGCTCGAACGCGCCGCCGGCATGGGATTCGATGCGTTTGCCGCGCTTGAATACGAGTTCTTCATGTTCCGGGAAACGCCGGAATCGGTGCGCGCCAAAGGATACCGCGACCTGCAGACCTGGACCCCGGGCGCGTTCGGCTATTCGGTCCTGCGCAGCTCGGTGCACGCCGATTTTTACCGCGAGCTCAATGAGCTGTGCGAAAAGATGGACATGCCGATCGAGGGGCTGCACACCGAGACCGGCCCTGGCGTGCTGGAGGCGGCGCTGGCGGTGGACGAGGCGGGCGCGATGGCCGACAAGGCGATCCTGTTCAAGACCTTCGTGAAGGTTCTTGCTCAAAAACACGGTTTGATGGCCACCTTCATGGCCAAATGGTCGCATGAATATCCCGGCCAGAGCGGCCACATTCATGTATCGCTGCGCAACAGGCAGGACGCCTCGTCGGCCTTTTTCGATCCGTCCGACCGGCTCGGGATGAGCAAGACCCAGCGCAATTTCATGGCCGGCGTGCAGCGCCTGATGCCTGAATTCATGGCCTTGTACGCGCAAACGGTCAACAGCTATTCAAGGCTGGTGCCCGGCTATTGGGCGCCGCTCGACGCGACCTGGGGCGTCGAGAACCGCACCACCGCGCTGCGCCTGATTCCGGGGTCGGCCAAGTCGCAACGGGTCGAGGTCCGGATCGGCTCGGCCGACGCCAACCCCTACCTCGCGCTGGCGGGGGCACTGGCCTCGGGCCTGGAAGGGATCGAACAGGGATGGGAGCCCGAACCCATGGTCGAGGGTAACGCCTACGCGCAGCAATTCCCGCCCAAGCTGGCCTTGCCCAATTGCTTGTGGGATTCGGCCCAGCGTTTCAAGGCATCGGCGGCCGCGGACAAGTTGTTCGGCGCCGCCTTCGTGCAGCACTACGCCGCGACCCGCGAGTGGGAAGAGCGGCAATTCAGGCGCCATGTGACCGATTGGGAACTTGCGCGTTATTTCGAAATCATCTGACCTTTGGACCTGCAAACATGAGCCAGGAAATCGTTACCATCAGTCCTATCGACGGGCGCATCGTGGTGCGCCGCGAATGCGCATCGCCAGCCGACATCGACGCTGCCCTGGGCCTGGCCCGGCTGGCGCAACGGGCCTGGAAGGCCACCTCCCTGGCCGAGCGCTCGGCCCTGGTTGCACGCGCCGTCGATGCGCTGGTCGAGCGCAAGGACGAGATCAGCGCCGAGCTGACGCTGCAGATGGGCCGCCCGATCCGCTATACCCCCGGCGAAATCGGCGGCTTCGAGGCGCGCGCGCGCCACATGATGGCGATCGCGGCGCAGGCGCTGGCCGACGTCGAGCCGGCGCCGATCGAGGGTTTCACGCGCTTTATCCGGCGCGAGCCGGTCGGCGTGGTGCTGGTTGTCGCGCCGTGGAATTACCCCTTGCTGACGGCGGTCAACGCAATCGTGCCGGCACTTCTTGCGGGGAACACGGTGTTGCTCAAGCACTCGGCGCAAACGCCGCTGGTCGCCGAGCGCCTGGCCCAGGCATTCCGAAGCGCAGGCCTGCCGGAGGGCGTGTTCCAGTATCTGCACACCAGCCATGACGACACGCGCCGCATGATCGGCTCGTCCGAGGTCGATTTCGTCTGCTTTACCGGCTCGGTGGCCGGGGGCGTGGCGGTCGAGCAGGCTGCAGCGGGCCGTTTTATCGGCGTCGGGCTGGAGCTCGGAGCCATTGATCCGGCCTATGTTCGTGCCGACGCCGACCTGGCGCATGCAGCCGAAACGCTGGTCGACGCGGCGTTTTTCAATTCAGGCCAGTCCTGTTGCGGCATCCAGCGCATGTATGTGCACCAAGCCGTCATGGACGAATTCATCGAGCGCGCGGTGGCGCTGACGCTCCAGTACAAGCTCGGCAACCCGCTCGACCCCGACACCACCCTGGGGCCGGTGGTGCGCGCGGCGGCCGCAAACGACATCCGTGGCGTGCTTGCGCAGGCCATGGCCAAGGGCGCGCGCGGCCTGATCGATGCGCGCCGGTTCGCGCTCGACAGCGGCGACTCGGCCTACATGGCGCCGCAGATCCTGGCCGGCGTCGATCACGGGATGCGCATCATGCGCGAAGAGTGCTTCGGACCGGTCTGCGGGATCATGTCCGTTGCCAGCGATGACGAGGCAATCGCACTGATGAACGACAGCAGCTACGGTTTGTCGGCCGCCGTATTTACCGCGGACCCGGTACGCGCCCTGGCCATTGGCGAGCGCGTCGACACCGGCACCTGGTTCATGAATCGTTGCGACTATCTCGACCCCGCGCTGGCCTGGACCGGCATCAAGAACAGCGGGCGCGGGGCGACATTGTCAAGCATCGGCTTTGAACACCTGACCCGACCCAAATCCTTTCACCTGAAGACGACGCTTTGACGTCCTCCCCGCCCTAAAGGACGGGGATTCCGTGTGACACGAACGCAAGCGCAAGCTTGCGGTGCTGTATCAGAGATGGGAGTTGGCCTCCCGAAGTCGGCTTGCAGGAGCTGGCTTCAAACCGCCCAGTGCGGCTGCGTTCAAAAAAAAAAGGCGTGGTCGTGAGCGACTGTGGAAAAGACATCGTCAAAGGTGTCAGGTACGTATTGAGAAGATGAACGAAAGTGAACCGTTCGATGACGCATCGTTAGTCTGGAAGTGCTGTCAAA
>JBAQKU010000048.1:0-4339 GCA_049301315.1 Telluria sp.
GTGCAGCTGCCCGCTCGGTCGCGCGCGTCTGTTCGGCCTGGCGTTGCGCGGCCAGTTCGGCCTGCCGCTGCGCGACCAGTTCGGCCTGCTGTTGGGCCGCCAGTTGCTCCGCCTTCTGCCTGGCCGCCAGCTGTTGCGCCTGTTCTTGTGCGAGCGTGCGCGCCTCGAGCGCGAGCGCCGCTTCCCTGCGCTGTTGCTCCTGGCGCGCCAGTTCCGCACGCGCCGTCTCGATACGCAGCGCCTCTTCGCGCAGCGCCAGTTGTTGCGCCGCCTCCTGTTCGAGCACGGCCAGTGCGGCCGCGCGCTGCCGTTCGGCCTGCTCAGCCTGTTCAGCCTGGCGCTCGCGCGCCGCCTGCAAGACTGCCTCGTCGCGCCGTTTCTCCTCGGCCACTTGCCGCACCTGCGCCGCCGCTTCCAACGCCGTGCTGGGGTCGGTAGCATCGTCGGTCCCGTATTGCGCTTCCTTCGGATCGATGGTCTTTTGCAGCGCTTCCTCCGGCTGCGGCAGCGGCACGACGAAATCCTGGTTCGGATTCTGGTCCTGCGCGATCACGCGGGTTGGCTCGGACTGGGGCGCAGGCAGCGCCGAGGGCCGGCTGATGCGCTTGGCCCGGCTCGGTTTTTCAGGGACCGGCCTGGGTGGCGCAATGTTCTCTAGCAGGGTCAGGCCGTCCCTCATTTCAGGGTGCGGCGGCGTGGCCGGCGCTGGCTCGGGCGCTGCCGGCTCGGCCTGTGGCGGCGCCTCCGCTTGCACGATTCGTACGCTGATGGTCGCAGCCGGAAGCGGCAGGCCCAGTCCCGGCCTGCCGAACTGCAGCGACAACACAAGAGCGTGAATCACGATCGACAGCAGCAAGCCGCCGGCCAGCCGTCGGTTGACGAGGTCGGGCGACGGCGTGCGCGCGTATGAAGTGGCAAGGATCATGCAGCGTGATAGGGGTCGATTGCGTCCGCCACTGCGCGGCGCGGGCCGCTCATATGGTTGAGCTATCAGCATATCGTGTTCCGGGCCGCAAAGCGACTGCGGCGTGAGCCCGGTGCGCTAGTGTCCTGAATGCGACGCGCCCGACGTCGACGTCGTCAAATACCAGGCGGCACGCCTTGCCACCCAACGCAGGCACCAATTTTCAGCGCTTGAGCTTGAGGAATTCGCCGACCATGATCGCGCTTGGGTACATCACCTGTTCTTCCTGCTTTGCGTGGGCGCTCAGGCGCTCGGCATACTGCAGGGCATCGTGCTTGCCTTCGTCGCGCGCCGCGCTGCGCAAGCGCTGCACCGCCCCGCCGATGTCCTTGTGCTCGCTCAGCATGCCCGGCATTTCAGCCTTGAGGCGATCGGTCATTTCGATGACCCGTTGCGGATCGCTCACCGCCTTGCCGGCGGCGAGGGCTTCGAGCAATCCAAGGGGCGGCAGCGCCAGTTGCTCTTCCTTGAGGAAATGCGGCTCCAGCAGTTTTGCCAGATCCCCGGCTGCGGCGCCGGTTTTTCCGCCTGCCTTGAGTACCTGGGCAAGCTGCGCGTGGATTTCCTGGTGCTCGGCCTGGACCGACGAGGGAATCGCCATGCCCTGCCCGCCCGTGTGTTCCGGGGATCGTTGCGCCCCGCCGGCAGACGCTTCCGGGACTACCGGCAAGGCCAGAAAAGCCATTCCCGCCATCGCCAACATGCGCTTGATCAGTGACATCGTCGCCTCCTGTGTCCATGGGATCGGTACCGGAGCCCATTCTACGAATCGGCATGGCGCATTCGATTGCGTACGCACAAGCGCGCCACGGGAACCGCCGCACTTACAGCAGCGCGGCGAGCTCGACCTGTACCTTCAGCAGTGCCGGCAGACAGCGCTCGACAATGTCCTCGACCGGCATGCGGGCCGCGTGCACGCTGATGTTGATCGCGGCGACCGTCTCCCCCCTGAAATTCCTGAGCGGCACGGCAATCGTACGCAAACCCAGTTCCAGTTCCTGGTCGACCACCGCATAGCCTTGGGCGCGCGTGCGCGCAATTTCCAGCAGCAGGCGATCCTTGTTGACGATGGTGTGAACGGTCATCGGCTCGATATGCAGGCGCGCCAGATACTGGTCGACCTGTTCCTGCGCCAGGTTTGCCAGCAGGACGCGTCCGTTGGCGGTACAAAAAGCGGGCACGCGGGTGCCAGGCTGCAAGGTTGCCGACACCAGGCGCCCGCCGCTCACCGCCGCCACGCATACCAGTTCATCGTTCTCGAGCACGCCGGCCGAGGCCGCCTCTCCCAGTGAAAACGCGAGCCGGTACAGCAGGGGCTGGACGATGCGCGGAAGGCGCGCCGAGTGCAGGTAGGACTGTCCCAGGCGCAGCACCTTGGGGGTCAGGGAAAACAGCTTGCCGTCGTGCCGGACATAACCCAGGTGCGCCAGCGTGATGAGATAACGCCTGGCCGCCGCGCGCGTCAGGCCGGTGTGCTGCGCCACCTCGCTGATGGTCAGGCGCGTGCGCTCCTGGTCGAACGCCTCGATCACTTGCAGCCCTTTTTCCAGGCCGGCGATGACATCGCGCTTGAGCGGCCCCTCGTTCTCCAAACGATCGTCCGGGTCGATCGGTGAATTCTGCTGGGAAGCGGTGTTGGCGGGCATAAAAGTCTCCGTTTTGGGCGATTATCGCACAAGGTGTGCGAAGGACGACCATTACCTGCCATTTCGCCTTGATCCAGATCAATTTATTGCTTACCCTACTATTCATAATCAAAAAGCGGGCAAGTTTGCGCGATTACCGCACAAATATGTGGAAATGCACAGGCGCCCATCACGCGCTACCACTCACTCATTCATTGGAGAACCGGCATGGAATTCGAGACCGTCGCGACCGGCGTCTACCCGACCCTGATTCACCCTCCCTACCAGTCCACCGTCAAGCGCGGGCCGACCCGGGAGCCGTTGCGCATACGGGCCAGCGCCGCCGCCGGCACCAACCTGGCCGTATCGCCCAGCCTGATCCTGCCTGGCGACATGGACCTGACCGCCCACGGCAATGGCCAGCCCTTGGGCGAAAAGATTGTCGTCACCGGACGGGTGCTGGAAGAAGACGGCAAGCCTGTGCGCAACTCCCTGCTCGAGGTGTGGCAATGCAATTCGGCGGGCCGTTACTGGCACAAGCGCGACCAGCATGACGCGCCGCTCGATCCGAATTTCTACGGCATCGGCAAGATGCTGACGGACGACGACGGCCGTTACCGTTTCGTCACCATCAAGCCCGGGCCTTATCCATGGGGCAATCACAGCAAGGCATGGCGCCCTGCCCATATTCATTTCTCCATGTTCGGCAACGTGTATGCGCAGCGCCTGGTGACCCAGATGTATTTCCCCGGCGACCCATTGCTCAACCACGACCCGATCTATCAAGGCATTGCCGATCTCGGCGCACGCGAGCGCCTGATTTCACGCTTTAGCCTGGAAGAAACGGTCAGCGACCAGATGCTGGGCTACGAATTCGATATCGTCCTGCGCGGCCGTGGCGCCACGCCCCTGGGCCTTTGAAAAGGAAACACACCATGTCCAGCAAACTTACCTCCTCACAAACGATCGGCCCTTTTTCGCACGAAGCATGGCGCTGGGCCGTTGAAAACACCGCGGTCGTGACGTCGACGGCGCCGACCATCGTCATCAGCGGCATCATCCGCGACGGCGACGGCAACCCGATCAACGATGCCATGATCGAAGCCTGGATGCCGGACGGCGCGGCTGCCGAAGCGGCGCACGCGCTTCCGGGCTTTCGCCGCATTCCCAGCGACGACAGCGGCGCCTTCCATATCGAGGTCTCGCGCCAGGGCGCCGGCACCGAAGGCAAGCCGGCCATGTTCGTCACCATCTTCTCGCGCGGCCTGTGCAAGCACCAGTTCACCGCGGTGTTCCTGGAAGACGATGCCGGTCTGGCCGCATCGGACATCCTGCGGCAGGTACCGGCCGAACGGCGCGCCACGCTGGTCGCACGCAAGATCGCGGATGCACGCTATGAATGGGACATCTGGATGCAGACCGACAAGGAAACCGTATTTTTCGATTACATGTAAGCGTACCGACAAAGTCGAACGGAGTTTTTTTCAATGAGTGTTTCGATTTTTGACAGCTTCCTGACCTCCGCGGAAATGATCGCGGTGTTCGACGATGCATCCGTGGTGCAGGCGATGTTTCGTTTTGAGGAAGCATTGGCGCGTGCCCAGGCGGCCGAAGGCATCATTCCCGAGCCTGCCGCGCGCGCCATCGCCAGCGTCTGCATGGCGCACCTGTACGATATACCCGCGATGGTGCGGGCCAGCCGGCGCGCCGGCAGCCTGGCCATTCCGCTGACCAAGGAGCTGAGCAAGAC
>JBAQKU010000049.1:0-1847 GCA_049301315.1 Telluria sp.
CTGCTGGTGTGGATGCGGCAGAACGATGTGCCGTGCGATAAGGCGCTGTCGGACATATTGCGGTTTCCGAACAGCGTCTCGCTCAACTTCCCTGCCAGCCAGGTCGAAGCGCTGACGATCAAGGCGCCCGGCACGTCCTGCAAGGCCGAAGAGTTGCAGGTGATGCTGCAACAGCAGCCCCTGCCACAGATCCGCCTTACGCAGGCATTCATGGGATTCCTGGGCGTTAACGGAGGGCTGCCCTATCACTACTCCGAGCGCATCGCCGCCCATCAATGGCGAATAAAAGGCGACGGCGCGCGCGCCTTTTTCGACACGTTCTCCGGCCGATTGGTGCCGATGTTTTACCAGGCGTGGGCGAAATACCGGCTCGAACACCTGCTCGACGTGCAAGGCAAAGACGGACTTCTCCCGCTGCTGTTGGCCCTTGGCGGTGTAAAGAACACCGCGTTCGCGCCGCGCAAGGATGGGCGTGACCATGGTGGCGTCGGACCGGAGGTTGCCGGCTACTACGCGGCACTGCTCCGGCAGCGCCCTGTATCCGCGCGTGTCATCGAACGGGTGCTGTCCGACTACTGCAAGGTTCCCATCGAGGTGGAACAGTTTGTGGGCGGCTGGGACTACATTGCAGACAGCAAGGTCAGCAAACTGGGCGGGCCGAACGCCAGGCTCGGCTTCGGCGCCACGCTCGGCGTTCGCACCTGGAAAAACAACCTGCGCGTGCGCTTGCGGATCGGCCCGCTCGGCAAAGCCGACCTCGAGCATTTTCTTCCTGGCGCAAGCGGTGTCCGCGCGATCAAAAAGCTGCTCGGCATGTTTGGCCTGATCGGCGTGGAATTTGAAGCGCTGCTGATCGTCAAGGCCGCTTGCATCGAGCCGATCGTGCTGTCCGCAAGCAAGCCCGGCGGAAACAAGCGGCTGGGATGGGACACCTTCCTCGTTTCCAAACCCGTTACCGCCGATCGTGCCGACGTTCGCTACCTTCTGCATCCATGCTGAGCATTCATGTTGTTGAGCAAAGTTACTGATTCTTATCAATACAGAAAAAGATGCATTCTCTACAGTTTCCTTCTCGCATCTGCGCACGTGTTGCTAAGCCGTGCAAAGGCGTTGCCGATTGATCCGCAATTGGGAGCGAAATATGAATGGTGTCTCGTTTGGCGGCGCCGCTGCCGCCTTGCTCTCCCTGCGTGACGACCCACAGCACAAGCGGCTGCTCACCATCGACTTCCCGCGCGATGACGGCCCCAGCGACGCGATACTCCTGGTGAACAAACTTGTCGCACAAGAAGACATGTCGCGCGACTTCCGGTTCGAGGTCGAGTTGTTGTCCGACAGCGCACGCATCCCGCTCAAGCAGGTCATGGGCAAGATGGTGACCATCTCGCTGGTGCGCGAGGATGGCAGCCTGAGACATTTCAACGGCTATGTTTTCGAGTTCCGCCTGATCAAGGCCGATGGCGGGTTCGCGTTCTACGGCATGGTGCTGCGGCCATGGCTTGCAATGACCTCGCTGCGCAAGAACAGCATGTCCTTCCTCGGCAAGTCGGTGATCGACATCACCCAGACGACTTTCGAGCACTACCTGGACCGGAACTGGAAGGTTCGCCTGACACGCGACTACCCCCAGATCGTTTGTGCCAACCAGTACAACGAAACCGACCACAACCACCTTGACAGGCGCTGGGAAGACGCGGGCCTGCACACGTGGTACGAGCACCGCGCCGATGGCCATACCTTATGGATCGGTGACAATACCGCGCTGGCCGACGCGATCGACGAAGGCATCGACTCCGACAATCCCGAACACATGCCGTTTCGCAGCGAGTCGGGATCGATCGAGGACG
>JBAQKU010000050.1:0-8113 GCA_049301315.1 Telluria sp.
GACGAGCGCAACCTGGTGGCCGAACTGGCCGCCGAAAAGGAGGCCAAGAACGCCAAGGACGTGCAGCTGACCGAGGCGGCCCATATCCTGAGCGACCAGATCGGCATGCTCAAGACCGATACCCGGCTGGCATCGCGCGTGATGCCTTACAAGGTAACGGGCAAAGCCGTCGGCAACTAAAGCGCGGCGCGGCTGCGACAAAAAAACGACGTGCGGTTGAGGCATGTCAGCAAAGGATGAACGCCTGCGGGCGTTCATCCTTTTTTCATTGGTGCGCAGTTTTTCGGGTGCTATGATCAAGGTCAAATGTTGTTTTTATAACACTAAAAACAAGGAGTTGGCCATGTTCATTCGTCATTTACTGCTTGCTGGCTTGCTTGCCGGCGCATCCTGCGCACAGGCAGACACCGTCATTTTCACAGACGACTTCGACAGTACCGCCGCGGCGCTGAACAAGACTGTTTTCCCCGGCGGCTGGACGGTCGCCAACGGCACGGTCGATGTCATCGGCACCAATTTCATCGACGTCTTTCCCGGCAACGGAAATTACGTCGACCTCGATGGTTCGACCGGCGATGCCGGCGAATTGAGCAAGTCGCTGGCCCTGACCGGCGGCCTGGCCTACACGGCCACGTTCAGCCTCGCGGGTAGCCATCGGGGCGGCACCGACATTGTCGACGTCATGTTCGGCACCGCCTCGGCCTCGTTCACGCTGGCCAGCGCCGATCCGTTCAGCCCATCGTCGCTGGTGTTTACGCCCGCTGCCAGCGGCAAATACACGCTCACCTTCGCCAACCGGGGCGGCGACAACCTCGGCGCGCTGCTCGACAACGTGAGCGTTACCGTCATTCCCGAGCCATCTGGCTACGCCATGACGCTTGCCGGCCTGGCCGGCATCGGCTTTTTCAGGCGCCGCCGCTTGCAGCGCTAGATACCCCTGTCGCGGCTCCGGTATTGCAGATATCACCTGTTTTTCGGGTACAATCCTTGTGAACGGTCGTGCTTTTTTCAGCGCGGCGAGAATAAGGAAACTGTATGGACCTGAACTATACGAGCGAGGAACTGGCGTTTCGCGATACGGTGCGCGGCTTTCTTGAGGCCAACCTGCCGGCCGACTTGCAGCACAAGGTGCGCCAGCACCTGCGCATGTCGAAGGACGACTACGTGCGCTGGCACAAGATCCTGGCAAGGCAGGGATGGGTCGCGCCCGGCTGGCCGGTGCAATTCGGCGGCACCGGCTGGAGCGCCGTGCAGCGCCATATCTGGGAGGACGAATGCGCGCGCGCCGGCACGCCGCCCATCCTGCCGTTCGGCGTCAACATGGTCGCGCCCGTCATCATGGCGTTCGGCAGCGAGGCGCAGAAACAGCATTACCTGCCGCGCATCCTGTCGTGTGAAGACTGGTGGTGCCAGGGTTATTCGGAACCGGGCGCCGGCTCCGACCTGGCCTCGCTCACGACCACCGCCGCGCGCGAGGGCGAGTTCTATATCGTCAATGGCCAGAAAACCTGGACCACGCTGGCGCAGCACGCCGACATGATCTTCTGCCTGGTGCGCACCGACAGCGGCGTGCGCAAACAGGAAGGCATCTCGTTCCTCCTGATCGACATGCACGCGCCGGGCGTGAGCGTGCGGCCGATCATCATGCTCGACGAGGACCATGAGGTAAACGAAGTCTTCTTCGACAACGTCAAGGTGCCGCTGCAGAACCTGGTCGGGGAGGAAAACAAGGGCTGGACCTACGCCAAGTACCTACTTGGCCATGAACGCACCGGCATTGCCGCAGTCGGGCGCTCGAAGCGCGAGCTCGAGTCCCTCAAGAAGCTGGCGCGCGCGCAGCACAAGAACGGCAAGCCGCTTATCCTCGACCCGCTGTTCGCCGCCAAGGTGGCCACGCTGGAAATCGAGCTGATGGCGCTTGAAATGACGGTGCTGCGCGTGCTGGCCGAAGCGCACAAGGCGCCCGGACCGGAAGCGTCCGTTCTCAAGGTGCGCGGCACCGAGATCCAGCAGGCGCTCACCGAACTGATGCTCGAAGCGGCCGGGCCTTTGGCGCTGCCGTTCGACCCGGCCTACCTCGAAGGCCGGACGGAGCACAGCGTGTCCGGCGCCGACGAAGCTGCGCCGTTGGCCGCCTACTACTTCAATTTCCGCAAGACCTCCATCTATGGCGGCTCGAACGAGATTCAACGAAATATCATCTCCCAGATGATCCTGGGCCTGTGAGGAAGAACATGGACTTCAGCTTCAAGGAAGAACAACTGCAGTTTTCCGATGCGCTCAAGCGCTGGGTGGCCAAGGATTACAGCTTCGGGACGCGCAAGAAAATCATCGGCTCCGGTAGCGGCGTGTCCGACCCGGCCTGGGCCGCGCTGTCCGAACTGGGCATGCTGGCCCTGCCCGTGCCGCAAGAGCAAGGCGGCTTTGACGGCAGCGCACTCGACATGTTCCTCGTCATGCAAGAGCTCGGGCGCGGCCTGGTGGTCGAGCCTTACTTCGCCACCGTGCTCGGCGCCGAGTTCCTCAAGCTTGGCGGGGGGCACGCCGGCCTGCTCGAACAGGTGGCCGGCGGGACGCTGAAGCTGGCCTGCGCACTGGGCGAAACACAGTCGCGCCACGACCTGTCCGACATCGCCACCAGCGCCACGCCGGGCGGCGCCGGCTACGTCATCAACGGCCGCAAGAGCGTGGTCGTGCATGGCGGACAGGCGCACAGCCTGATCGTTTCAAGCCGCAGCGGCGGCGCGCAGCGCGACACCAACGGCATCAGCCTGTTCGTGGTGCCGGCGACGAGCGCCGGCGTGACCGTGAGCGACTACCGCACGCTCGATGGGCAGCGCGCGGCCGACATCGTGTTCGACCAGGTGCAGGTCCCGGCGGCGGCGCTGGTCGGCGCAGCCGGTGCGGGCTGGAACGTGCTCGATGCGGCGGCCGATTACGGCGCCGGCCTGTTGTGCGCGGAAGCGCTGGGCGCGATGGAAGCGATCTTCGCCGCCACGCTCGAATACCTCAAGACGCGCAGCCAGTTCGGCGTGCCGATCGGGAAATTCCAGGCACTGCAGCACCGCATGGCCGACATGTACATCCACCTCGAACAGGCGCGCTCGATGGCGCTGCTGGCGGCCGTCAAGCTTGGCGGCGCCGATGCGCCCGAGCGGCGCCGCGCGGTATCGGCTGCCAAGTTCCGGATCGGGCAGGCACTCAGGTTCATCGGCCAGCAGGCCGTGCAGCTGCACGGCGGCATGGGCGTGACCGACGAACTGCCGGCCTCCCACTATTTCAAACGCCTGACGATGATTGAACTGTCGATGGGCGATTCCGATCACCACCTGGGACGCTTCATTGCGCAGCCCGGATTTGCACAAGGCGAGAACGCGTGAAGAAGACGAACTGGTATTTCGAAGACTTTTTTCCCAACCAGGAGATTGCGATGGGCAAGCGTACGGTTACCGAGGAAGAGATCATCGCGTTTGGCAAACAATTTGACCCGCAGCCGTTCCACGTCGATCCGGAGGCCGCCAAGGCATCCATGTTCGGCGGCTTGGTCGCGAGCGGGTGGCACACCTGCAGCATGATGATGCGGATGGTGGTCGATGGCCTGATGAGCGAAGCGTCGAGCATGGGATCGCCCGGCGTCGACAACGTGCGCTGGATTGCGCCGGTCAGGCCCGGCGACACCCTGAGCGTCAGCTATGTCACCACCAAGGTCAGGCCCTCGGCCTCGCGGCCCGGGCTTGGCATGGTCTGGTCGCACTGGAAGGCAATCAACCAGCGTGGCGAGCTGGTATGCACGGTCGACGGCGTCGGCATGTTCGGACGCCGGCCGAAGGAAGACTGCCATGCGTGAAATTGCCAGCCTTGCCGAATTGAGGGGCATGCTCGGCCAGGAGGTAGCCGTTTCCGACTGGGTCGAGATATCGCAGCAGCGCGTCAACACCTTTGCCGACGCCACCGACGACCACCAGTGGATCCATGTGGACGTGGAGCGCTGCAAGCGCGAGTCGCCGTTCGGCGGGCCGATCGCGCACGGTTTCCTGACCTTGTCGCTGCTGCCAGGCATGCTGGCCAATGCCTTGCACATGAGCGACGTGAAACTGGACGTTAACTACGGACTGAACAAGGTACGGTTTCCGGCGCCGGTGCCGGTGGGCAGCCGCCTGCGGGCGCGCCTGACCTTGCACACGATCGAGGACATCGACGGCGGCGCCCAGCTCTGCTGGGGCGTCCTGGTCGAGCGCGAAGACAGCAGCAAGCCGGTGTGCGTGGCCGAACTGCTGCTGCGGCGCTACCCATAGGCAGCGGAACCGGAGTCGCAGCTAGAAAAACAGCGCGGTGCGGCTGATGATCGCGCCGGTGCTGGTGTACGGCGAGCTGGCGCGGATCGAGCCGGTTGCGGCGACGCCATCGTCGAGCTTGCTGTCGATCTGCTGGGCGAACGAGTCCGGCAGGTTGTCGATGCGCACCCCGTTGCCGCTGCGTCCACCCACGGCGTCATTGAAAATATACACCGCGCCGCCTTGCGCGCTGGTCATGAAGTCGCTGGTGCCGTTGTAGGAACCGGTGATAAAACCGGCCAGCGCCAGATGCTGGGGCGCCGCCAGGTACTCGGTGATCTGGCCGTCGCCGTTGCCGTTGCTGCTCGCACCCGGCACGTGCGTGGTGGCCAGGATGTCGTCGCCGGGCAGGGCGCGGAACTTGTCCTGGTAGGCATTGACCGCCGCCGACAGCGAGTTCGATTGCTGGATGATGTTCTTGACCTTGGCGCTGTCGATCAGGCCTTGCCCCTTGAGCACGCCACCGAGCAGCAGGCCGATGATGACCAGCACAATGGCGATTTCAACCAGTGTAAAACCGCGCTGGCCCCCTTGAAATCCTTGCATAAAATTCCTCGATTCATGAAGCTGATGCTATGTTACAAGTCTATAGGAAAAGCTCGCACACGCGATATCATCGTGTTGCTTGCCGGCGATAAAATTTACCTGGCTCCCCGCTGCGGCGCACTCGCTTCAAGCGCCGCCAGGCGCCGTTCGAGCAAGGCCAGCTCCTTCGGGTCGCTCACCTGACCACTGCTGAGCAGTGCGCCGATCAGCGCTTTCGTACTGTCGAGTTCGTTCATGTCGTTCCCAAAAAACAAGTCGAGTTGGCGCGCCCAGTGCGGTACCTCGGCACCATGCGCAAGCTCCCGGATGGCGGCGGCGTAACTGCGAGCAAGCGGCGCGTCGTGCAGGCGGTGGTGCGCGATCAGCGCCGCGTGCGCAAGCCAGGGCCAGCGCCGGTCGGGGTCCGCGGCAAAGCTTGCGTACACGAAGTCGAGCATGGCGCGGGTGCGCACCGGATCGTCCACTGCACTATAGAGTTCGCTCGCGGCGAACAAGGGATACTGGGCGCGCGGGTCGAGTTCGAGGCTGCGTGCCAGCCAGGCGCGCAGGTTCGCGTAGTCGAGCTCGCGCCACGCAATGCGCACGCCCGGCTGGTCGTCGAAGCCTTGCAAGTACAGCATCATCAGCTTGGACAGGGCGACCGGTTCGCCCAGGCTGGCGAGCTGCAAGGCGGCGCGCGAGGGCGGGGCCGGCAACTGCTGCGCGCGCGCATCCGGCGCTGCCGGCAACGCCTGCCATGACAGTTGGGCCATCAGCGCCGCGGCCAGTGCCAGCTTGACCGCAAGCGGTACGCAAGCGACGGGACGCTGCGCCATCACACGCTTCTTCGGTACAGGTCGAACAGCGCGGCCGTGCCCATCAGCACGACATAGATCGCGGTCTGCCCGGCAAGCGCGAACAGCGCGTCCAGGTTGCCGCTGTGATAAACCAGCCATTCGGTGCGCGTGAAGCTGTCCAGGTGCGGCAACAGGGCGGCCACCATGTCGATGCCGGCCTGCGCCCCCCGCTGCGACAGCGAAAGCGTGTCCGAGCGCACGCCGCCGAGCAGTTGCAGGCTGGCGACCGTGCGCGCCAGCAGGTAGAACGCGGCGCAGGCGGCCAGGGCCGGCAGCACCTGGCGGAAGTTGAGCGAACAAAGCAGGCTGAACGAGGCGACGATCCACAGCTCGCACAGGAGCGACAAACTCCACAGCGCAACCTGCGCCGGCGGCGCGTACAACAGGCCGAGCGCGCCGAACAGCAGCGCCGGCAGCACGGCCAGCATGCCGAAGCCGAGCAGTTTGCCGATCAGATAGGTGGCGCGCGGAAACGGCAGTGCGAGCAGCAGCGCAAGCACCTGGTCGTGCGCCTCGCGCACCATGCTGGTGGCCACGAAGGTGGCGACCAGGAACACACCGGCCAGGCGCAGGCTGGCCGCCAGCAGCGCGGCGCGCAGTTCGGCGCTCTCGGTGAGCGCCAGCTGGCCGGCGAAGCCGGACAGTCCGAGCCCGGCCAGCGCAGCGGCGAGCAGCAGCCAGCCCAGCCGGTTGCGCAGCGCCTCCAGCAAGGTGTAGGCGCCGATCGTGAGCGCGGGACGCAGGATGTTCATGGCAATTTTTGCGCCGCGACCATGCGGTTGTACAGGATATTCGGCGACACCCAACTGAGCATGTCGTCG
This sequence comes from Telluria sp., assembly GCA_049301315.1. Classification (GTDB taxonomy): domain Bacteria; phylum Pseudomonadota; class Gammaproteobacteria; order Burkholderiales; family Burkholderiaceae_D; genus JBAQKU01. Next base: position 6,538 of record JBAQKU010000050.1, read on the forward strand.
AATTCGCCGCCCGGCGCCTGCGGATTGTCGGTCGCGTAGCGGGTCACGAAGGCGATGCCGGCAGTGCCGGCGTTGGTCCTTTCGTCCTGGTTGCTGCCCGCCAGGGCGCCGGCGCGCACGCCGGCTTCGCTGACCCCGCCGAAGCCGTTCTTGCCATGCGACAGGATCACGGCGGGGATGTCGTTGACGGCGGTCGCGCCGATCAGGTTGCCCGCCGGGTCGCGCGTGCCGATCGTGATGTCGCGCCGGGTGGCGAGCGTGAACGGCACCCGGCTGTTGGCAAACGCGGGCGTGACGCTGTAGCGGAAAATGTGGCCCCAGCTGTCCAGCTGCGGCAGGCCCAGCGTGACCCAGGGCAGGAAGCCGGCGCGCTTGCCGCCGTTGCAGTTCTCGCCATTGCGGTCTTCCAGGCCGTTGGCAGCCGAGACGGCCGGGCACGGCAGGTAGCCGTTGCGCAGGGCAAAACCGAGCAGCGCCTCGCGCGCCTCGTCGAGCGCCTTGCGCGTTTCGCCGGCCTTGCGCTGCTCGAGCTGCATGCTGAGCGGCGTGAGCAGTCCGCCGACCATGAAGCCGACAATGACAAGCACCACCGCCATTTCGACCAGGCTAAATCCGTTCTGGAGTCGTCGCATCATCGTCAACGCAGCGCGCGCGCCGCATTCATCCGGTTAAATAGTGTCTTCAGTTCAATCCAGGCCACCATATCGTCGTACTCGCCGCCCGGCACGCCCGGATCGCCCGATGCGGCCCGGCTCATGAAATTATTCGTCGCAATATCGTTCTGGACTTCGTCGCCGTTCGTGTTCGATGCGTTGGCCTGCGCCACTCCGGCCGCGCTGGTTCCCAGGTTGTTCTTGCCGTGAGAAAAAATTACCACTGGCACGCACTGGACGTCGCGGCTGCACACCGGGTGCCCGGCCAGGTAATGCAGGGCGCCGTCGCTGGCGCGCCCCAGCACGGTTTTGCTGGCTGCCGCCGACGCATCGAGTGGCGTGCTGGTGAACTCCGGGGTGACGCTGTAGCGCAGCAGCTTGCTCCAGCCGTCGGCCCCGTCGATGCCCAGCGTCACCCACGCGATGATTCCCGTGCAGCTTTGCTCGCTGGTGCAAGGCGCCGGGTTCTCCCTGCCGTCCCTGCCTGAGGTGGCCGGGCGCGGCAGGCGCCCGTGCGCCAGCGCGTAACCGATCAGGGCGTCCTTCGCCTCGGCCAGTGCGTACTGGGTGCGCCGTTCGCGCGCCGCTTCCAGGGTATTCCTGCCGAACGCACCGATCAGCAGCGTGGCCGCTCCCAGCCCGGCCAGGGCGACCAGGATCAGCAAGGCGGCGCCGCGCTGGCGCTGCAGGTCAGGGCGCATCGACATCCTTGAAGTTGCCCTGGCCGTCGTAGCGCTGGCCGGGTTTGAGCGTGACGCGCTTGCCCGAGCCGAGCTGCAGCGTCAGGGACGGCGCGCGGCCGGGCGCGGACAGGCCGTTGCCGGCGTCCGGCTGCGGCTGCTGGTTGATCCACACCGTGGATTTGCCGTTGCCGCGCCTGACAATTCCGTTGAGCATGACCGGCTCCGGCGGCGGCCCTGCCT
>JBAQKU010000051.1:0-1898 GCA_049301315.1 Telluria sp.
GGCCAGCAGCAGGAGCAGCGCGCAGCGGCGCACGCGCGCCACCGTCATGGCGTGCCCTGGTTGAACCAGGTGCCGATCAGCGCGCGCTCGGCATCCGTCATGCCGGTCATGTTCCCGAACGGCATGAACTGCGTCACGACCGCGTTCTGGTAGATGTCCGCTGCGTGCGCGCGGATCTGGGCCTCGGTGTCGAACGTTATGCCGAACGGGGCCGTATTGAAGCCGGGGATGGTCGGATTGGCCGAGTGGCAGCCGACGCAACGCTGGTTGATGATCGCCCGGACCTGGGTGAAGCTGACCTGGGGCGGGCCGACCAGGGAGGCAATGGTGCTGTCGATCGTGCCCTGGAAATTGTTGACGTCCGTGCCCGGGCCGACTCCGGCCAGCATGGTGCGCACCACCGCATTGGCAGCCAGGCCGTCGTAGGCGGCAAGCTCGGCCGGCGTGTCGAGCGAGTTGGTGAAATCGGTCGCCACCTTGTGCTTCTTGTTGACCAGGTCCAGGTCGGTGCTCTGGGCGCCGGCCATGATCGCCAGCGCGGCGTGGGCGCGCGTCATCGCGCCGCTGTTGATGTTCCCGACCCAGAACGCCTTGCCGGCCGGTTCCGCATCGCGGCTGAACAGGTTGCGGTAGATGGCGTTGACGAAGGTATCGTTGTCGCCGGGGTACAACGCCTGCGATTCCGCGCTGGTGCCGAAGCTGTCGATCAGGGCGGTGAGGTTGACGTTGACCCCATACGCCTGGCTCACGCCGCCGACATCGGTGGGCGCGCGCTCTTCCATGTAGCGCTGGGCGTAGTAGGCCAGGCCGGCCGGGTCGGCCGGGCGTCCGAAGTAGGCGACATACAGACGCTGTACCACCGGGTAATAGTCGGTGACGACCTGGCTGCTTGTTTGCTGCACTGTGGCGAGAAGGGTGGTTTGCGGCGCCATCGCCGGGTCCGGGCCGCCGCCGCCACAACTGGCCAGCAGCGCCGCGCACGCGTAGGGGAGGACCGCTTTGATGAAGGGTTTCATGGCCGGCTCCTGTGAGTTATCCGTCACGGTATATTCCGGTCCGTGCGAAAAAGGTTCAGCGCCAGTGCTACCATGGGTGTGTGAACCTTTTTTGTCCGAACCGGCATTTACGTTGGTGAAAGGGGCATGATGCTGGAACGCAGGAATAACGCGGCCCGGGGCGGACCGCATGGACGGGGAGACGAAGCGAACGAACTGCGCCTGATCGGCTTGATCGAGGGCGGGGACAAACTCGCTTTCGCGCAGCTGTACCGTGCTTATTTCCCGCGCCTGGCCCGTTTCCTCGACCGCATGACGCGCAATCCGGCGCTGATCGAGGAAATCATCAACGACACCATGCTGGTGGTGTGGCAGCGCGCGGACAGCTTCAACCACGGTTCCAAACTGTCGACCTGGATCTTCGCAATCGCTTACCGCAAGGCGCTCAAGGGCATCCAGGGGCTCGACGAGCCGGTTGAATCGGACTTCGAGGACAGCGCCGGCCCGCCCGGGTACGAGCCCGAGATCGCGCTCAGCATGCATCAGCTGCAGCACATGGTGGCGCGGGCGCTCGACAGCCTGTCCGTGCTGCAGCGCACCGTGGTCAACCTGGCTTATTACCACGGCATGGGGTACCAAGAAATCGCGGAGATCATGGACTGTCCCGTCAACACCATCAAGACGCGCATGTTCAGCGCGCGAACCCGGCTCAGGGAGCTGCTTGCCGGTCAAATGGAGGACTTCGAGTGAATGCGCACGTCGTTGAATTGGATGCAAGCGTGCATCAGAAGGTCCAGAAGCTGCTGCCCTGGGCCGTGTTGGGCAAGCTGTCCGAGGCCGAGCAGGCGCAGGTGGCCGACCATGCACTCATCTGCGCGCACTGCCGCGAGGACCTGGAATGGC
>JBAQKU010000052.1:0-1701 GCA_049301315.1 Telluria sp.
ACCAGATCAAGGGCATGAACCAGACCTTCGACGAGGACAACGCGATCGTGGGCGCCTTGCAGCGCGAGCAGGCCATCGTCGGCGTGCGCCAGTTCACCTGGCTGGCGATCGACGCCGGCCCGGCGCGGGTGCGCAAGATGCTCGAGGAAATGGCGCAGGCCGAGAACCAGAAAACCGCCTGAACCCGGGAGCGACACATGAGTCATTCTGGCATCACACTGTATGGATCGCCCATATCGGGGCACGCCCACCGCGTCGAGCAACTACTGCTGCTGCTCGGTCTCGACTACCAATACGTCGAGGCGGGCGCGGCTATGCGCCAGACGCCGGAATTTCTCGCCATGAATCCGCTCGGGCAGATCCCCGTGCTGTCCGACGGCGATCTGGCCCTGCTTGACAGCAATGCCATCATGGTCTACCTGGTGCGGCGCTACGCCCCGGGCAGCCAATGGATCCCCGCCGACCCGGTGGGCGAGGCGCACATGCAGCGCTGGCTGTCGAGCGCGGCCGGTGAAATCGCCTACGGTCCCGCCAGCGCCCGCTTCGCGCGGCGCAGCAACCGGCCCGAGGCCCAGGCGCGCGCGGCGCTCATCGCCCAGCGCATACTGCCAGTCATGGATCAGCACCTGGCCACGCGCCCGTTCCTGGCCGCCGAACATCCCACCCTGGCCGACCTGGCCTGCTACGGCTACATCGCGGTGGCGCCCGAGGGCGACCTGTCGCTCGAGCCCTATGCGCAGCTGCGCGCATGGCTGACGCGGCTCGAGGCGCTGCCGCGCTTCAAGCCGATGCTGCGTTCCTAGCCAACCGCCCTACCCGATGGTGTAGCCGCCATCGACCACGATTTCCTGGCCGTAGATATTCTTCGCCGCGTCCGACGCGAGGAACACGGAGGTCTCGGCAATGTCCTCGGGCTGGCCGAAGGCGCCCGGAATCAGGCGCTTGGTGATGGTGTCGGCGACGGCATCGAGCGTATCGGGCGGCAGGCCGACGGTCGACCACAGGTTGGTGGCGATCGGCCCCGGCGCGATGGAGTTGACCCGGATGCCCTTTGGCGCCAGTTCGGCCGCCAGTGTCTGCGACAGCGATTTAAGGGCGGCCTTGCTGGCGCTGTAGATTGCCAGCCCGGGGAAACCGACCTGGGTCAGGAAGGTGGTGATGAACTGGATCGACCCGCCCCTGCGGATGTGCGGGATAAACAGGCGCGCGGTCTCGGCCGCGCCGAAAAAATTCACCGAAAACTGGGTCGCGAAGGCCTCGGCGGTGCTGTCCTCGAACGACACCACGCGCGCGATGCCGGCATTCGGCACCAGGATATCGACGCCGCCAAAGCGGTCGAGCGTGGCCTCCACCAGGCGTTCCAGGTCTTTCTGCAGCGTGACGTCGGCGCACACCGCCAGCACCTGACCCGGATTGGCCGCTTCCAGCGCCTGCACGCTGTAGCCATTGCGCGCCACCGCCACCACCTGCGCGCCTTCGGCCACATAACGCTCGACCATCGCGCGGCCAATGCCACTGCCCGCCCCCGTTATCACTGCAATCTTGCCATCTAAACGTTTCATCTCAATTCCCGTAAAAAGTGGTCTTAAGTGAACTCTACCATAAGAAGCATTTGATATGCATGTTATGAATCAAGTTTTGGACAGCTGCCCAGCGGCCTGATTGGGGTTTGAGGTGCAGCGGAACGGTTATGTTCAGCTG
>JBAQKU010000053.1:0-3014 GCA_049301315.1 Telluria sp.
GCCCTATGCCGTGGCGGTGTCGGCGTCCTTGCACGAGCTGTCGCGCCAGACCGACCTGCGCCACGATGCGCTGGCGGCGGCGCGCGCCAATTGGGCGACGTGATGACGCGCACGGCGCCACAATGGAGCCGCGCGCGACGTTTGCGAAAGGGCGATCCTTGAAAGCCGACGACGATACCTCACCAATCCGGGCCATCCCCTTGTGGTACTGGCTGGTGCTGCCGCTGATGGTGATCTTGCTGGAAATGGTGTTTGACCAGGGCAACATCGAGCCGATCGCCTACAGCGACTTCAAACACCTGCTCAATGCCGGCAAGGTGGAGGAACTGGCGATCACCGGCGAGACCATCGAGGGCACCTTGCGGGTCGAGGGCATCGACAAGATACTGCCGCGCCCGACGGCCGAGGCCTTGCAGCGCGGCGGCCAGCCGCAGCGCCGCTTCAGCACGATCCGGGTGACCGATCCGGCGCTCATCGAGGACCTGGAGGCGGCCGGGGTGCGCTACACGGGCCAGATCAAGAGCCAGTTCATGGGGACGCTGCTGTCCTGGATGATACCGATCGGGCTGTTCCTGTGGCTGTCGGCCTACCTGTCCAAGAAGACCGGGCTGGGCTCGGGCTGGGCGCTCGATGTCGGCAAGAGCCACGCCCGTGTGTATGCCGAAAGCAAGACCGGGGTCACCTTCGACGACGTGGCCGGCATCGACGAGGCCAAGGAGGAGTTGCGCGAAATCGTCGATTTCCTGAAAAACCCGCAGCGCTACCAGCGCCTTGGCGGCAAGATCCCGAAAGGCGTGCTCATCGTCGGCGCGCCGGGCACCGGAAAAACCTTGCTGGCGCGCGCCCTGGCCGGCGAGGCCGGGGTGCCGTTCTTCTCGATCAGCGGCTCCGAATTCGTCGAGATGTTCGTTGGCGTCGGCGCGGCCCGGGTGCGCGACCTGTTCGCGCAGGCGCAAAAGAAGGCGCCGTGCATCGTGTTCATCGACGAACTCGATGCGCTGGGCAAGGCGCGCGGGGTGGGCATGATCGCCGGCACCCACGGCGAGCAGGAGCAGACGCTTAACCAGTTGCTGGTGGAAATGGACGGCTTCGATTCGAACAAGGGGGTCATCATCCTGGCCGCCACCAACCGCCCGGAAGTGCTGGACCCGGCGCTGCTGCGCCCCGGCCGCTTCGACCGCCATGTCGCGCTCGACCGTCCCGACCTGAAGGGGCGCGAGCAGATCCTGGCCGTGCATGCGAAGCTGGTCAAGCTGGCGCCGGAAGTGAGCCTGGCCGCCATCGCGGCGCGCACCGCCGGTTTCGCCGGGGCCGACCTTGCCAATCTCATCAACGAGGCGGCGCTGCGTGCGGCCCGGCTCGGCAAGGAACGCGTGGAAATGAGCGACCTCGACGAGGCGATCGACCGCATTGTTGCAGGCCTGGAAAAAAAGACGCGCGTGATGAACCGCCAGGAAAAGGAAACCGTGGCCTTCCACGAGGCCGGGCATGCCTTGACCGCGCAGTTCCGGGCCCACGCCGACCGGGTCGCGAAGATATCGATCATCCCGCGCGGCATTGCCGCGCTCGGTTATACCCGGCAGTTGCCGACCGAGGACCGCTACCTGCTCAAGCGCGCCGAGCTGCTGGACCGGCTCGACGTGATGCTGGGCGGGCGCGCCGCCGAGGAACTGGCGCTGGGCGACATTTCCACCGGCGCGCAGAACGACCTGCAGAGCGCGACCGACCTGGCGCGTCACATGGTGACCCAATACGGCATGAGCGAGAAGCTGGGACTGGCCACGTTCGAACAGGTGCGCGCCCCATTGCTCAATCCGGAAGGGGCAACCGAGCGCAAACCGTACAGCGAGCACACCGCCGAAACCATCGATGCCGAGGTGAGCAAGCTGCTGGCCGAGGCCCATGCGCGCGTGAGCGCCACCTTGTGCGAGCGGCGCGCGCTGCTCGACGCGCTGGCTGCGCTGCTGCTGGAAAAGGAAACCGTGGACCGCAATGCGCTCGACGCCTTGCTGGCCAGCGACCCGGGGCCCAGGGTGTGCAAGGGTGCGGCGGCGCCTGCCGGCAGCGAGCCGCTTGCTGCGCCATCGGCCCCGCTGGTGCATCAGGCAAGCGGCGGGCCGGGGCCGTAGCGAGGCGCCTTGATGCGCGGCAGAGGGGGCGCAGCTTGCGTGAACTTGAAGGACGGCGCGCCGCTCGAACCGGACAGCTTCCAGGCGGAGCCAGATCACGATCACGATGAGGTCCAGCGATGGCAATAGCGGCATCCGAGTCGCCCGCGGCACATGACGGGCTGTGTTTTTTCGCCATGAACGACAGCGCCGCGTTCGGCGCGGAGGTGGCGCAGGCGCTAGGCGTGCCCGCCAGCCTGCACGAGGAGCGCGAGTTCGAGGATGGCGAGCACAAGTGTCGCCCGCTGGTCAATGTGCGCGGCCGGGACGTGTTCGTACTGCAATCGCTGTACGGCGGCCCCGTGCATAGCGGCAATGACAAATTGTGCCGCCTGCTGTTTTTCATCGGCGCGCTCAGGGATGCCGGCGCGGCGCGCGTAAGCGCGCTGGTGCCCTATCTTGCGTATGCGCGCAAGGACCGCAAGACCAAGCCGCGCGACCCGGTCATCACGCGCTACGTGGCTGCCATGTTCGAGGCGGCCGGCGCCGACGCCGTCGTCACGCTCGACGTGCACAACCTGGCGGCGTTCCAGAATGCCTTTCGCTGCCGCACCGAGCACCTCGAAGCCAATCCCCTGTTCGTGCGCTATTTCGCGGCCCAGCTTCAGGGCCGCGCGGTGGTGGTGGTGGCGCCCGATGCGGGCGGCACCAAACGGGCCGAGCACTTCCGGCAAAGCCTGGGCAAGGCGCTCGGCGCGCCGGTCGCGGCCGCCTTTGCCGAGAAACACCGCAGCGAAGGCGTCGTCAGCGGCGACATGCTGGTGGGCGAGGTGGAAGGGCGCGACGCGGTCATCATCGACGACCTGATCAGCACCGGCGGCACGCTCGCGCGCACCGCCGCCAGCT
>JBAQKU010000054.1:0-4063 GCA_049301315.1 Telluria sp.
GCGCCGACCAGCGCCGGCGTAAATACATAGTCGCCGGCCTTGCCGATGTCGAGCTTCCATGCGGTGCGCACCGCCATCGAGCCCTTGAGCTCGACCAGCGGCGCCGGCAGGTTGGTCTTCGGCTTGGAGGCGAAGGGATTGAGCGAACTGAGGGTGGAGCAGCCGGTCATCAGGGCCAGCACACTCACGCCAACAAGTTTATGGGTAATACGCATAGTCTTTAACCTTGTTCTTTGACTTGTATTTTTACTTTTTCCAGAGACGCAAAGAGCACGAAGCCCGCCTTCGCCCAAGGCGCAGGCGGGCTGCCCCGGCGCGGCGAATTACGCAGCCGCTTTCGGCGCGGCAGTGCCGCCGCCGATGGCGTCGAGCTTGAGCTGGACCAGCTGGCGGCCGGGGTCTTTCTTGTCCATCGCCTCGAGCGCAGCCTGGTAGGCAGTACGCGCCTCGGCCAGCTTGTTCTGCGCCACCAGGATATCGCCCTTGCGGTCGGCCACTGCGCCGGAAAACTGCGGCAGGAAGTCGGTGGCGAGCAGCTTCAGGCCCTCATCGTACGCCTTTTCGTCGAGCAGCACGCCGGACAGGCGCAGTTTGGCGATCGACTTGTACTCGTCGTTGCCGTGTTCGACCACCCATTGCAGCTGCGCCTTGGCCGTTTTCAGGTCGTTCGCGTCGAACGCGCTCTTGGCGGCGGCCAGTGCGCTCATCTGGGCGTACACGCTGGCGCCGAACTTGGACTCGACGTCGGCGGCGATGCGCTGCACCTTGGCGTTGTCCTTGGCCGCGAGCGACTTGTTCAATTCGTCATACAGGCCCGATGCTTCCGCCGCCTCGGTGCGCTGCTGCGAGTTCCAGTAATTGTAGCCCGCGTAGGAGCCGAGCGCGACGATGAGCACCCAGGTCAGCAGATTGCCGTACTGGTTCCAGAACGCCTTCAGCGAGGCCAGTTGTTCTTGTTCTTCGAGATCGTATGCCATGGGATGAATGTCGTGTTAGTTAGTGGATCAAAAGGTCGAACCGCGTTTTGCTTCAGTACTGCTCAATGGTGGTAATGCACATGGTCGTGGTCATGGTCGTCGCCCACGATCTGGTCGACCAGGTACTCGACCACGTCGTCGAACGGCACCGTGGCCTGCTGCTTGTCGGCGTCGGCCGCGCGCATGGCCTTGACCGCCGCCGCATTGTTCGCGATTTCGTCCTCGCCCAGGATCACCGCGAACGCCGCACCGCTGGCGTCGGCCTTCTTCATCTGGCTCTTGAAGCTGCCCGCGCCGCTGGCAGGGGCGCAATGTAGCACAACATCGAGGCCGGCATCGCGAATTCGTTCGGCCAGCACGAATGCCTGCAGCTGCGCCGCCTCGCCCTGGTGCACCAGGTACACGTCGCACTGCGAGGGCGCGGACGTCTCGCCGCCCGACTTCATCAGTTCGATCAGGCGTTCGATGCCCATCGCGAAACCGACCCCGGGGGTCGGCTTGCCGCCGAACATTTCGATGAGCGGATCGTAACGCCCGCCTGCGCACACCGTGCCCTGCGCGCCCAGTTCGTCGGTGATCCATTCGAACACGGTGCGGTTGTAGTAGTCGATGCCGCGCACCAGGCGCGGGTTGATCGTGTACTGGATGTTATTGTGCTGCAGGATCTTCTGCACGCCCTCGAAGTGCGCCAGCGACTCGCCTTCCAGGTAGTCGAGCAGCTTGGGCGCGCCGTCGACCAGATCCTGCATGGCCGGGTTCTTGGTGTCGAGGATGCGCAGCGGATTGGTGTGCAGGCGGCGCGTCGCTTCGGCGTCGAGCAGGCCGCTGTGCGCTTCGAAGTACGCGATCAGGTCGGCGCGGTGGCGCAGGCGCTCGGCCGCATTGCCGATCGAGTTCAGCTCGAGGCGGATGTTCTCCAGGCCCAGGTCGTCCCACAGGCGGCGGCACAGCATGATCAGTTCGGCGTCGATGTCCGGGCCGGCAAAGCCGACCGCTTCCGCGCCGAACTGGAAGAACTGGCGGTAGCGCCCGCGCTGCGGCCGTTCGTGGCGGAACATCGGGCCCTTGTACCACAGCCGTTTCGGGCCGTCGTACACGAGGTTATGTTCGAGCACCGCGCGCACCACGCCGGCCGTGCCTTCGGGGCGCAAGGTGAGCTGGTCGCCGTTCATCGAATCGGTAAACGAGTACATTTCCTTTTCCACGATGTCGGTGACGGCGCCGATGGCGCGCGCGAACAGCGCCGTGTCTTCCACGATCGGGGTGACGATCTTCTGGTAGCCGTAGCTTTGCAGGACCGACTGGGCGGTGTTTTCGAACAGTTCCCACAACGGGGCGTCGGCCGGCAGGATGTCGTTCATCCCCTTCACAGCGACGATTTTTTCGGTTTTTTTGTTATCTGACATGGTAGGCTTACTTAAGTGATTTCTGCTGCTATCTAATATTTGAATGTCGCCAAGGAGTATAGGCTTGCAAGCCTATACCGTTACGCCGGCGAGCGACATGTCGCTCGAAACCCCGGCTGCACCGACGATTTTTTCGGATTTTTTATTCTCGGACATGATCTTTTCTATTTTCTAAACTTCAGCAGTTCCGTAATGGCTTTGCACGTAATCGAGCACGATCGCCTGGAATTGTTCGACGATGCGCTCGCCGCGCAGGGTCACCGTTTTCTGGCCGTCGACAAACACCGGCGCGGCCGGCGATTCGCCGGTGCCGGGCAGGCTGATGCCGATATTGGCGTGCTTCGATTCGCCCGGCCCGTTCACGATGCAGCCCATCACGGCCACGTTCATGCCTTCCACCCCCGGATACGATTTTTTCCACTCCGGCATCTGCTCGCGCAGGTAGGTCTGGATGTTGTCGGCCAGTTCCTGGAACGTGGTCGAGGTGGTGCGCCCGCACCCCGGGCAGGCGATCACCATCGGCGTGAACTTGCGCAGGCCCATGGTCTGCAGGATCTCCTGCGCGACGATCACTTCACGCGTGCGCTCGCCCCCCGGCTCGGGCGTGAGCGAAATGCGGATGGTGTCGCCGATGCCTTCCTGCAGCAGCACCGCCAGCGCCGCGCTCGAGGCGACGATGCCCTTGCTGCCCATGCCCGCTTCGGTCAGGCCCAGGTGCAGCGGGTAGTCGCAGCGGCGCGCCAGCTCGCGGTACACCGCGATCAGGTCCTGCACGCCCGACACCTTGCACGACAGGATGATCTGATCGCGCCCCAGGCCAAGTTCCTCGGCGCGCAGCGCGCTTTCGATGGCCGAGGTGATCAGCGCTTCATACATGACCGCCTGCGCGCTCCAGGGCGCGGCGCGTCCCGCGTTCTCGTCCATGATGCGCGCCAGCAGGGCCTGGTCAAGGCTGCCCCAGTTGACGCCGATGCGCACCGGCTTGCCATAGGTGGCGGCCGCTTCGATCATCTGGGCGAACTGGGTGTCGCGCTTGGCGCCCTGCCCCACGTTGCCCGGGTTGATGCGGTACTTCGAGAGGGCGCGCGCGCACGCGGGATGGTCGCGCAGCAGCGTATGGCCGTTGTAGTGGAAGTCGCCCACCAGCGGCACGTCGATTCCCATCTTGTCGAGCTGGTCGCGGATCAGGGGCACGGCCGCGGCCGACTCCGGATTGTTGACCGTGATGCGCACGATCTCGGAGCCGGCGCGCGCCAGTTCCTTGACCTGGATCGCGGTCCCGATCACGTCGGCGGTATCGGTGTTGGTCATCGACTGCACCAGCACCGGTGCGTCGCCGCCGATCCACACTTTGCGCTCGCCGTGCGCCACCAGCACCGCGCGCCTGGCGCGGCGCGCCTGCGGGCCCGATGGAATAGGCAAATTCGAAGAAGACATAAATGTTTTAAAAGTGACTACTTGAGATTAACGCGTGCAATGGTGCTGCCCGGCGCGGCCTGCAGTTCGAGCGCGGCGCCGCGCAAGGTCGCGCCGACGGCGCCCGGATTGCCCACCACCAGTGTCACCGGCTCGGCGATCTCCACCGTTTCGGTGGTGCCGCGCCGGCCAAGACGTTTGAACAGCGCGTCGCCGTTGGCGCGCCGTACCTCGATCCAGGAATCGTCGCGCAGCGTCAGTACC
>JBAQKU010000055.1:0-15747 GCA_049301315.1 Telluria sp.
ATCGGGGTCTGTCCCCGATTTCCCGGTGTCGAAAAATCGGGGTCTGTCCCCGATTTCCCGGTGTCGGGAAAACCGAAAATCGGGGTCTGTCCCTCCGTCCGGCCGTACCTGATTGCACGCCGTCAACGGGTATCTTCCTCTTCCTTGACCAGCTTCACGCTCCCTTGCATTTATATCAAATACCATGCTCTTGTATTTTATATAATTTTTATGGGAGGAAAACATTATGGCCGGCAGCACCAAGCCAGTGCAGGAACTGTACATTGCCTACTTCGGCCGTCCGGCTGATGTTGCTGGACTGGAATTCTGGAGTGGCATGTTGAATGCGGAGCGCGCGACGATACCGCAGATAGCGCTGGCTTTCGCCAGTTCGGCCGAGTACAAGGAAACGTATTCGGGCAGCAGCTCCCCCTTCATTGTCGCATCCGTTTACCAGCAGCTGTTCGGCCACGCGCCCGATCCCGGAGGCGCCGAATATTGGAATGCGCTGTTGCAACAGGGGGCGATCGGTATCGACAATGTCGTGACCGCGATCGCCGGCGGGGCGCGCGGGACGGACCTGTTCGCTTTCCAGGCCAAAGTCAGTGCGGCGGCGGCGTTCACCGCCGCCCTCGACACACCCGCGGAAACCCTGGCCTACGTGGAAAGCACGCATGGCATTGTCAGCGCGTACATCGCCAGGGTCATGGATGCGGCAACCCTGGCCGCCGCGATCGAGCCGAAGGCACTGGCTGCCCTGATCGACAGCTTCGGCGACAACTTCAATCCATCGTTGCCGCCGGTCGGCGCAAGCGCGGGCGCCGCGATCGAGTTGATCGGCCTGGCCGGCCCAGGCAGCGCCGGCACGCTGTCTTAAGCGGCGCAGTGCGGGCAGGACACCTCGTACACATACTGCGGCGAGAGCTGCTCGCGCGGGGTCACCACCGCGCGGCAGGCGAAACACTGCACCGTCACGGTCGGTTCCAGCTTCGGATTGAGCGCGGTGCGGTAGTCGAACACGAAGCAGTCGCCCGTGTAGTGCGCGCCGCCGACGTCCTCGAAATACTTCAGGATGCCGCCTTCGAGCTGGTACACGTTCTGGTAGCCGATGTTCTGCATGTGGATCGCCGCTTTTTCGCAGCGGATGCCGCCGGTGCAGAAGGTCACCACGGTCTTGTCGGCCAGTTCGTCCTTGTGCGCGGCTATCACTTCCGGAAACTCGGTAAACTTGTCGATGCGGTAATCGATGGTGTTGTTGAAGGTGCCCACGTCGACCTCGAATGCATTGCGGGTGTCGACCATCACCACCGGCTTGCCGGCGTCGTCGTGGCCCTGGTCCAGCCAGCGCTTGAGCGTGGCAGGCGCCACGGCCGGGGCGCGCCCCAGCTCAGGCTGGATCAATGGCATGCGCATGGTGATGATTTCCTTCTTGATCTTCACCAGCATGCGCTTGTGCGACTGCTCTTCCGACAGGCTTTCCTTGACTTCAATATCGGTGAAGCGCGCATCGCTGCGCAGCCACGCCAGGAAGCGGTCGATGCAGGCGCGCCGGCCCGACAGGAACATGTTGATGCCTTCCGGCGTGAGCAGGATGGTGCCCTTCAATTCGAGTTCCTTGCACAGCGCCTGATACTGCGGGCGCATGTCTTCCGTGTTGTCAAAGGTGACGAATTTATAGGCGGCGATATTCACATACGACGCGGTGGCGGTGGTAGCTTGCATGGATGGCGTGGGGGGAAGGATTTACAGCCGCTATTATAAACGGGCAGCGCAGGGTTCACCGCGAACCCGGGACGGCAGTGGGGAGAACAGGGGAAACGGAATAAATCGGCGTAAAAGCGCTGTCCGTCCGACGACGAGGCCCAAACTGAAAGCGGCTCCGGCGGCGCAAGCGGTCCTGGACGCCGTCGAAACAGTGCTTCCTTGGAGCGAGTTCGAACGCGGCGGCAGCGAAGCAGTCCAGCTCGCCCAGCCGCATACGTTCGACCATCTGCACCTGATCGGGGAACATATTGCATAATGATTGCCATTGGAATCAGGTTTGTGCCGTACGAACCATATCGAGGAGCAAACTGGTGGAACCGCAAAACGTGCAAGCGACAGCCGCAGCGACAACCGGCTTGGCCGGTGATATCCGTGTCCTGATCGGCGAAGCGCGGGCCGGGCTGGCCACCACGGTCAATTCGGCCTTGACCATGCTTTACTGGCGCATTGGTCGGCGAATACGTGCCGAGGTGCTCCAAGGGGAGCGTGCCGGCTACGGCGAGCAGATCGTCGCTGCGCTGGCGCGACAATTGGAAGCCGATCACGGGCGCGGCTTCGGCGCCAAGAACCTGCGCCACATGCTGCGCTTTGGCGAGGTGTTCGAGGCCGAGGAAATTGTCTACGCACTGAGTAGACAATTGAGCTGGACCCATTTGCGCAGCCTGATCTACATCGACGATCCTCTCAAGCGGGAGTTCTATCTGGAAATGTGCTGTACCGAAAACTGGAGTACCCGCACCTTGCAGGGCCGGATCGACTCGATGCTGTTCGAGCGCACGGCACTATCGCGCAAGCCCGATGAATTGCTGACGAGCGAACTGGCGACATTGCGCGACCAAGGCATTCTGAGCCCGAATCTCATACTGAAAGACCCCTACGTCCTGGACTTTCTGGGGCTGCATGATCGCTATCTTGAGAAGGACCTCGAAGACGCGATCCTGCGCGAGCTGGAAAACTTCCTGCTGGAACTGGGAGCTGGCTTTAGCTTTGTCGCCCGCCAAAAACGTCTGCAAATCGACAACAATGATTTTTACATCGATTTGCTCTTCTACAACCGTCGCTTGAAACGCCTTGTCGCCATCGAGCTGAAACTTGGCGAATTCAAGGCCGCCGACAAAGGCCAGATGGAGCTTTACCTGCGCTGGCTTGCCAAGCATGAACAAGAGCCCGGCGAAGCGCCACCGCTGGGTATTATCCTCTGCACCGGCAAGAACCGCGAACAGATTGAATTGCTGGAACTGGACCAGAGTGGCATTCACGTCGCCGAATATTTGACCGGCTTGCCGCCCCGCCAGTTGCTGGAGCAAAAGCTGCATGAGGCGGTGACGCTCTCGCGGGCGCGACTGAAAAATCGGCCGGACCCGGCCGGAATTGAAAGCGAGTAAGGGGAGCCAGATCATGCGAATTGGTTATGCTTGCGTATCCATCCAGGACCAGGACAACGCTGCGCAGATCGTGGCGTTGAGCGTTTGGCGCACCTGCTCCCGTGGCGGGCCGACATTATCAACACTCAACCTCAAAAGACTGCGCCGATGAAATCGTTGAATATCGCCTACAACCCGAGAATCGATCAGTTGCGCTGGCTGGCCGCTACGTTGGTGTTCCTGTACCATTTCCACGGCGAATGGCGCGGCCTGGGCGGCGCGGCCATCGCCTCGCCGTGGCTGGGATTGGTCACCGAAGGCCATACCGGGGTGGGCCTGTTCTTCACCTTGTCCGGCTTCCTGTTCATGCAGATCGCGCTGCACCAGAAAACGATCGTCTACCGCGACTTCATGCGCAACCGCTTCCTGCGCATCTTCCCCCTGTTTTTCACCATCTTCATGGTGGCCACGTCGATCGGGCGCGACAAGTTCCAGCCGCAGGACATTTTCTACCTGCTGGCCACCAACCTTGGCTTCGCGCCCACCTCGATCAGCGTGATCACCGGCGCGGCCTGGTGCATCTCGCTCGAATTCCTGTTCTACGCAATCTTTCCCTTCCTGGCGCGCTTTGCCATGGAGCGCGGGGCGCGCTATTTGGTGAACCTGCTGGCGCTGCTGTTCTTCTTCAAGCTCGCTGCCTATACCGTCAACGACAAGAGCACGCTGATGTATTTCAGCACCTTCGTCGGCCGCTTCGACCAGTTCCTGATCGGCATGCTGGCGGCGATGCTGTACCAGCGCTACCGGGATACGCTGCACGGCAACGCGCTCTGGCTGCTGCCGCTGGCCGCGGCGCTGGCCGTGGGCAACAGCGCCTTGCAATCGCAGGTGGCGAGCTTTAACCCGCAGTCGACGTCGGCATTCTGGATTGTCTGGTCGAGCATGGAGAGCGGCGTGTGGGCGTGCGTGATCCTGGCCTGGGTGTCGTTCGAGAAGGCGCTGCCGGCCTGGCTGGAGCGCACGCTGAACCACGGCGGCAAGGTCAGTTTTTCGTTTTATCTGCTGCACATGGCGGTGCTGCATGTGTTGGCGCTGGCCGTGGGCACGGCCAGGATCACCGGGGTGATGTGGCTGGACGGCGCGCTGATGCTGGCAGTGGCATACGCGGCGACCTGGGGCATGGCGGCGCTCAGCTACAACACGATCGAGGAACCGTTCCTGCGCATGCGGCGCGGCTATGGCAGTACCAGGCCGGCGGTGCTGGCCTCGGTCGCGTAGACGAACCGCGCAGCAAATACCCTGCGCGGCCCGTCACATCTTTACACCTTGAAGTCGTCGAACGCGACGCGCTCTGCGCTCACTTCCAGGTCTTCCAGCAGTTGCCGGGTGGCCGCCAGCATGGCCGGCGGGCCGCACAGGTAGAAGTCGCAGGCGTGCAGTCCGGCATGCTTGCTCAGCAAGGCATCGCGCGCCGCTTCATGCACCAGCCCGCTCATGACGCCGGCCGCATCGTCCTGTTCGTCGGACAGCACCAGTTGCCAGCGGAAGTTGGCATGCTTTGCCGCCAGCGCCGCCATTTCCTCCACATACGGCGCATCGCGCAGGCTGCGCGCGCCATACCAGAAATGCACCGGCTCGCGCGCGCCGCCTTCGAGCAGCGCGTGGATCATCGCGCGCAGGGGCGCCATGCCGGCGCCGCCGCCGATGAACACCTTCTCGCGCGCGCCGGGCTGGATGGCGAAGTCGCCGAAGGGACCGCTGAAACGCAGCGCGTCCCCTTCCCGCAGCATGTACAGATAGCTCGCTCCCTTGCCCGGCGGCTGTTGTTGCGGCCCCGGCAGGAAGCGCACCAGCAGCGTCAATTGCCCATCGGCCTGCGCGGTCGGCAGCGCCAGCGAGTACGATCTGCGGATCGGCTCGTGGTTGAGCAACTGCCGCGGCAGGTCAAGCCCGCTCCAGTCCTCGCGATGGTGATCGGGCATGACGATGTGGGACGCCTCGCGCGCATAGTCCGGTATGTGTACCTGGATGTACGCGCCCGGGCGGCATTCCTGGCCCAGCTTCTGGTGCGGCCGGATCGTGATTTCGCGCAGGAATGGCGCGATCGCCTTCACGCTGGTGACAGTGGCCTCGTACTGGGTGGTGAGCGCGGCGGCGTTCGCCACTTCAATCTCAAGGTCGCCGTCGACCGGCAAGGCGCAGGCGAGCCGGTATCCGCTTTCCAGTTTCTGTGCCGACAGGTGGGCCCGGTCCGCGCTGGTCGGTGCCGGCGCCTTGCCTAGCACGCGCACTTCGCACAGGCCGCAGCTCTGTCCGCCCCCGCAGTTCGATGGCAATTGCAGGGCGTTGCGTGCCAGCGCGAGAAACACCGTGTCGCCGGCGGGCGCGCTCATCGTGCGCAGCTTGTCGCCGCCGTCCGAATAGACCTGGAGCCGGCCGGCGCGGCGCCAACGCCTTGGAATGAACTCGGACAAGCGAAAGCCGCTGATCAGCAGCCAGACGCCGCTCAGCGCAAGCCACAGGCCGCCGATGGCGCACGACACCAGCAGCAGGTTGTTGAAATTGATGCGCTCCGCGTAGTCCATGATGTGCAGCATCCAGAAGAAATCGAACAGGCGCCAGCTGTTGTTGCGGTGTTCCAGCACTTTCCCGGTCACGGCCGACAGGTACACCGCGGTCTCTTCCGCGTCCGCGAAATCGACGCGCCAGACCTGCCCCTTGTGGGCGCGCGCTTCCATCGTGTAGTTAAACAGTTGGGGAGCGGCTGCTGGTGCGCTGCCCGAGTACGATGCCTTGGCAAGCTGCAAGGCCATGCCGGCGTCCACCGTGACCGCCTTGCCGTCGAGTGCCTTGACCATCCAGCTGCCTTTGTCGTCGGCCAGCCGGTAGATCGGTTGATCGAGCAACCAGCCGGTTTCGATGGTTTGCACCGCGCCCGCGCTGTTGGCGAGCACGGTGTCGACGGGCAGGGCGGCGGCCGGCCATTGCGGCGCCGCGGCAGGCTTGATGCGAAATTGCTTGCCGTGCACCTTGTCCGTATCGAGGAAGCTCATCGCGATGCCGCCACACAGCCACAGCACGAACTGAATGCCGATCACCAACCCTATCCACTTGTGAATTGTCCGCATCCAGGGAGTCATGCGCGTGTCCTCCGCTTAAAGCTGTACAGCAACAACCAGGCGCCGCTCAGGGCGAACAGGAGCCCTGTGACCGCTGCCGTGCGCAGCAAGTTGTTGTTCACGTCGCTGCGCGACTCGTAATCCATGATGTGGAGCATCCAGACGAAATCGAACCAGCGCCACAGCTCGTGCCGGCGCGCCAGCAATTCGCCGGTGTGGGGCGAATAGTACAAAGTGGTCTTGCCCAGCTCGTCGAAGTGCACTGCCCACATGGGCATCGGGCGGGCGCCGACTTCCTGAGGCGCTTTGGTGATCCATTCGATGTCGCGGATGCTGCCTTCGCCGGTGTAGGCGGCGCTGGCGAGTGTCTTGACCGCATCGCGGCCAAGCGGGCTGATCTTGACGCCGGTGCTGGCGTCGACCAGGGCCGCGCTCTTGCCCTGCCTGATTTCGAACACTTCCTTGTCCAGGATGTTTTTCAGGCGCAGCGAGGTAATGCCCGGATAGAGTTCATTCAATCGGGCCAGTTCAATCCGGTGTCCAGGGCGCTTGAGCGGCTCGCTGGAGACGTGTGCGAGATGATCGCCGTGGATCACTTCGAGGGGAACGACAGTCATGTAGACACCGCTGATCATCCACAGCAGGGCCTGGACGCCGATCACGAGGCCGATCCATTTGTGGGTGCGGCGTACCCAGAAAGATGTTTGCATCCCGTTCTAGTTCCCTGGTTAATTCAAATAAAAAACAACGCGTTCCCGCGAAAGAGGCTGTCGCGAAAGGGGTGACGGAGTCTCGTTAGCACCTTCAACGCCGTCGTTTCCGCCATTGGCGAAACCGACTTCCCGCGAAAGCGGGAACCCCATTTAGCCGCTGTGACGCGGCGGAATTGGGTTCCCGCTTTCGCGGGAACGACGTAGGGAGCGTTGGCGTGCGCGGTTCAGATTCGCTTACCAGCGATACCCGAGGCGAGCGTGCCAGCGGCGACCCATCAAGTCATACGTCATGGTGTCGGTGTTGGCGTCCGTGTAGCTTTGGATATACGGCGCCTTGGTGTCGAGCAGGTTGTCGATGCCGACGGAGACGTACATCGATTTGTTCACGGCGTACTTCACTTGCACGCTATGGTAATCGATGCCCGGTGCGCGCGATCCGATATCGGCCGGGGCGGCATTGATATCGTCCGCCGAGCCGATGTACTGGATGTGGTACGAGCCCGACCATTTACCCTGCGCCAGCGTCAGCGCCGTCGACGAGCGCCATTTGGCATAGCTGCCGCGGCCACCGGTGATCTTGCCTGCATATTCGATCATGTCGGCGCCATCGAACGGCAGCACGTCGAAGCGGTTCAGGCGCGAGACGTCGGCGTTCATCGATGCGTTCATGCCGAACAGCTTGAAGTCGTACAGTGCGCCGAAATCGACTCCCGAGACGCGCTGGCTTGCCGCGTTGGCCGGCTGGGACGACAGGAAATTGATGTCGCCCGTGGCCGGCTCGCGCGTAAAGCTCGATGGCTTGCAGAACAGGTGCGCCATGCCCGGCGTGTTGTAGCAGACCGACAGCTTGGTCGAACCGGCAACGCTCTGGATCGCGTTGGTCAGCTCGATGTTGTAGTAGTCGAGCGTCAGGGTCAGGTTCTTCGACGGCGCCCATACCGCGCCAACTGTCACCGTGCGTGCATCTTCCGGCTCGAGCTTGGGATTGCCGCCGGCGGTGGTCAGTATCGTATTGCCAAGCTGTTTATAGCCAACCGGAACGCGCGAAGCCTGGCAGTTCTGATACACGATCGAACTGGTCGGCAGGCTGCTCCAGCCGCTGCACGGGTCCGAGGTCGTCAGGTTGCCTTCCGATACGCCGCCAAACAGTTCGGGGACGTTGGGAACGCGGAACGCCGACGAGGAGTTGGCGCGTATCTTCAGCGAGGGAATCACCTGCCAGTCCAGGCCAAGCTTGTAGGTGCTTTTCGCGCCGAACAGGCTGTAGTCGGAGTAACGTACGGCGGTGTTGAAGTGCAGCGACTCGACCAGCGGCTTGCCCTTGAGCAGCGGCACGGCGAGCTCGGCGAACACTTCGCGCGCATCGTATTCGCCCGCAATCGGATCCTGGCGATTGGTGTTGGCAATGCCCATCACCGTCAGGCTGTCCGGGTCGCGCCAGCCCGCTTCGCGCCGGAACTCGACGCCCGAAGCGAAGCCGACTGAACCGGCCGGCAGGTCGAACAACTGCCCGCTGATGTTGGCCGTGGCGCTCTTCTGGTCGTTCCCGCCGGTGTCGCGCGAGGTGCCCAGGATGTACTTCAGCACGGCCGGGGTCAGATTGCCATATCCCAGGTAGTTGCCGCACGGCGCAGCGGCAGGTCCGGTGCCGCACTTGGTCCGGTCCAGGGTCTGGTCCACGCGATCGAGGTTGGCGATGTTGGTCATGCCGTCGGTGCCGGTATTGCGGCCCCAGTTCAGCGCGGCGGACCAGTCCCAGTTCTGGCCGAGAACGCCTTTCAGGCCGGTCACGACGCGGAACGTATTGGTCTCCTGGAAGAACGTGCGCGTGCCGGCTTCCTGCAGGCGGCGCCGTTCCAGCGTCAGGTCCTGTCCGGTCGGGTTGGTCGGATCGCTTTTCGAGATGCGGATCGGACGGTATACGCCGAGCGAGCCGGCGGTGGCCAGCTGGTTCGACTGGCGGTTCACGAACAGCAGTTCGGTGAACAGTTGCGTGTTGTCGCTCAGGTGGGCCGTGCCGAACGCGCTCAGGCCGATCCGCTTGATCGGGTTGACCGCGTTCAGGTAGGGATTGCCGTTGAAGTTGTGCTTGGCCGCGGAGTAGGTTTCATAAGCGCGCGGGTCGCCCGCCGGGTCCTGGTTGAAATTGACACGGCGCCCGTCCGCCAGGCGTGCGCGCCCGCCGATGGTGGCCGAACTTCCCGCGCATTTGAGCACGCCGTCCGATTCGGCCAGCCCGCAGGGCGCGCGGGTGGCCATGTTCACTTCGCCGCTTTCCGAATAATTAATTGCGGTCATCAGCGAGCCGCGCTCCGAGCGCGTGCCCCAGGCCAGGTCCACCGCGCGTTCCTCGCCGTCGCCGCGTGTGGTTTTTCCGTAGCGAACGCCGGCTTCGACGCCATCGATGCCTTTCTTGGTGATGATGTTGACCACGCCGGCAACCGCGTCGGCGCCGTAGATGGCCGAAGCGCCATCCTTGAGCACCTCGACGCGCTCGATCAGGGCGACCGGGATCATGTTCAGGTCGACCGAGCTGTTCGCGCCGGTGCCGCCATTGACGATGCGCCTGCCGTTCAGCAGTACCAGGGTGCGGTCGATGCCCAGGCCGCGCAGGTTCACCTGGGTGGTGCCGTAGCCGTTTCCGGTCCAGTAGGCGCTGGTCTGGCTGCCGGCGCCGCCTGCCGAGGCCGGCAGGCGCTGAAGCAGCGTTTCCACGGAAATGGCGCCGGAACGCTGGATCGCATCGGCATTGATCACGGTAACGGGACCGACGCCGGAAATCTGTTCCTGCTGAAGGTTGATGCGGCTGCCGGTAACCTGGACCCGCTCCATCGGTGCCACTGGTTGTTGTGCTTGCGCATTATTACTGAGCAGCAAAATACCAATCGCCGTTGCTGTTGGGATGTTCTTAAATGACATTGACGCTCCTGTTGATAGTTCACTCGTTTGCACTGCCGTTTATTACTTGTCTATACAAATTATTCAGCAAAATTACCCTAAACGTTGTGCGATGTCAACGCGCGAATCTTTTTTGTGTTAATCGTTTAATCTGTACAAAATTCAGTATTACCGCTGGCGAATGAATTTCCTACTGTTAAGGCGTGTTTAAAGCAGCTTATGTTGCTGTGGTACGACGAACGGGGGAATTCCCTGCGGAAGCCTTGTCGGCCTGCCAACACCGTTCAACAACAGTTTGGGCGGCGGCGGGGAGGGCGGGCGGGCCATTGGAACGATGTGCAAACTTGCCGCCAAGCTCGTCCGGCGCGGCCCCGGCGCGGTAAAATAGCCGCTCTTTGCACAGCAGGCGAATCAAGACATGAGTATCGATGTAGCGGAAATGGGTAATGCAGCGCAAGGTGCGCCAAGCCAGCCGGCGGACCCGGCGTTTGTCCACCTGCGCGTGCACTCGGAGTTCTCGATCGTCGACGGCCTGGTGCGCATCGACGACGTGGTGGCCGCCGCCGCCAAGGACCGCCAGCCCGCGCTCGCCATCACCGATCTGGCCAACCTGTTCGGCATGGTCAAGTTCTACAAGGAGGCGCGCGGCAAGGGCATCAAGCCGGTGATCGGCGTGGACGCCTGGATCTCGAACGACGATAACCGCGACAAGCCATCGCGCCTGCTGCTGCTGGCCAAGAACCGCATGGGTTACCTGCAGTTGTGCGAACTGCTCTCGCAAGCATGGCTGACCAACCAGCACAAGGGGCGCGCCGAAATCCGCCCGGAATGGCTGGAGGCGCTGGCCACCAGCACATCGAGCCTGAACCCCGGCGAAAGCCAGGCCAACGGCCTGATCGTGCTTTCCGGCGCCCATTTCGGCGATGTCGGCACCGCCATCGAGAACGGCAACCTGGCGCTGGCCGAACGCTGCGCACAGCGCTGGGCCGCCATCTTCCCCGGCCATTTCTACATTGAAGTGCAGCGCGCCGGGCAGCCGAACCAGGAGGCGCAGGTGCGCCACGCGGTCGCGCTGGCGGCCAAGCTTGGCCTGCCGGTGGTCGCCACCCACCCGATCCAGTTCCTGTCGAAGGACGAATTCATCGCGCACGAAGCGCGCACCTGTATCGCGGAAGGCGAGATGCTGGCCAACGCCAAGCGGGTCAAGCGCTTCAACGAAGAGATGCGCTTCAAGACGCAGGCCGAGATGGCCGACCTGTTCGCCGACATGCCGGCCGCGCTGGCCAACTCGGTTCAAATCGCCAAGCGCTGCAACGTCGTGCTCACGCTCGGCAAGCCGCAACTGCCGAACTTCCCGACCCCGCCCGGCATGACGATCGACGAATTTTTGGTCGCCGAATCGAAGGCGGGCCTCGAGCAGCGCCTGATCCACCTGTATCCGGACCCGGCCAAGCGCGAAGCCGAGCGGGCTCGCTACGAGGCGCGCCTCAAGTTCGAGACCGATACGATCTGCAACATGAAGTTCCCGGGCTACTTCCTGATCGTGGCCGAATTCATCAAGTGGGCCAAGGAAAACGGCGTGCCGGTCGGGCCGGGCCGCGGTTCGGGCGCAGGTTCCTTGGTGGCCTATTCGCTGCTCATTACCGACCTCGATCCGCTGCGCTACAACCTGCTGTTCGAGCGCTTCCTCAATCCGGAGCGGGTATCGATGCCCGACTTCGACATCGACTTCTGCCAGGAAGGGCGCGACCGCGTGATCCAGCACGTGAAGGACCTGTACGGCAAGGAGGCGGTTTCGCAGATCGCCACCTTCGGTACCATGGCCGCCAAGGGCGCGATCCGCGACGTCGGCCGCGTGCTCGATTTCGGCTACAACTTCTGCGACGGCATCTCGAAGCTGATCCCGTTCAAGCCAGGCAAGCCGGTCACCATCGCCGACGCGATCGAAGAAGAGCCGATGCTCAAGGAGCGCCTCGAAAACGAGGACGAAGTCAAGCAGCTGCTCGAACTGGCGCAACAGGTCGAAGGCATCGCCCGCAACATCGGCATGCACGCCGGCGGCGTGCTGATCGCCCCCGGCAAGCTGACCGACTTCTGCCCGCTCTACACGCAAGGCGGCGACTCCGGCGTGGTATCGCAGTACGACAAGGACGACGTGGAAGCGGTCGGCCTGGTCAAGTTCGACTTTTTGGGACTGACCACGCTCACCATCCTCGACCGCGCGGTGCGCTACATCAAGCAGCTCGACCCGGCCAACGCCGACTTCGACCTGACGCGCCTGCCGCTCAACGACAAGGCCTCCTACGACCTGCTGACCAAGGCCAAGACGGTCGCGATCTTCCAGCTCGAGTCGCGCGGCATGCAAGGCATGCTCAAGGACGCGCGGCCCGACCGTTTCGAGGACATCATCGCACTGGTGGCGCTGTACCGGCCGGGCCCGATGGACCTGATTCCCGACTTCTGCAAACGCAAGCACGGCGAAAAATTCGACTACCCCGATCCGCGCACCGAGTCGATCCTGTCCGAGACCTACGGCATCATGGTCTACCAGGAGCAGGTGATGCAGATGGCGCAGATCGTCGGCGGCTACTCGCTGGGCGGCGCCGACATGCTGCGCCGCGCGATGGGCAAGAAAAAGGCCGAAGAGATGGCCGAGCACCGCGAGATCTTCCGCGCCGGCGCCGCCAAGGACGGCCTGTCGGCGGAAAAAGCCGACGAGATTTTCGATCTGATGGAGAAGTTCGCAGGCTACGGCTTCAACAAGTCGCACGCGGCCGCCTACGCGCTGCTGTCGTATCACACCGCCTACCTCAAGGCGCACCATACGGCCGCCTTCATGGCGGCCAACTTGTCGCTCGCGATGGACGACACCGACAAAATCAAGATCCTGGTGGAAGACTCGCTCGACGTATGCGGCCTGACCCTGCTGCCTCCCGACATCAACCATTCCGATTACCGCTTCACGCCCGAAGGGGCGCCGCCGTCGGTCAGCGGCAAGCGCGTCACCAACATCCGCTACGGACTCGGCGCGGTCAAGGGATCAGGGCAGGGCGCGATCGAAGCGATCATCGCCGCGCGCACCAGCGGCGGGCCGTTCACCGACCTGTTCGATTTCTGCAAGCGGGTCGACCGCAAGCAGATCAACCGGCGCACGATCGAATCGCTGATCCGGGCCGGCGCCTTCGACTGCTTCGAGATCGACCGCGCGATTTTGCTCGCGTCGGTCGCGTTTGCGAGCGAGTGCGCAGAGCAGGCGCACGCCTCGGCCAACCAGGTCAGCCTGTTCGGCGGGGACGACAGCGATATGGTCGCGCCGCCCGAATACGTCAAGGCCACGCCATGGACCGACCGCCAGCGGCTGGCCGAAGAAAAAATCGCGCTCGGCTTTTACCTGTCGGGGCACATGTTCGACTCGTACGCGACCGAGGCAAGGCGATTCGCGCGCACCAAGCTGGCCGATCTCGATCCATCGCGCGAGCCGCGCATGATGTGCGGCGTGATCACCGGCGTGCGTACCCAGATGACCCAGCGCGGCAAGATCCTGATCGTCTCGCTCGACGACAAGAGCGCGGTGGTGGAAGTGACCGTGTACAGCGAAGTGTTCGAGGCGAACAAGAACGTTTTCAAGGAAGACGAATTCCTCGCGGTGGTAGGCAAGGTATCGGAAGACCGCTTCAACGGCGGGCTGCGCATCACGGCCGAGAAAGTGTACGACATCATTGGCTCGCGGGTGCAGTACGGTCGCCAGCTGGGCTTGTATTTGCCGGCGACGGTACCGTCCTCGAAGATTGCCGAAGTGCTGCAGCCGTATCGCGCGCAAGCCGGACTGCCGGTATCGATGCGGGTCAAGCCGCAAGGGGTGCCCTGCACGCTGCAGTTCGGCGACGAATGGAGGGTGGCGCCATCGGATGCGCTGACGCTCGCGCTCGAACAAGTACTGGGCGCGCAAGAGGTCGCGGTCGAATACTAAGCGAAAAAACCACCCCCCCGTCGTTCCCGCGCAGGCGGGAACCCAAGTTTTTAGGATAGCCCGTGGCTACGGATCGAACTTGGATTCCCGCCTGCGCGCATTGCTGTCCCGAATAAATGTCTTGACAAGTTTAGACCGCCATATGGTTGTTGGACTCAGGCAGGAATCGCGAAGTCGAGACTCGAAATTGCAATAATTAACGTCGTCCTCGCGAACGCGGGGACCCCATTTGCAAGCAAAGTGGTGGGACGTACCAATCCACTGGGCGCATAAATTGGGTTCCCGCGTACGCGGGAACGACGTGCTAATGTCAATGGTTTTATTCGGGACAGCAATGCGCCTGCGCGGGAATGACGGGGGCAATGTGGTTAATTAGAGATCTGCCGATCCTTTCGCGACAGCCTCCTCTGCGGGAACGACGGGGAGCGCGGGAAGTCGGTTTCGCCAATCGCGGAAACGACGCGGGCGCGTGCCGCAGTCCGCGACCGCGCTTATCCCGCTACGCCAGCCCCTTGGCCGCCCGAATCGTCCCGTCCTTTGCGCGCGCCAGCACCATCTGCTTGTTGCTCGACTCCTGGTCGCGCTGCGCTTCCCGGTGCCACAAATGGAACACTTCGGTCGCGAACGCGCCGTCCTTGCGCATCACACCGGCATTGAACAGCCGTACCACCAGGTCGGAATCCTCGTGCCCCCAGCCCAGGAAGCTCTCGTCGAAGCCGTTAACCTTGTCCAGGTCGGTGCGCCACACCGCCAGGTTGCAGCTCTTGATCCGGCGCCATGTGAAACGGCGGCTCTCGCGCCCTGCGTCCGGCCAGCGCAGCAGCAACTGCAGCACCTTGTTGATATGCCCGGCGAAGCGGTAGCGCAGCTTGTCGACCAGTCCCATCCGGTGCAGGTCGATCTTCTCGGCCAGGATGCGCGCCGTCAGCTCGGCGCTGAGCAGCACCCGGCTGCCCGATACCAGGTACCCGCGCCGCGCCAGCTTGCGGTGCCAGGCGATGAAGTCGCGCTGCGGGATGCAGTCGCCGTCCAGGAACACGATGTATTCGCCGCTCGCCGCCAGCGTGCCGCGGTTGCGCGCCAGCGCCGCCCGAAAGCCTTCGTCGGGCTGCCAGACGTGCTGCAACGGCACCGGCGAGAGGGCCTTGAGCCGATCGATGCAGTCCTTCGTGTTGGCAGTGGAGCCGTCATCAGCGATAATGATTTCAAAATTCTTGTCGCACTGGGCAAAACAGGCTCGCAGCACCGCTTCCAGCGCATCCGGCCGGTTGTACGTGGTGATGACGACGGAGATGGTTGGTGCGTGCTGCATGGTCTGCCAAGGTGATGTCGGTTGCTCAGGGTAGCAAGAATATCCCAGATGAAGATGAATGAACAATAACTTGATAAAAATGATGGATCCAAGGCAGGCCTTGATTGCCGCTTTGATCTTCTTATTCCCCTTCCTGAGCCTGATAACCGACTTCGGCGTGAGCCTGAGCAGCTTCACGTTCGTGCTGGCCGCGCCGTTCTTCCTCAAGCCGGGCCGCGCCGCACTGGCGCGCCATTGGCCCGAAATTCGCTGGGTGGTGTTCGCGTTCGCGTTCAATTTCCTGTACGCGCTGCTGCTGTTCCTGGTGCGCGACGGGGCCACCCTCCCCATGCTCGAAAAACCCGTGCGCATGCTGTTCGCGGTGTCGGCGCTGATGCTGGTGCTGGTGCTCAAGCCGGACCGCAAACTCCTGTGGTGGGGCGTGATCGCGGGCGCGCTGGCGGGCGCGCTGCTGGTCGGCTACCAGCGCGCCGAGCTCGACCTGGATCGCCCGGGCGGGCTGATCAACCCGATCACCTTCGGCGACCTGTCGCTGTGCCTGGGCCTGGTGGCGCTGGCCGCAACGCTCGATTTTCGCCGCGCGCACCGCGCCATCTGGCCCGGCCTGGGCGCGATCGCGGGCCTGCTC
>JBAQKU010000056.1:0-3536 GCA_049301315.1 Telluria sp.
ACGCGGGCGTACTCCTTGCCGTCTTTCAAGAACACCACGGTGGGCCAGAGCTTGACCCTGAACGAGCGTCCCAGCGGCCGCCCGCTGCCGTCCTCGACCTTGATATGGCGCACTTCCGGCTGCCCGGACAAGGCTGCCGCTATGTGAGGCGCGGCTGCGCGGCAGTAACCGCACCAGTCGGTGCCGAAATCGAGCGCAACAATTCCCGGCAGCGCATCGACGGTGCTGCGTTCCGGTTGCGCGGTTTCATAGGGCATGGTCATGGCGAAACTCCTTGGCGTGGCGAGCCATTAGCGTACCTCAAAATCGCGCGCGCCGACGCGTCCAAGAGCTCGCCGCTTACAGGACCAGTCCGCCAAGGCTGGTTCCGCCGCACACGTACAACACCTGGCCGGTGACGAAACTGGCCTCGGCCGTGGTGAAGAAGCGCACCGCATGCGCCACGTCGGCCGGCTGCCCCAGCCGCCTGACGGGAATGCTGGCGGCCAGCGCCTCGACCTTGGGGCTGCCGTGCGGAACGATCTCGTGGAACATGTCGGTCTGGACCGGGCCGGGCGCGACCACGTTGACCGTGATGCCGTGCGGCGCCAGTTCCAGCGCCCAGGTGCGCGCCATGCCGATCATGCCGGACTTGGTGGCGCCATAGCTGGTGCGTCCGGCCAGGCCAAGCGCGCCGCGCGAGGACAGCAGCACGATGCGCCCGAAGCCGCCGGCCTTCATCGCGGGCAGCATCGCCTGCGCCAGCACGATCGCGGCCGCCAGGTGGATGTCGACCAGGGTGTCGAGGTCTTCCAGTCTGACCTCTTCGAGCCGGGCCGGCAGGATCACGCCGGCATTGTGCACCAGCGTATCGGGCGCGAAGCGCACGGCCACCTCGCGCGCGGCCTGCGCCGTGGCCGCGCGGTCGGCCAGGTCGACCACCACCGAATGGAGCCGCTCGTGGGAAAATTCCGGTGCGCGGCGCGCCATTGAAACGACCTGGTAGCCGTCGGCCAGCATCTGCTTGCACAGTTCGGCCCCGATGCCGGCACTGCCGCCGGTGACGACCGCGCAGCGCGGTGTTGTGTGCGTCATATCGACTCCACCAGCGCCAGGACCCGCAGCGGGCTGCCGCTGCCGTTCTGGATTTTAAGGGGCGGGCAAATCAGCACGCTGCCGGTGGGCGGCAGCAGGTGCAGGTTGGTCAGGCATTGCAGGCCGTAGCGCCCGGCGCCGTGCATGTAGTAGTGGCAGGGGTACGGCGGGCGCTGGTGAAAGCCCTGCCCGGCATCGGTGCCGATGGCTTCCGAACCGAAACCGAGCACGTCGCGCTGCTCGACCAAAAAGCGCGCCACCTCGGCGCTCGGGCCGGGCGTATGCTGGCCGCTTTCGTCGTAGTTCTGGAACGCCTGCGGGTCGAGGTGGCGCTTGGACCAGTCGGTGCGCATCAGCACCCAGGCGCCGCCCGGGATGCATCCGTGCACCGCTTCCCACGCAAGCACGTCGTCGACGCTGAGCAGGTAGTCGGCGTCGGCCGCGGCATCGGCAACGCAGTCGATGACCACGGCCGGCGCCACGAAGTTCTTGACCTCGATGGTGTCGACCGCGTTGTTCGGCAGCTCGCGCCCCGAGATCCAGTGGATCGGCGCATCGAAGTGGGTGCCGGTATGTTCGCCGCACGAAAAATTGTTCCAGTACCAGGCCGGACCGCGTTCGTCGTAGCGCGAGATCTCTTCGACCCGGAACGGCCAGCACTGGCCGAACTCGGGCGGCACCGTAATCTGCGGGAATTCTGGGGTCAGCGTCTGGGTCAGGTCGATCACGCGGATCTGGCCATTGCCCAGCGCGCCGGCCAGCGCGCTCAGTATCTCTGTCGGTTTCATTCAGGTTCCTCCGGCGGCGAGCTCGCGTTCGAGCACTTTGGGATTGTCCAGCCAGCGCTCGAGCCACTCCTGCGCCACGTCGCCGGGATAAACGTCCTCGACGCCGTCGCGCAGCGCCTTGACGATGGCGCTGGCCAGCGCTTCGGGCGCCACCTTGGGCGGCGGCGTGAGCTGGTTCCAGTCATCGTCGATCGGGCCGGGGAACACGTTAATGACCCGAATGCCCGCCGGACGCATCTCGGCGCGCAGGCACTGCGCCAGCGACAGCGCGGCCGCTTTCGAGGCGGAGAAGGTGCCGTGCGCCGGAAAGTTCGACAGGGCGTAGATCGACAGCAGGTTGACCCAGGCCACGGCGCTGGACTGGCCGTCGGCGCCGCGTCCCTTGAGGGCGGGCCCGAATTCCTGCGCCAGGCGCAGCAGGCCGAAATAGTTGATGTCCATTTCAGCGCGCGCAACATCAGTGCCGCGCCGCGCGCCGATGCCGAAGGTGCGGTGCACCTCGGCGGTGTTGATCACGATGTCGACCTTGCCGCCGATCGAGCCGGCCGCCTCGCTGACCGACTTGGCGCTGGTCAGGTCGAGCGGCACCAGGCTCACCTGCGGCAGGTCGGCGATGCTGTCGAAGCCGGGCGGGGTTTTCCAGGGTTCGGCGTGGCCGACCCAGATCAGGTCGGCGCCGGCTTTCGCCAGCGCCCTCACCACAGCCTGGCCGACCGCCGATTTGCCGTCGCTGACGAGCACCTTGCGAAACTTCGGGTCGCAACTCATTTCGCGCAGTACGCGGTCTTCATTCATGTTCTCAGTCTCCGTTTCAGGCAATCCCAGCAGTACCGCCTGGCCGGCGCGGTCGAGCCGCACGCCGACCCGCATGCGGGCGGGGGGCGGCGCCACGTCATCGAGCAAATGCACCATGACGCTCGGGCCGCTGTCGAGTTGCGCAAGTCCCAGCCGCCACGGCAGGCGCTCGCGGAAAAACAGGTCGTTGCTGTGATGGAGCACGGTTTCGCTCAGCAGCAGCGCGGCGCCGCTTTCCGGCTTCCACTCGAGCCGCGCCGACAGGCAGGAGCGGCAGGCTTCGCGCGGCGGGTACTGCACCTGGCCGCAGTCGGCGCATTTTTGCAGCTCGAAGCGGCCCAGCGCGGCCGCCGCGGTCAGCCCGAGCGCGACGCGCCCGCGGCTGTTCGGCGGCAGCGTCGGCTGGCGCGTGCGCAGGATCGGATTCTTGCGCTGGGGGCGTGTCAGCGGGGCCGTCATGGCGCGCTCCCGAGGATCACCGCGCCGGTGCACAGGCAGCGGTCGTAGGTCACCATGCCGAAGCCGCACACCAGGCCCAGTTCGGCCCCGGGCACGCTGCGCGCGCCGGCCGCGCCGGTCAGCTGGCGGATGGTTTCGGTCATGCCGATGAAGCCGCCGGCGGCGCCCGCCTGCCCGCCCGAGAGCTGCCCGCCGCCGGTGTTGTTGGGGAAGCTGCCGTCGAAACCGAGGCCGTGGCGCCGCACGAATTGCGGGCCCTCCCCTTTTTCGCAGAAGCCGAGGTCTTCGAACTGCATCATGACAATCACCGGGTAGTCGTCGTAGGTCTGGATCAGGTCGATCGCCTCCGGCCCCACTCCGGCCTGGGCGTACAGGTCGGCGCGGTCGACCTGCCAGCCGCCGCGCGTCATGATGGGGTCG
>JBAQKU010000057.1:0-4001 GCA_049301315.1 Telluria sp.
CTGCAGCTCGTGGCCGTTCTTGAGCATGAGATCCAGCCGCTCCTGCACCGCGGCGCCCGACAGCGAGTTGGCCACCAGGTCGGCGCGCAGGGCGTCGAGCGCGTCTTCATTGCGCGTCAGTTCGAGGCGGATGGTTTGCTCGACCCACAAGGTGTCGGCGATCAGCTGTTCCTGGCGCTCGTTGCTTTCCATCTGGCGTGCCTGCCATGGCAGCCAGAGCAGTACCGCCAGGAACAGCAGCACCAGCAGCACCGGCAGCAGCCAGCGCCAGGGAGTGGCCAGATGGACGGGGCGCGCGGGCGCGAACGGATTTTTCATGCCATAACATCAGGTTTATCTGACAATCGCGCTATTGTGGTTATCCACAATAGCAGGCGTGAATGAAGGGTATCAAACTTACCGATAGTAAAAAGAATAATTTTTTTCATCGACACTGGAGATAGACATGCAGATCAAGACCCTGATAGTAGCCCTGGCAGCAGCAATGAGCATCAACGCCTACGCGCAAGCACCGATCGTCATCAAGTTCAGCCACGTGGTGGCGACCGACACCCCGAAGGGCCAGGCCGCCGAGCGCTTCAAGGCGCTGGCCGAAAAAGCGACACAGGGCCGGGTCAAGGTGGAAGTCTATCCGAACAGCCAGCTGTACAAGGACAAGGAAGAACTCGAAGCGCTGCAACTGGGCGCGGTCCAGATGCTGGCGCCGTCGCTGGCCAAGTTCGGCCCGCTGGGCGCCAAGGAATTCGAGGTGTTCGACCTGCCCTACATTTTCCCGACCAAGCAGGCGCTGTATAGCGTGACGGAAGGTCCGATCGGCAAGGGCCTGCTGAAAAAACTCGAATCGAAGGGCATCACCGGGCTGGCGTACTGGGACAACGGTTTCAAGGTCATGTCCGCCAACAAGCCGCTGCACACCCCGGCCGATTTCAAGGGCCTGAAAATGCGCATCCAGTCGTCCAAGGTACTCGACGCGCAGATGCGCGCGCTGGGCGCCAATCCGCAGGTGCTGGCGTTCTCCGAAGTCTATCAGGCCTTGCAGACCGGCGTGGTGGACGGCACCGAGAATCCGCCGTCGAACATGTACACCCAGAAGATGCATGAGGTGCAAAAGCACGTGACGATGTCGAACCACGGCTACCTGGGGTACGCCGTCATCGTCAACAAGAAGTTCTGGGACGGCCTGCCGGGCGACATCCGCGCCAGCCTGGAAAAGGCGATGCAGGAAGCGACCACCTACGAAAAAGCCATCGCCCAGCGCGACAACGACATGGCCATGGACGCGATCAAGAAGGCCGGCAAGACGATCATCTACACGCTCAACCCGAAGGAACAGGCTGAGTGGCGCAAGGCACTGCTGCCGGTGCACAAACAGATGGAAGAGCGGATCGGCAAGGATCTGATCGAGGCCATCAACAAGGAAGCGGCGAAATCGAAGTAACAGGGTGAGCTGGGGCGGCGCGCAATGCGCCGTCCCGCATCGCGTCTCCAATTTCCCCTGCCTGAAGGATACTCCCCTTTTGACATCCTCCCCTCCCTACAGTGAGGGGATTCCCACTACTGGCCTCTCATGCCCGAGAGGGGCGGCATCTGCCACCTTATTCAGACCACGGGATACCTTTCGGCCTCGCCTTACGGCGACGGTGGAACGGAGAAATCATTGCCTTGCCTTGTACACGCCACACCGCGTCATCGCTATAAGTAGCAGCACTTGAAGGATTGGATCATGCGAAAGAAACAAAGTTCAGTCTTATTTGCGGAGCGGCGAAAACCGTCTCCTTACCTCCCCGCCCTGAACGGCGGGGTTTCATGGAGACACTGATGAAATACCTCGACCACCTGGAAGAATGGATCATCGCGACCCTGATGGGTGCGGCGACTTTGATCATCTTCATTGCCGTCGTGCACCGTTACCTGTCGGGCCTGCCCATTCCCGGCGTGCAGGACTGGCTGATCCAGATCAATACCAGCTGGGCCCAGGAGCTGTGCATCTACATGTTCGTGTGGATGGCCAAGTTCGGCGCGGCCTACGGCGTGCGCACCGGCATCCACGTCGGCGTCGACGTGCTGATCAACCGCCTGAACGAGCGCTGGCGCGCCAAGTTCGTCATCTTCGGCCTGCTGGCCGGCGCGCTGTTTACCGGCGTCATCGGGACGCTGGGCGCCGAATTCGTGTGGGGCATGGCGCATACCGAGCAGACCTCGCCGGACATGGAAGTGCCGGTCTGGATCGTCTACCTGGCCGTGCCGCTCGGCTCGTGGCTGATGTGTTTCCGTTTCCTCCAGGTGGCAGTGCAGTTCGTGCGCAGCGGCGAGTTGCCGCGGCATGACCATGCGTATGTCGAAGGGCTGGACGACGAAATCGAAGAAGCCAAATCGAAAGGGAGTGCAGCATGAACGCGGCCATCATCTTTGTATTGCTGCTGCTGCTGATGCTGACCGGGATGCCGATCTCGATCTCGCTCGGCCTGACGGTGCTCACCTTCCTGTTTACCATGACCCAGGTGCCGATCGAGGCGGTGGCCATGAAATTGTTCACCGGTATCGAGAAGTTCGAGATCATGGCGATCCCGTTCTTTATTCTCGCCGGCAATTTCCTGACCCACGGCGGGGTGGCGCGGCGCATGATCAATTTCGCCACATCCATGGTCGGGCACTGGCACGGCGGGCTGGCGCTGTCCGGGGTGCTGGCCTGCGCGCTGTTCGCCGCGGTCTCCGGCTCGAGCCCGGCAACGGTGGTGGCGATCGGCTCCATCATCCTGCCGGCCATGGTCAGGCAGGGCTATCCGAAGCAGTTCGGCGCCGGGGTGATCACCACCTCGGGCGCGCTGGGCATCCTGATTCCGCCATCGATCGTGATGGTGATGTATTCGGTCACCACCAATACCTCGGTCGGGCAGTTGTTCATGGCCGGCGTGGTGCCGGGCATCATGCTGGCGTTCCTGTTGGGGCTGACGACCTGGTTCCTGGCGCGCAAGCACAACTATCCGCGCATGCCAAAGGCGAGCTGGGGCGAGCGCTGGGGCACATTCCGCAAGAGCGCCTGGGGCCTGCTGCTGATCGTGATCGTGATGGGCGGCATCTACAGCGGCATGTTCACGCCCACCGAGGCAGCCGCGATGTCGGCGGTGTACGCCTTCTTCATTTCGGTGTTCGTGTACAAGGACCTGAAACTGAAACAGGTCGGCAAGGTGCTGCTCGATTCGGCCTCGCTGTCGGCGATGTTGCTCTACATCATCACTAACGCCGTGCTGTTCTCTTTCCTGATGACGAGCGAAAACATCCCGCAGACAATGGCGGAATGGATTACCGGGCAAGGGCTGGGCGTGATCACCTTCCTGCTGGTGGTAAACCTGCTGCTGCTGCTGGCCGGCAACGTCATGGAACCGTCGTCGATCGTGCTGATCATGGCGCCCATCCTGTTCCCGGTCGCCATGAAGCTGGGCATCGATCCGGTCCACTTCGGCATCCTGATCGTGGTCAACATGGAGGTGGGCATGTGCCATCCACCGGTCGGGCTGAACCTGTACGTCGCCTCCGGAATTACCAAGATGGGGATCTCCGAGCTGACGGTCGCAGTGATGCCGTGGTTGCTGACAATGTTGGGATTTTTACTACTTGTCACGTACGTACCACAGATTTCGCTCTGGCTGCCCAACTTGGTCTACAAATGAAATAATTAAAATGTCCGTTACATAAAAGCAACGATCTGCGAATTCAAATACGTTATGATGGGCACCTCTTGTGAGCACCGCAGGCGGTGCCCGGGCTCAAAGCGGATTGAAGATTTGGGGAGTAGTAGATAAAAGCACGGTAGTCCATACCGGAGAAATATCAGGGAGACACGCGTTTTACAGAATGCCGTTAGCACCGCTAAACGGTCGGAAACGTGAACAAAATTTGGAACGCACCCCCAGGGGTGCGTTTTTTTTAGCAAAACCACAATCGGGGACAGACCCCGATTCTTTTTGGTGCGTCGCGAAATCGGGGACAGACCCCGATTC
>JBAQKU010000058.1:0-2469 GCA_049301315.1 Telluria sp.
GGTGTTGGCGGCGCGCTGGTCGGACAGGGCGGCCTGCTGCCAGGCGGGCGTGTCGGGCGGCGGCGCGCGCTGGCACAGGCCGAGGTTGGGATTGTCCTGGCCCTTGCCGCAGCCTTCGTCGAAGCCGATTGCGTTGCCTGCGGCGAACAAGGCGGCGCGTGCCGATGCCGGGTTGTTCCCGCCCTCGATATCGCGCTCCGCGTCCAGCAGCGCCGCTTCGGCCGCCTGGAATGCAATGTGGCGGTCGCGTTCGGTGCGCGCGGCCTTCTCGTCGTTGAATGCGCCCTGCGCGGCCGATACGCCGACGATCATTACCGCGAGCAGCACGAACAGCGCAGTGACCAGCGCCGCGCCGTTGTCGCGCGGCTCATTTGCTTGGCGTGGCGTCAAGGTCGCTCCTCACAGCGCAGGATTGCGCAACAGGATGGTGGACGAAAACAGCTGCCGCTCGCGCATGCGCAATGCATCGGGCATCTGGTCTTCGCGGATACGGGTGCCGCGGTCGCTGGCGGCAAGCGCCTCGGCATGGGCGCGGCCGAACAGGTCGAACACCGCCGGCGAACTGCCGGCGCGCGCGTGGCTCGCCCCGTGCAGCAGCAACGCGACCTTGATGCTGGTGATGCGCTTCCAGTGGGTTTTCCGGTTGCGCTCGCGCTCGCGCGCGACCGCGCTGGCGCCGCTCAGCACCAAGGCGTCGTCGAGGGCGTTCAGCGCATCGGCGTTCAGGTAGCGGTTCGCCAGTCCATCGGCCGGCGCGTCGGTGTCGAGCCCGTACAAGACCTGGAACGAATCGACCCCGCTCACGATCGCATCGGCCCCCCAGCCGCCCTTGCCGCGGTATTTGCAGCGCAGCTCGGCCTCGCCGGCGCCGCTGCGCGCCACGTAGAAAATGCTCCAGCCGGAGCCCCGTTCGCCCACGCCGGCCCCGCCGCAGCTAAGCACGCTGCCGTCGCCCTCGGCGCCCTCGCCGGAGCCGGCGAAACGCAGCGCCAGCACGTCGCTGCCGTTGAGCGCGCCCGGGCGCGGATCGGCGATGCCGTCGCTGGCCTTGTCCACCTCTTTGTCGTCCAGCCCGCCCACGCCGGCCGGCGCCGCGGCCAGGCCGACCGCCGCGATACCGTCCAGGTCCCAGTTCACGAACGCGGCCTGGCGCGCCGAGCGCGCAATGATCTCGAGCGCGTGGCGGCCACCGTCGGCAACGCTGGCCGCTTCCGTTTGCGCGATGTAGCTGGCATTCGACGACAACAGCAGCACCGCCGCAAGCAGCAGCACCAGCAGCCCGAGTGCGAGCGCGAGCATCAGCTCGACAAGGGTGACGCCATGCTGGCGTGCGCGCGTCATGGCGTGTCCCCGGACAGGAGGATCGCCACGCTGGGCGCGAACTGGAGTGCGCCGTCGAGCGCGTCGCTGCCATCGTGGTTCTTGCCGCGCCAGCCAAGCTTGATCACGATGGGCGCGTTGCTGGCGCCGCCGCAGTTCCAGGTCAGCGCGCGGCGCCCGGCATCCCACACCTGCGCGTCGCGGCAGACCGCCACGCGCCCGCCCGGGAAGTGCGCATGCAGGGCTTGCTTTAGTTCGTGCAGCTCGAAATCGGCCAGCTGGGCGCTGCTGCAATTGGCGCCCGCATAGCACAGGGCGGCCGCGCGCGGCGGCGCGCCTTCACGCCGGGCGTCGTAGCGCAACTGAAGGTAGGGATTGGCCGCGTCGGCGGCGCGCATCTGGGCGACATTGGCGCGCATGTGCTCGGCCAGGGCGCTGGCCAGCTGCACCGCGTCGGACATGAGGCTCGACTGGTGGCGGGTGCGCAGCGCCGTCATGTGCGCGCCGGCTGCCCCGATGACCCCGACCGCGAGCACGAAGACGGCCACCAGCACCTCGATGAGCGTGAACCCGCCGGCCAATCGCAATCGCACCGTTTCACCTCCGCAGCGTTGACGCGCAGCCGGGCGCACGCGGCGCGGCACGCAGGTTCACTGCTGAGTTTGCCGCCTGCGTATTGACCTGGATCGCTTGAGTGACAAGTTAGCAGGCGCGACCAATGCACGCCTGACTTGCCTCAACTGTGGGAGGGGAACGGAAACGGGTAACGCAGACGCAGGGGGAAGGTCCTACTTGCGCGGCTTGCGCTCATGCCCGACTTCGGCAATCGCGTCCTGGAATTCAGCCAGGTCCTCGAAGTTCTTGTAGACCGACGCAAACCGGATGTAGGCGATCTTGTCGAGACGCTTGAGTTCCTGCATCACCAGTTCGCCGACGTAGCCGGTATCGACCTCGCGCTGTCCGCTGGTGAGCAGCTTTTCCTCGATCGAGGCGACCGCGGTGTCGACCGCCTCGGCCGAGACCGGCCGCTTGCGCAGCGCCAGCATCAGGCTGCCGCGCAGCTTGGCCGCGACAAACTCGGTGCGGCTGCCGTTCTTCTTGACCATGACCGGCATCGACAGCTCGATGCGCTCGTAGGTGGTGAAGCGC
>JBAQKU010000059.1:0-4020 GCA_049301315.1 Telluria sp.
GGCTGGCGCTGGCCCAGCTGCTGCATGCGGCCAGTTTCGCGGCCCACCATTCGGCTTGCGTCATCACGCTGCAGCGCTGGTTTTCCGGGCCCTTGCAGGCGCGCGGGCAGGCGCTCTTCATCAGCATCGGGTATGGCGTGGGGGGCACCCTGGGCGCCCTGTTCATGACGCTGTGCTGGGATAAGCTCGGTCCGGAGCCGGTGTACTTCGCGGCCGCCGCGCTGGCCGGCGCCGGGGCGCTCGCCGCGGCCTTGTCGTTTCGCTGGCAGCGCCAGGGCTGATCAGCCGCGCTGGACGGCGTCCAGTTCGATCTGCTGGCGCCGCTCGACCGCCCGCACCACCAGGGCGCGCAGCTCGTTCAACAGCGCGAACTCGGCCTGGTTGAGCTGGATCGCCGGGAAGGTGTGGTCCCAGTCGCCGTAAATGAAGCCGGCCGGCTGTCCGTTGGCGCACAGCGGCAGGATCACGAAGCTGCGCGCGTCCGACAGCGAAGCCTTCCACCAGAACGGCAGCTTGGTCGCGAACTTGGGATCCTTGGCGTTTTCGATGAAGATGACGCGGTCGCTGGTGAGCGCGGCGTGGAACACGTTGGGCTGGTAGGTGTCGTCGAACGACATCAGCGGGAACAGCTCGGTGATGCCTTCGCCGAAACCCATCTTGGCCGAGTAGGTGCCGTCGCGCCGGTTGCGCAGGAAGGCGGCGGCGCGCGAGAAGTCGAGACCCTGGTAGACCGTTTCGAGCGCCATCGACATCATCTGGCCCGGCGTGGCGCTCGAGAGCGTGTCGCGCATGTCGGCCACGCCGCTGATGAGGATGCGGTTGCCCTCGGCGCGCATGCGGGTCGAGGCCAGCTGCCTGGCGCGTTTTTCGGCCGGCTTGGCCAGCGGCGCGATCGTCAGGTCGGCCGCCGCCGCCTCCTTGGCCTTCCCGATGGCCACCATCAGGCTGCCTGGCGCGACCTTCAGCATCGGCGCATAGCTCTCGGCCAGCGCCAGCACGCCGGCGGCGCCTTCCGGGTCGTCATGCCAGAGCGATGCGGCGCACTGCGAGGACATGGTCGAGAGCGCGGCCAGCCAGTCTTCGTGCGCCAATTGAACGTCGGGCGGGCCCGGTTCGATGCGGCGCATGCCGTTGACCAGGTTCCTTGGCAGGCCCCAGTGCTCGGCCGCGGCGCGGCCCAGCGATTCGAGCGACAGGCCGAGCACTTCCGGCGCGCTGGCGTCCTCGTTGCCGGCGCCGCCGTGCCGGTGCAGCGCCTCCCAGCGCTCGGGCATGTAGAAGGTCACCATCATGCGCCCCAGCGTGTGCAGCATCGAGCACACCACGGCTTCTTCCGGATCGCGCGCGGACACGCTGGCGGCGACCTGCTGGGCCACCATCCCGGCCAGCACCGCCTTTTCCATCTCGACGTGCGCAATGGTCGAATCGGGCGAAGAGTTGCTCAGCTCTTCAATGAGCTTCAGGCCCAGCGCGAGGTGTCCGATGGCCTCGGTGCCGAGCACCAGCACCGCCTTGGTGATGGTGTTGATGTGCTGCCCGAAGGCCGAATACATGCTGCTGTTGGCAAGGCGCAGCACGCGCTGGGTCAGGACCGGATCGGACAGCACGGTCCTGGTCATGTTGAAGGCCGGCTCGTCTTCGCCGCGCATGGCGCCCAGGATGGCGCTGATGGCCTTGCCGAAGCCGGGCATGTCGCCCTGGCGGCGCACCCGTTCCCACAGCAGGGCGAGGGTGGCGTCGGCGTTCGCCGCGGCGCCGCTCTGGGCATTCTGTTTCATTGGATTCCCGCCCGCAGTTCGGTTGGCAAAAGCGCTGCGTAAAGGTTTTCGGTGAGCGCTGCGACGGCCACGTGGGCCGGCATCGGCTTGCCGGTCAGGTAGCCTTGCACATACTGGCAGCCGCGCCGCTCAAGATAATGCAGTTGTTCTTCGGTCTCGACGCCTTCGGCCACCACCGACAGGCCAAGATGCTTGGCCAGGTCGAGCACCGCATTGCAGATGGCGCCGTCCTTTTGCGAATCGGGCAGGTCCTTGATGAAGGCGCGGTCGATCTTGAGCACCGAGATCGGGAAACGCTTGAGGTAGGCCAGCGAGGAATAACCGGTGCCGAAATCGTCGATCGCGATGCGCGCCTTGCGCTCGGCCATCTTGCCCAGGATGGACTCGGCATGCAGCGGGTCGATCATCAGCGTGCCCTCCGTGATCTCGAGCACGAGCTGCTCGCCGCGCACGCCGGAAAACGCGATGGCGTCGTCCAGGATGTCGAGGAACTTGTCGTTGCGGAACTGGCGCGGGCTGATGTTGACGGAGATGTAGAGCTCGCGCTTGGCGGCTTCTTCGAAGTGGCGCAACTGGGCGCAGGCCGCCTTGAGCGCCCACGCGCCCAGCAGGTTGATCAGGCCGTTCGTTTCAGCGATCGGGATGAAGCGCACCGGCGGCACCATGCCCAGGTGCGGATGCTTCCAGCGCATCAGCGTTTCGAAGCCCTGGATCTGGCGCGTGTGGGCGTCCACGATGGGCTGGTAGTAGAGCAGGAATTCGCCTTCGCGCACAGCCTGGAACATGGCCGCCTCGAGCGAAATGTCGTGTTCCGGCGGGCCGCTCTGGCGCGCGCTGTAGACCACGCAGCGCGCCTTGCCGGTTTCCTTGGCGCGCGACATGGCCGCGTCGGCCAGCGCCACCAGCCGCACCTCGTCTTCGGCGTGCTGCGGGTAGATCGAGATCCCGACCGAGGCGCCGACGTAGATGGTATGGCCCTCGACTTCGAACGGCGCCTGCACGGTGGCCAGCAGGCGTCCGGTGACGAGCTTGATCTGGGCCTCGGTGAAAGTGCCCGGCAGCACCGCGACGAATTCGTCGCCGCCGACGCGGGCCAGGGTGTCGCTGTCGCGCAGCGTCTTGCGCAAGCGCGCCGCGGCCATGCGCAGCACCGCGTCGCCGACTGGATGGCCGAGCCCGTCGTTGACCTTCTTGAAGCCGTCCAGTCCCACGGTGGCCACCGAAAAACCCTGGCCGGAGCGGCGTGCCTGGGCGATCACCATGCGGATGCGGTCCGACAGCAGCAGGCGGTTCGGCAGGTCGGTGAGCGCATCGTGGGTCGCCATGTGGCGCAGCCGCGCTTCGCTCGCATGCTGGGCCGACATGTCGCGTCCGATGACCAGCACAGCGGGCGAGCCGTGCGCATCGAGGCAGCCGACCAGGCGCAGTTCGAACCAGATGTGCCGGTCGGGGCTCGCGAGGCGCACTTCGATCCGCACCGGCTCGGCGCTGGCGGCGGCGTCGGCCAACGCGTTGCGCAGGCTTGCACGGTCGTCATCCGCGGTAAACGTGCTGAGCATCGCGCCGCACGGTTCCTGTCCGGCGCCGATCAGGGCGCGGCTGCGCGCGCTGGCAAACACAATCTGACCTGTGGCGTCGAGCCGGAACACCGCGTCGCCGGCCGCTTCCATGAGCGTGTCGAGCCCATCGCGCAGGTCGTGCATCGGCACCGGTGGGGGGCTTGAGGACATCGTAATCCCAGGTCTTTCTATCGTTGGCCTGCCAAAAAACGCCAGTCGCGATGGCACTATAGAATCTAGCCTGCAAGTCTATCAAATTAGCGCTAAATGTATCAGCGAAAGATGCCCAAACGCATTAATAACTGATTTTCAATACCTGGATTCAGCTAAAGTTGACATTTCGCAACAAGAACCGGGGGCGCAAGGAAGCTTGCCTGGCTGCTGGCTTTACGCTAGCCTGCCTTGTCGGCGCCGCACAGGCGTTGCCCGGATTGTGTCTAGACTAAAGCATCGTGGCTCAACTTGGGGCGGCAGTGGACTGTGTCATTTGATTATGATGCTTCCGCGCAACACTCGACCGGAATCCAGTGGAGGATTGCATTGACGTCCTCCCCCGACCTAAAGGACGGGGATTCCGTGTGACACGAACGCAAGCGCAAGCTTGCGGTGCTGTATCAGAGATGGGAGTTGGCCTCCCGAAGTCGGCTTGCAGGAGCTGGCTTCAAACCGCCCAGTGCGGCTGC
>JBAQKU010000060.1:0-13198 GCA_049301315.1 Telluria sp.
CGCCGCGCTTGACCCCTGCGGCGCGACCGCCCGTGGCCGCGGCCGCACCAAGGAAGATCGCAGCACCTGCGATGGCAACCGCCGACGGCGATTGGGAGGAGTTTTGAGCGCCAGCCGGTCGAACCTGCGCGTTATACTGCCTGCCTGAAAAACCATAGGCGATGATGATGCAGATCTGGGTTGATGCGGACGCCTGTCCGGTCGTGATCAAGGAAATCCTGTTCCGCGCCGCGGAGCGCCTGCAGGTGATGACCACGCTGGTCGCCAACCAGCTCATGCGCGTACCCGGTTCGCGCTTCATCCGCGCCTTGCAGGTGCCGGCAGGCGCCGACGAGGCCGACGCTGAAATCGTGCGCCTGCTGTCGAAGGGCGACCTGGTGGTCACCGGCGACATCCCGCTCGCGGCGCAGGTGCTGGAAAAAGGGGGCTTTGCGCTCAATCCGCGCGGCGAGTTCTACACCGACGACAACATCGCGCAGCAGCTTACGATGCGCACGTTCATGGACGAACTGCGCGGCAGCGGCGTGGATACCGGCGGCCCGGCGCCGTTCGGGCAGGCCGACCGCCAGAACTTCGCCAACCAGCTCGACCGGCACCTGAGCCGCTACGTCGAGCGGCCCTGAGCGCCGGTATCGTCGGATGCGCGCAAGGATCTCCACGCGCATCCGGGTCTTTCTATCCGATTCAGGCAACAGGCAGTTTGGCGTACTGCTCGCGCAGCTTGGCAATCGTGGCCGAAAAATTCACCAGGCGCTCATTTTCCTGCGCCACCACGGCGGCCGGCGCGCGCGCCACGAAGCTTTCGTTGCCGAGCTTGCCGTTCACCTTCGCGATCTCCGCTTCGATCCTTGCGATCTCCTTGGCCAGGCGTTCGCGCTCGGCCGCCACGTCGATCTCCACCTTGAGCATCAGCTTGGTGGTGCCGACGATGGACACCGCCGCCGGCGACTCGGGCAGCGCATCGACGATGTTTACTTCCGACAGCTTGCCGAGCGCCTGGATGCAGGCAGCAAAGCTTTGCAGGCGCGCCTGGTCGGCGGCGCCCGACGCTTCCACGATCAGCGGCACCCGTACCGACGGCGAAATCTGCATTTCGCCGCGCAGGTTGCGGGTGGCGTCGGTGAGCGCCTTGAGCTGCGCCATCCATTGTTCGGCGTCTTCGTCGATGAGCGCCGTATCGGCTTCGGGATAAGGCTGGACCATGATCGAACCGCCGCCTGCGGCAGGCGCCGTTCCGGCCAGCGGCGCAACCACCTGCCACAGTGCTTCGGTCACGAACGGGATCACCGGATGGGCCATGCGCAGGATCG
Organism: Telluria sp.; assembly: GCA_049301315.1. Classification (GTDB taxonomy): domain Bacteria; phylum Pseudomonadota; class Gammaproteobacteria; order Burkholderiales; family Burkholderiaceae_D; genus JBAQKU01. The sequence goes on from JBAQKU010000060.1 coordinate 1,311, forward strand.
TTTCGAGCACGCGCAGCAGGGTGTGGCGCGTCGCGCGCTGCTGTGCTTCGCTGCCGTGCTGGACCTGCACCTTGGCCACTTCCAGGTACCAGTCGCAGTACTCGTCCCATACGAACTTGTAGATGGTGGCGGCGATGTTGTCGAAGCGGTAGTCCTCGAAACCCTTGGCCACCTCGGCTTCGGCGCGCTGCATCAGCGAGATGATCCAGCGGTCGGCCTGCGACATGCCGCCGGCGTCCGCGCCGCAGTCCTTGCCTTCGGTGTTCATCAGCACGAAGCGCGTGGCATTCCACATCTTGTTGCAGAAGTTGCGGTAGCCTTCGGCACGCCCAAGGTCGAAATTGATGTTGCGTCCCAGCGAGGCGTAGCTGGCCATGGTGAAGCGCACCGCGTCGGCGCCGTAGGCTGCGATCCCGCTCGGGAATTCCTTGCGGGTCGCCTTCGCGATTTTTTCGGCGTCGCGCGGGTTCATCAGGCCGGTGGTGCGCTTGGCAACCAGCGACTCGACGTCGATGCCCTCGATCAGGTCGATCGGGTCGAGCGTATTGCCCTTCGACTTGGACATCTTCTGGCCGCTCGAGTCGCGCACCAGGCCGTGCACGTACACGGTCCGGAACGGCACCTTGCCGGTGAAGTGGGCGGTCATCATCACCATCCGGGCGACCCAGAAGAAGATGATGTCGAAGCCGGTCACCAGCACCGACGACGGCAGGAAGGTGCGCATGTCGACCGTGTCTTCCGGCCAGCCCATGGTCGAAAAAGGCACCAGGGCCGAGGAGAACCAGGTGTCGAGCACGTCATCATCGCGCCTGACCTGGCCGATGGCGCCAGCCGCCTTCGCTTGCGCCTGTGCTTCGGCCTCGGTCCTGGCCACGAAGATGTTGCCGGCCTCGTCGTACCAGGCCGGGATGCGGTGGCCCCACCACAGCTGGCGCGAGATGCACCAGTCCTGGATGTTGCCCAGCCACTGGTTGTAGGTCGTGCTCCAGTTTTCGGGCACGAACTTGATTTCGCCGTCCGCGACCTTCTCGAGCGCCACTTCGGCGATCGATTTGCCGGGGAAGAAAGTGCCTTCCGGCGCCGGCTTGCTCATCGCGACGAACCACTGGTCGGTCAGCATCGGTTCGATCACCACGCCGGTGCGGTCGCCGCGCGGCACCATCAGCTTGTGCGGCTTGACTTCCTGCAGCAGGCCCTGGGCGTCGAGGTCGGCCACGATCTGCTTGCGCGCGGCGAAGCGGTCCATGCCGCGGTAGGCGGGCGGCGCCTCATCGCTGATTTTCGCGTCCAGCGTGAGGATGCAGATTTTTTCGAGATGGTGGCGCTGGCCAACCGCATAGTCGTTGAAGTCGTGCGCCGGGGTGATTTTCACGCAGCCGGTGCCGAAGGCCTTGTCCACGTACGAGTCGGCGATCACCGGGATCTCGCGGTCCGTCAGCGGCAGTTTCAGCATCTTGCCGACCAGCGCCAGGTAGCGTTCGTCGGTCGGGTCGACCGCGACGGCGACGTCGCCGAGCATGGTCTCCGGACGCGTGGTCGCCACCGTCATGTGGCCGCTGCCATCGGCCAGCGGATAACGGATGTACCACATCGAGCCGTCTTCTTCTTCCGACACCACTTCCAGGTCCGACACCGCGGTGCCCAGCACCGGGTCCCAGTTCACCAGGCGCTTGCCACGGTAGATCAGGCCCTGTTCGTACAGGCGCACGAAGACCTCGGAGACCACCTTCGAGCGCGCTTCGTCCATCGTGAAGTATTCGCGCGACCAGTCGGGGGAGGTGCCCATGCGGCGCATCTGGCCGGTAATGGTATTGCCCGATTTTTCCTTCCATTCCCAGACTTTTTCCACGAATTTTTCGCGGCCCAGGTCATGGCGCGAGATTTTCTGCGCATCGAGCTGGCGTTCGACCACGATCTGGGTCGCGATGCCGGCATGGTCGGTGCCCGGAACCCAGGCCGTATTGAAGCCGCGCATGCGGTAGTAGCGGGTCAGGCCGTCCATGATGGTCTGGTTGAACGCATGGCCCATGTGCAGGGTGCCGGTCACGTTCGGCGGCGGCAACTGGATGCTGAACGAGGGTTTGTCGGCGTGCGTGGTGGCGGCGAAATACCCGCGCTTTTCCCACTCCGTGCGCCAGAACTGTTCAATATCGGCTGGCTCGAAAGACTTGGCTAATTCCATGATGTTGGTGTGTTTTTGCGAAAACAAACATTATAGATGACGAGTGTCACACTGCGCCTGTGACCGCCGGTATTTTCAGCTGCGGCTAGCGTAAAACGAGCTCCGTCATCCCATGCGAAGCGCCGTTTCGTCTCCTTGGCAGGTATCGCCCAAGACTACGCCGGACGCGACAATGCGATTTCCGGCCTGGTTGTAAACCACCAGGTGTTCCGGCATGCCCGCCCAAATCCTCTCCGTGTAGATATCCCGCCATAGCGCGTCATAGTAAGTCTTTGTGTATCCATTGCCTGTTTTTTCCTCGCGTGGTCGGCGCCAGTGCCCGGCGGTCAAGTCAAACTCGGACGCCAGCTCGCGCGGCTGACTTGATAATGCCCTAATTAGCCATGTGGCATCGAAACCGAAGAGAGCCGCCATAGGGGCTGGCTTAACCGTTGCACTGAAACATGGAAGGGATGCATAGTCGTTATTGGTCTTGAGAAACATCAATGCGACGGTGTTGGTGTGGAGCATGCTCATCGAACGCCCAACGCCGAGCATGAACGATATGAGCACGATTCCATTCGACCGATCCGATTTTTACTGCCAGCTTGGCAAGATAGAAGTACGATTGGCCGATGCGATCAAACATCGTTTGCTGGTAAGCGGCTCCTACACATCCCCTCATGCCAATCAGCACCGCGGACACTGGTTCCTGACGCGACGCTACGGAGTCCGGGCCGCGAATGTAAAGAAGGCTCTGGATGAATCGGAAGGCATCGCACTGCGGAGCCTGAAAGCAAAACTGGGTAGTATCAGCCTTGAGGCAATCTGGCCGGTGTTGCGACTCGTATGCCATGACGTTGCACTCTATCTGGGCGGCGGCGCTTTGTCGGGCGCGGTCGTCGGCGGCGGTCTGGGCATGCTGGCGTTCGGTGTTGGTGCAATACCTGGTGCAGTTGCTGGTAGCGTGATTGGTATAAAGATCGGCAGCATGCTCGTCGGTTTTCTCGGGCTGAAGTCGGTCGTTGAATACATGATCGCCAGTATTCCGTTGGCGGCAGAAGCATACCAAGACGGATTCATGGAGGCGTGGGGACGCGTTCCGAACCTGAGCCAAAATTCGTTCGACTGCCCGCACTATGGATCGGACTTCGCGCTGCCGATAACCCACAATGCTGCGCGCGCATTTGCGCGTGGTCATGAGATCCTGGTTGTCGCCCTACTAACGGGAATCGTCACGTATCTGACACGCGGCAGGGGCAACCTTACCGCTCTGCTTTCGGAAGCCAGGCACAGTGCGCGACTAGGACCTAAGATCGCGAATTGGCTGGAGCAGAACGCAGACAAATTGCGTGGCCACCCCCTGCTGCAGGTGCGGAATAAGGGAGGGGGAGGTGCGATAGCGCAGAGCGCCGATCACGCACCGACAAGCAAACAGCCATTTGATATCGCCACTAGTGCCGGTGGCAGCACTGCCAGCAACGCGCTGAGACAAGGCGGGCTTCGCAACCTAACGCAGCTTGTCGGAAAATCGGAGGGTGGCCCAGGTGCATGGCAACTTTCCCCCATGCGTTCAAAGGGCGAAGCGTATCAAGAGCAAATTACCGGCGCACAGCGCGGGATCGAATATGATGTGGCATTGATTGGTGCGAAAGGGGAAAAGGTAAGATTCGACGGCTACGACGCGAGTCGAAAAGTCTTGCTAGACGCTAAAGACTGGAAGGGGTTTCCCCCGAAAGATACAGTTTTCTGGACAGAGAATGTACTGAAGGAAGCAAAGTCACAATTGGAAGCGGCGAAAGGAGTTCCCATCGAATGGCATTTCAGCACGCAATCCGGACGCGATGCTGTTCTAGGGCTGTTTAGAGACCGGGACATTACTGGCATCACACTCGTGGTTACTTCAGGCCACTAAAAAGGAATTTTGATGAGCCAATTCTACATTGGTGTCTACTGGCATGATCGCCCAGCGTCGCTTCGACAACACGCGGACACAACAAAAGAATTTCTGCTCTTGTTGCATACATTGCATCCTGTGTTCAAGTCACTGGAATGGGTCGGCGATCGGCCAAACACGGCCGTAAAATTGTCACCGGATCTGAGCAATTTGGACGATCTGATCTATCACCACGCTGGCGGCCGCAAGCAAGCCTACGATGTCACGAATCCGGACGGAACGCCTGCGTGGGAATCAGTCAGTAACAGTGGATTTGGAATGTGGTACGGCACGGGCAAATCACCTGAAGGCGGAGGACTTACAATTTCTGTTCATACAGGACAGACCGGGCCACATACTCCCAATAGTGTACTTATTTCTTTCCCCGAACCCGCCGATACACGATTTCCCTATCGCGAGTTCTTTGACTATGTATTTCTGAAAAGAGTTTTCCTGCAAATGATCGCCTATTGGCGCCCGAATACAGGAAGAGTTACGTCGCGCAGCTTTGCAACTGCGGTAGCCGGCGATGGCCGTCCCGGTGTCGGTTGGCTTACTTATTTGAGTGACCGCCGTGCTTCGGCACTACGGAATGACAATGCGTTGAAGGATCTGGCAATCGAAGACTTGCCTGATGGTGGCGTGCTGATCTCACTTGGCCCAACATTGATATCGCCGGATAACTTGCTGCAAGTCGAAAAAGCGCGGCTACTGCGACACAGGCTCGCTGCGGAAAAATTAATCAGTGTTTAGCCATCCACGTCATCAGTGTGGACGGGTTTCAAAAAGCGCGTAATTTTTGGTTTTGCGGCGCTTTTGGCCGCAATTGCCAGCGAAATGTTTACTGGTATCGGTTCAACCGGCGAGCGCTAGTCACCATGAAAAATGACCCGGGCGCGCATGCGACCGGGTCATTAAGTCAAAGCCAAGATGTCATACCGATCGCATTCCAAAAAAGGTTCTTATCTGAACGGCATTAACGCCGAGGCGCCCTTTTTGAATGCTGCATCAACGCTTAGTTGCCGCAGCCCAGAGCCACGATACGGTCGTAGGCGGTCTTCGCTTGCACCAGGCCGAAACCGAACTTGGTGTCACGTCCAGCCGCGCCCAGGTCCTGCGCGCTCTTGTTGAGCGAGTTGCGGATCTGGCTGCCGGTACAGGTCGGGAAGTAGCTCCACACCAGGGCGGCGACCGCGGATACGTGCGGGGTAGCCATCGAGGTGCCGTCGAAGTACGCGTAGCTGGCCGGACGCACTGCCACCGTGGCGCTCTGGCCCAGTTGCGCGCGCATCGATGTGCCTTCGGTGTCGGACGCCGTTACCGATGGAATCGTGGTGACGGTGGTGCCGAGCGTGCCGCCGAAAGGGCCTGCCACGTTGTTGTACACGACCGCGCCCACGCCGCCGCTGTTCTGGCAGTTCGATACCTTGGTCGCGAAATCGATGGTGCCGCGCGCGATCAGGCAGACTTTGCCGGAAACGGCGGTGTTGACGGTGTCGCCGATGCCGAAGTCGGCCAGTGCGGCGGTGGCCGACTTGACCGGCGAGCCGTCCATCGAGCCGGGCGCGTAGGTGGTCGTGCCGACCGTCAGTGCCGGCTCGGTGCCCGAGTTCATCGGCACGGTCGACAGCACGTTGACGCCGGGGCCGGCGATTTCCACGTCGCTGTTGAACTGCGAGAAGGTGGCCCAGGCCTTGTTCTCGTCGATGGCGGCGACCGACATCACGCTGGCATAGCCGGCGGGGTAGGAAACCACGCTGTTGCCGTCGTTGCCGGCCGCGGCGATGCTCAGCACGCCATTCGTTTGCAGCGTATCGAAGGCGCGCTGTTCCGTCACGCTCTTGCGTCCGCCGCCGAGCGACATGCTGATGACGTTGGCGCCGGCCGTGCCGCACTTGTTGGCCGCCGTCGTCAGGCTCGACGAATAGGCCCAGCCCGTAGCGCTGAACACCTTGACGATGTGCAGGTTCAGGTGCTTGTTCGGGTTGACGCCGACCACGCCCACATTGCTGTTGTTGATCGCGGCGATGGTGCCGGCCACGTGGGTGCCGTGGTGGTTTTCGTCGGTATACCACCAGCCGGTGCCCGAATCGAATTCACCGGCCATGCTGTTGCCGAACAGGTCCTCGTGATTGCGGTCGATCCCGGAATCGATGATGCAGACCTTGCGGTTCGCGGTATTTGCGTCCGGCAGCAAATCAGCCTGGACCATCTTGATGCCGTATGGAACAAGTTGTCCCAGAGCATAAGGGGTGCCGGTGGACGGCGTGGTGCCGGCGAACGGCACGCGAATGACGTCCTCTTCCACGTACAGGACGTTCGGATTGCGTTCCAGGCCCTTGAGCGCCGCGGTCGGGACCTCGACTGCCATCGCGTCCATGCCGAAAATTTCATGTTTTACTGCACCACGCGCCGCGCCGACGACCGACTTGATGGCAGCTGCCTGGCCCGGTTTGAATGCCACGATAACACGCGTGGTGTCGGCCGCGGATGCAGTCCCCAACACGCCAACAGCAACGCCTGCCAGACAGAGCTTGATAGCAACTGCCATTTTCGATGCGCCGAATTTTCTTTGAATCATTGTGTTCTCCGAATGTTGTTTACTCTGTCGCCGTAGGCTTGTGGCCAGGGCGCAGTCAGTTGTTATAAGTTTTAACCAGACAATTGCCGTTTTTGCGGCAACGGGTAAGTGTATTTGTAATTCAATCCGGCAATCAATCGAACTCTGGAGCGAGCTCGACAAGTGTTGTTTTGTCGCGATGTTGTGTCAAGTTTTGTCGAATTCGCGCCAGTGGTGCTACTATTTTGCGCCGCGCGATCAGCCGAATTGCGTGTTAATTTCTTATTTGTCAACTTTTCTCGCGCCACAAGCTTGACGCCGGCCTCCGGGCAAAAAAAAGGACGCCGGGGCGTCCTTTTTTTTTGGCAGGGCCGCAGCTTCTTTAATTGCCGCAGCCGAGTGCCGCAATCCGGTCGTGCGCCGCTTTCGCCTGCACCAGGCCGAAGCCGAACTTGGCGTCGCGCCCGGGGCTTCCCAGGTCCTGCGCGCTCTTGCCGAGCGAGCTGCGGATCTGCGCGCCGGTGCAGGCCGGGAAATAGCTCCATACCAGGGCGGCGACGGCGGACACATGCGGGGTCGCCATCGAGGTGCCGTCGAAGTAAGCATAGCTGGCCGGAGTGAGCGCGAGCGTCGCGGTCTGGCCAAGCTGGCCTTGCATTGCCGCCCCTTCGGTGTCGGACGCCGTCACCGACGGGATTGTCGTGATGGTGGTGCCGAGCGTGCCGGAGAAGCCGCCCGCCACATTGTTGTACACCACCGCGCCGACGCCGCCGCTGTTCTGGCAGTTCGATACCTTGGTGGCGAAATCGATGGCGCCGCGCGCGATCAGGCAGACCTTGCCGGAAACGGCAGTGCGGATCGCGTCGCCGAGGCCGAAGTCAGCCAGCGGCGCGCTGGCCGAGGTGACGGGCGAGCCGTCCATCGTGCCCGGTGCGTAGGTGCTGGCGCCGACGGTGAGTGAAGGCGTGGACGCGGAGTTCATCGGCACGCTCGAGAGCACGTTGACGCCCGGCGCCGAGATTTCCACCTTGCCGTTGTATTGCGAGAAGCTGGCCCAGGCCTTGTTCTCGTCGAGTGCGCCGACCGACATCACGCTGGCGTAACCGGCCGGGTAGGAAATGGCGGTGTTGCCGTCATTGCCCGCTGCGGCGATGCTCAATACGCCCTTCGCCTGCAGCGCATCGAAGGCGCGCTGTTCGGTCTTGCTCTTGCGCGCGCCGCCGAGCGACATGCTGATCACGTTGGCGCCGGCCGTGCCGCACTTGTTGGCGGCAGTTGCAAGGGAAGACGAATAGGCCCAGCCGTCGGCGCCGAACACCTTCACGATGTGCAGCTTGAGACGGCCGTTGGGCGCAACCCCGACCACCCCCACGGCGCTGTTGTTGATTGCGGCGATGGTGCCGGCCACGTGCGTGCCGTGGTGGTTTTCGTCGGTGTACCACCAGCCGGTGCCGCGGTCGTATTCGCCGGCCAGGCTGTTGCCGCTGTGGTCTTCGTGCGCACGGTCGATGCCGGAATCGATAATGCACAGCTTGCGATTGCCCGCGAGCGCGTCCGACAGCAGGTCCGCCTGCACCATCGCGATTCCATACGGAACGAGCTGGCCCGACAGGTAAGGCGCCTGCGACGGCGTCGCACCCGACAGCAGGTAGCGCTTGACGTCCTGCTCCACGTATTCGACCGCGCGATGGCGTTCCAGGCCCGCCAGCGCCCGGAGCGGCACCTCGATTGCCATCGCGTCCATGCCGAAGATCTCATGCTTGACGATCCCTTGCGCGGCGGCCTTCACCAGCGCGGCCGTGCCCGGCTTGTACGCCACGATGACGCGCGTCGTCTCGGCCGCCGCTGCGCTGCCGCATATGCCGGCGGCAACCGTGGCCAGGAACAGCTTCAAGGCGGCGCGCAGCGCGCTTGCTTCTCGTTTGATTTCGATCATGGTCATTCTCCGGTAGATGGGCAGACGTTTCATCGTACTTCCGGTTCATGTTCGCCATATTGCGTTTATGACACATTTGCCGGCGATGATTTTGTGCGAAGTCTATTGTCGAAACGGACGTAAGGGGTATAATCGATGCGCTGCCGAAGGGCGGCAAACGCTAGGGGTCCTGCAAGTTGCGAACGCAATGCGCGGGTGAGATACACCCTCTGAACCTGATCTGGATAATGCCAGCGAAGGGAAGCCTGTGAAACCTGAGGACCGCGGCAGCAGCCGCAACACCGCCGCTTCGTTTCCATATTCCTTTGCTGGCTCCTGCACACAAAGGAGCCACATGAATGCCAACTTGAAGTTTGACTCGGCCACCGCCACGGTGGACCAGGCCGCGATCGAACCACTTCCGAATTCCCGCAAGATCTACGTAACAGGCTCGCGCCCCGATATCCGCGTGCCGATGCGTGAAATTTCCCAGTCCGATACGGCAGCGTCCTTCGGCGCCGAGAAAAATCCGCCCATCTATGTGTACGACACCTCGGGCCCCTACACCGACCCGGACGTCGAGATCGACATCCGTTCCGGCCTGGCCTCGGTGCGCGGGGCATGGATTGCCGAGCGCAATGACACCGAAGAGCTGCCGGGACCGAGCTCGGCCTACGGGGTGGAGCGCCTGAACGATCCCAAGCTGGCCGAACTGCGCTTCAACCTGCAGCGCAAGCCGCGCCGCGCCATGCCGGGCAAGAACGTGTCGCAAATGCACTATGCGCGCCAGGGCATCATCACGCCGGAGATGGAATTCATCGCGATCCGCGAGAACCTGCGCCGCAAGGAATACCTGGAAAACCTGAAGGCGTCCGGCCCGATGGGCACCAGGCTGGCCGACCTGATGGGGCGCCAGCATCCGGGCCAGTCGTTCGGCGCGGCCATCCCGGCCGAGATCACGCCTGAATTCGTGCGTTCGGAAATTGCGCGCGGCCGCGCGATCATTCCGGCCAACATCAACCACCCGGAAGTCGAGCCGATGATCATCGGCCGTAACTTCATGGTGAAGATCAACGCGAACATCGGCAACTCGGCGGTGACGTCGTCGATCGGCGAGGAAGTCGAAAAAATGACGTGGGCCATCCGCTGGGGCGGCGACAACGTGATGGACCTCTCGACCGGCAAGCACATCCATGAAACGCGCGAATGGATCATCCGCAATTCGCCGGTGCCGATCGGCACCGTGCCGATCTACCAGGCGCTCGAAAAGGTCAACGGCAAGGCCGAGGACCTGACCTGGGAAATCTACCGCGACACCCTGATCGAACAGGCCGAGCAAGGCGTCGACTATTTCACGATCCACGCCGGGGTGCTGCTGCGCTACGTGCCGATGACGGCCAACCGCATGACCGGCATCGTCTCGCGCGGCGGTTCGATCATGGCCAAGTGGTGCCTTGCGCACCATAAGGAATCGTTCCTGTACACGCACTTCGAGGACATCTGCGAGATCATGAAGGCGTACGACGTCTCGTTCTCGCTGGGCGACGGATTGCGTCCGGGCTCGATCTACGACGCCAACGACGAAGCCCAGCTGGGCGAACTGAAAACGCTGGGCGAACTGACCCAGGTCGCATGGAAGCACGACGTGCAGGTGATGATCGAAGGGCCGGGCCACGTGCCGATGCACCTGATCAAGGAGAACATGGACCTGCAGCTGGAGCAGTGCCACGAAGCGCCGTTCTACACGCTCGGGCCTTTGACGACCGACATCGCGCCTGGCTACGACCATATCACCTCCGGCATCGGCGCCGCCCAGATCGGGTGGTACGGCACCGCCATGCTGTGCTACGTGACGCCCAAGGAGCACCTGGGCCTGCCCAACAAGGACGACGTCAAGGACGGCATCATCACCTACAAGATCGCGGCGCACGCGGCCGACCTGGCCAAGGGCCATCCGGGCGCGCAGATCCGCGACAATGCGCTGTCCAAGGCGCGCTTCGAGTTCCGATGGGAAGACCAGTTCAACATCGGCCTCGACCCCGACAAGGCGCGCGAATTCCACGACGAGACCTTGCCCAAGGATTCGGCCAAGGTGGCCCATTTCTGCTCGATGTGCGGGCCGCATTTCTGCTCCATGAAGATCACCCAGGAAGTGCGCGACTATGCGGCCGGACTGGGCGTGTCCGAAGCCAGTGCGCTCAAGCAGGGCATGGAAGTGAAAGCGATCGAATTCGTCAAGAACGGCGCGGAACTTTACCGGAAGCTGTGAGCATGATCGAGATCGAAGTCAACGGAGAAGCGCAGCAGGTGCCGAGCGCGTGCAGCCTGGCCGACCTGGTCGGCGAGCTCAAGCTGCAGGGGCAGGCGCTGGCGCTGGCGGTCAACCGCCAGGTGGTGCCGCGCCAGCAGTGGCCGCAACGGCTGCTGCAGGCGCGCGACAAGGTCGACATCGTGCGCGCCATCGGCGGCGGCTAACTTAAGGAAGAACGAGATGCAAAACGACGTGGAAAACCTGACCGGGGCCGAGGACGGCCTGGTCATCGCTGGAAAAACCTACCGTTCGCGCCTGCTGGTCGGCAGCGGCAAGTACCGTGACCTGGCGCAGACGCGCGAGGCCACCGACGCCGCCGGCGCCGAGATCATCACCGTCGCGATCCGGCGCGTGAACATCGGGCAGAATCCGAACGAGCCAAGCCTGCTCGACGTGCTGCCGCCGTCCGAGTACACCATCCTGCCCAACACGGCCGGCTGCTACAACGCCAAGGACGCGGTGTACACGCTGCAGATGGCGCGTGAACTGCTGGGCGGGCACAAGCTCGTCAAGCTCGAGGTGCTGGGCGACGAAAAGACCCTGTTCCCGCACATGCCGGAAACCCTGGTCGCGGCCGAGGCGCTGGTGCGCGACGGCTTCGACGTGATGGTCTACTGCAGCGACGACCCGATCCAGGCCCGCCTGCTCGAGGAAATCGGCTGCGTGGCGGTGATGCCGCTGGCGTCCCTGATCGGCTCGGGGATGGGCATCCTCAATCCGTGGAACCTGTCGCTCATCATCGAGCAGGCCAAGGTGCCGGTGCTGGTCGATGCCGGGGTCGGCACCGCCTCGGACGCGGCGATCGCGCTCGAACTGGGCTGCGACGGCGTGCTGATGAACACGGCCATCGCCGGCGCGCGCGATCCGGTGCGCATGGCAAGGGCCATGCGCCTGGCGGTGCAGGCCGGGCGCGAAGCCTTCCTGGCCGGACGCATCGCGCGCCGCTTCGCCGCCTCGCCATCCTCGCCCATGGCAGGGCGGCTGGCCTGATGCGGCCCACGGTGC
>JBAQKU010000061.1:0-2588 GCA_049301315.1 Telluria sp.
ATGTAGTCCTCGGCCACGCTGGGCAGGTCGAAGTTGACGACATGGGGCAGGTCGTCGATATCGAGGCCGCGCGCGGCCACGTCGGTGGCGACCAGGATCTTGACCTGGCCGGCCTTGAAGCGCTCGAGCGCGCGCAGGCGCGCCGGCTGCGCCTTGTCGCCGTGGATCGCGTCGGCGCCGATGCCTTGCGCCTGCAGCGTGTCGACCAGCTGGTCCACGCCCTTGCGCGTCTTGACGAACACCAGCACCTGGCCCCAGCGCTTCTTTTTGAGCAGGTGCATGAACAGTTCCGGCTTGCGTTTCTTGTCGACCGGGACCACCCACTGGCGGATGCGCTTGACCGTCGTGTTGCGCGGACTTACTTCAAGGCTGAGCGGGTCGGACAACAGCTGGCCGGCCAGGACCCGGATCGGGTCCGAGAAGGTGGCCGAAAACAGCAGCGTCTGGCGCTTGGCCGGCAGCGCCGCGAACACCGCGTCGAGCTCGCGCGAAAAGCCCAGGTCGAGCATGCGGTCGGCCTCGTCGAGCACCAGTGTTTGCAGCTGCTCGAAGCGCACCGCGTTCTGGCGGTACAGGTCGAGCAGGCGGCCCGGGGTGGCCACCAGCACGTCCAGGCCCTTGCGCAGCTTCATCATCTGGGGATTGATGCTCACGCCGCCGTAGGCCACGTGGGTGCGCAGCGGCAGGCCGGCGCCGTAGGTGCGAAAGCTCTCGTGCACCTGTTCGGCCAGTTCGCGCGTGGGCACCAGAACCAGGGCGCGCACGCAGTTGGCCTGCACCTGGCCTTGCAGGGTGAGGCGCTGCAGCAGCGGCAGGGCAAAGCCGGCGGTCTTGCCGGTGCCGGTCTGGGCCGCCGCCATGATGTCGCGCCCGGCGAGCACGGCGGGAATGGCCTGGGCCTGCACCGGGGTCGGGGCCTGGTAGCCAAGCGCGGCGAGCGTGCGCAGGAGTGGGTCGATCAGACCGAGGGATGCAAACGACATGGGACGGGAACCTTGCAGCGAAAGATGAATAGCCGGCAGTTTACCCTGTCCTGGGCCGAGCGTTGCGGCAAACCGGTTCCGGCGCTCTTGCCGCGACGGCCGGGGCAGCGCGCCTTCGGCCGTATTTACGTGCTCGGGCGCATGCTGCCCGAGGTGGTTTCTTGCCCCGATCCATGATAGATTCTGTCGCGCCAAGCTCGGCAGTGTCCGCGCCACGCACCAAAAAAATCATTCAGGAGACCTCGTCATGCCATCGATTCGCCTTGCCGCAGCACTGGCAGTACCGCTCATGCTTGCCGTGCCGGCACAAGCGCAAAGCCCTCGGCCCACTGTCATCAAGGCCGGGCGCCTGGTCGATGTCGAAGCCGGGCGCGTGCTGCGCGACCAGCATATTCTCATTGAAGGCGAACGCATCAGCGCAACCGGGCCCGCCCAGTCGATTCCGATTCCAGCTGGCGCCAAGGTCATCGACCTGTCCGGCTCGACCGTCCTGCCGGGCCTGATCGATGCCCATACCCACCTGACCAGCAACCCGTACATCCACGGCTACATGGCATTGAGCAGCTCCGACATGCGCTCGGCCTTGTACGGGGTGCGCGCGGCGCGCCTCACGCTCGACGCCGGCTTTACCACGGTGCGCGACGTGGGCGCCAGCGGCTTTGGCGACGTGGCCCTGCGCGACGCCATCAACGACGGCGACCTGCCCGGTCCGCGCATGCTGGTGTCCGGCTACGCGCTGGGCATTCGCGGCGGCCACTGCGACAACAACCTGCTGGCTCCCGAATACAAGGACGTCTCGCAGGGCGTGGCCGACGGTCCGTGGGCCGCGCGCAGCAAGGTGCGCGAGATGATCAAGTACGGCGCCGACCTGATCAAGATCTGCGCCACCGGCGGCGTGCTCTCGAAAGGGGACGCGGCCGGCGCCCAGCAATACACGCTGGAGGAAATGCAGGCCATCGTGCAGGAAGCGCACAAGCTGGGGCGCCGCGTGGCGGCCCATGCGCACGGCGCGAGCGGCATCAAGGACGCGATCCGGGCCGGGGTCGATTCGGTCGAGCATGCGAGCCTGATCGACGCCGAAGGGATCCGGCTGGCGCGCGAGAAGGGCACCTGGCTGGTGATGGATGTCTATAACGACGACTACATCCTGAGCGCGGGCGAGAAGGCGGGCTTTCTGCCCGAGTCGCTGGCCAAGGAAAAGGAGATCGGCCAACTGCAGCGCGACAACTTCCGCAAGGCCTTTGCCGGCGGCGCCCGCATGGCTTTCGGCAGCGACGCCGGGGTGTATCCGCACGGCGACAACGGCAAGCAGTTCTTTTACATGGTCAAGTACGGCATGACGCCGATGGGCGCGCTGCAGGCCGCGACCATCAACGCCGCCGACCTGCTGGGCTGGAAGGACAAAGTGGGCAGCATCAACACCGGCAAGTTCGCCGATATCATCGCCGTGGACGGGGATCCGCTGGCCGACGTGGGCGCGCTCACCCGGGTCAGGTTCGTCATGAAGGGCGGCAAAGTCATGAAAGCTGAATGAACATGGTTCCGACTACGCAAAAAAACCTGATCGCCACGCTCGTCGCGCTGGCCCTGGCGGCAGCGGCCGCG
>JBAQKU010000062.1:0-3059 GCA_049301315.1 Telluria sp.
GGCCGCGCCTGCCGCGAACGCGGCGGCCAGCGGCGCCGGCAGGCCCGCGACCCACGACAGCCCCGCCAGCACCGTCAGTGTCAGCGCGATGATGTCGCGCCGTACGTTCACGACCGGCTCGGTGCCGGGCGCGCCGTTGCGGGTAAACATCGGGATCACGCGCGCGCCGATCACGGACTGGATCACGACCACGACCAGGATCGCGGCGTGGATCGGGGTTGCCGGCGGCAGCGCAATCAGACCGAGCGCGCCGGCGTGGTAGCAGGCATTGATCAGGGTGAGCAGGCCCAGCAGGCCGGCCAGGAACAGGTTGCGCTTGTTGCCGGACTGTTGCAGCACACGGTACATGGGCCAGGCCGCCAGCGGCACGAACAGCAGGTCGACCAGTGCCGCCAGCAGCGGCGGCGCGACCAGCATGGCCACGCGCCCGGCCAGCCAGAGCGCGACCAGCGCGGCCAGGTGCCCCCTGCGCGGGGTCTGCAGGCCGGTCCAGGCGCGCCCGGCGGTAAACAGGAAACCGATGATCACCGCGATGATCACCCCGTACACCATTTCGTGCATGTGCCAGCCCAGGCCCACGTTCGGCAAGCCGTCCAGCACGCCCAGGAAGCGCGCCACCCACAGCGGCAGGCTGAGCGCCGCGAACACGGCCGCGCACAGATAGAACGGGCGAAAGCCAAGCCGCCAGAACGGGTGATCGTTCAACCACGTGGCGCGCGTTGGCGGCGGTACTGGCTCTTCGATTGACAACAGGCTCATGATTTCGCTCGGCTTTTAAAGATGTATACGGTATGCTACTTTCATTTCGTGCTTTACACAATGCCGCAAAGTACAAAAACCTGATCCGGGCGCGACGGCGCATGCTCTAGCTTGACTTCGATCATGTATTTCGAAGCGAACAGGCTGGCAAGGCGCTGCTGGCTGGACGGCTGGAAGCGCTGCGCTTACGCTTACGCTATCTTCGAGGCGGCGTGCGTGCCGGGCTCGAAATGTCATCATCAATCCGTTTAGAAATGAGGCTGTTATGCAAACCGAAGTGTTGAAAGTACAGGGTATGAACGACCAGGCCGGCGCCGATGCTATTGCGCGCGCGCTGGGTGCGGTCGCAGGTGTGTCCACCGTCAGTGTTTCGCTCGCGGGTCAACGGGCAACGGTGCTGTTCGATGAAAAAACCGCATCGCGCTCGCGCTTCGACGCCGCGCTCAAGCAGGCCGGCTTCGCTACCGAACCTGTCAGCACCACCGGCTGCTGCGGCGGTTGCGGCGGCGGCTCGTCGGGCGGCGGCAGCTGCGGCTAAGACAAGCGCCGTTTGATTGCTGACCGGACAAAGGCGAAACCGGGATTAGCGCGAAGCAGCCCGGTTTCGCTGTCGGCGCTCTGTCAGCTCGCCTTTTCGCCCGACTGGTGCATCTGGCGGTGCTCGACCGCATACACGGCCGCTTGCACGCGGCTGGTGAGCTTGAGCTTTTTCAGCACGTTCTGGACGTGGATCTTGACCGTGCTCTCGGCCAGATCGAGGCTGCGCGCAATCCCCTTGTTGCTCTCGCCGCGCGCCAGGCAGGCGATGATTTCCTTTTCGCGTGGCGTGAGCTTGTCCAGCTCCGACGCCGGCTCTTCGCGTACCGTCCCGGCCTGCAATTGCGCCACCAGCTTGCCCGTCATGGCTTCGGCCACCACGGTTTCGCCGGCCGCCGCGCGGCGCAGCGCGCGCACCAGGTAATCGGCGTCGATATTCTTGATCAGGTAGCCGCAGGCGCCGGCCTTGAGCGCCTGGGTCAGGTCTTCCGCGTCCTCGGACACGGTGAGCATGACGATCGCGGTGTCGGGACAATCCTGCAGTATCAGTTGCAGCGTCTCGACCCCGGACATGCCGGGCATGTTCAGGTCGAGCAGCACCACGTCCGGATGCAGCTGCTTGGCGCGCTTGATGCCTTCGACCCCGTCGGAAGCCTCGCCGACCACCGTGAAATCGGCGTGGCGCTGCAGCAGCGAGCGTATCCCGCTGCGAAACAGGGTGTGGTCGTCGACCAGCAATACGCTGATCGGCTTGGTGGATGTATCCATCGTGATTCCCTAGTTGTTCCTACATTAAATCAGGCCGCGCGGCGCTGCGCCTGGCCCAGCTGCAGCGTGACCGTGGTGCCCTGTCCGGGCACTGAACTGACGTCGAAGCTGGCCTCCACGCGCTGGGCGCGCTCGCGCATGATGTTCAGGCCGACATGGCTGTCCTTTTTCGCAAGCAGGGTCGCTTCGTCGAAGCCGACCCCATTGTCGCGGATCGTCAGGCGAAAGTCTTTCTTGTCTTCGAGCCGCACTTCGACCCGGCTGGCCAGCGCGTGCTTGCGGATGTTCGACAGCGCCTCCTGCACGATGAACAGCAACTGCAGCTGCTGCTCGCGCGGGAACGGGGCGCCGTCCACGTCGGCGGTCAGTTCGGCTGCAATGCCGGTCTGGCGCTGGAACTTGTCGATCGTCGTTTGCAGCGAGCCGATCAGGTCATCCTTCATCAGGCGGCTGCGGAAGTTGAGCAGCAGTTCGCGCACGTCCTCGTAACTTTCCTGCACCCCTGCGCGCAGCGCCGGCACGATCTCGGACACTTCGTCGTAGCGCTCTTCCTGCATCGACGCGTCCAGCATCTGCACTTGCAGGTTCAGGAAGTTGAGCCCTTGGGCGATGCTGTCGTGCAGGCCCTGGGCGACCAGGTTGCGTTCCTCGGAAATGGCCATTTCGCGCTCGCGCGCGGCCAGGCGCAGGTTTTCCACCGCGATCCCGAGCAGTTGGCCGAGCGTTTCAAGCAGCGCTTCCTCGTGCTTGCTGAACACCTTGGGTTTGCGGAAATGCAGGTTGAAGACGCCGAGGTGCTGTTCGTGCGCGCGCACCTGGAAGATCGACACCGTCACGAAGCCCTCGCGGTGGCATTGCAGGTTGTTGGCGCGGTCGATCTTGCGCAGGTCGTGCACCAGCGTGATCTTCTTCTCGACCGCTTCGCCGCACAGGCAGTCGCCCACCTTCAGGCAGTGCTCGGACTCGACCAGTTCCGCCGACAGGCCGTGATGGAC
>JBAQKU010000063.1:0-4483 GCA_049301315.1 Telluria sp.
AAGCGCGCAGCAGGCTCGCTTCGCGTGCGCGCACCAGTTGCGCGAACTGCTCGGCGCTCACCGCCGGGCTCAGGTAATAACCCTGCAGCAGGTCGCAGTTCTGTTCGCGCAGGAAGTTCAGCTGCGCCTGCGTCTCCACACCTTCGGCCACCACCTCCAGACGCAGGCTGTGCGCGAGCGCGATGATGCCGGTGACGATGGCTGCATCGTCGGCATCGTGGGCCACGTCGCGCACGAACGAGCGGTCGATCTTGATGATGTCGACCGGGAAGCGCTTGAGGTAGGACAGCGACGAATAGCCGGTGCCGAAATCGTCGATCGACAGGCGTATTCCAAGCTGGCGCAGCTGATGCAGCGCCTGCAGGGTGTCCTGCGCCTGCTCCATCAGGGGGCTTTCCGTGATTTCCAGTTCGAGCAGGTGGGCCGCAAGGCCGGTGTCGGTCAAGACCGATTTGACCGTGGCCGTGAAGTTCTTCTGCAGCAGCAGCTGGCGCACCGACAGGTTGACCGCCACCCGCATCGGCGGCAGGCCGTCGTCGATCCAGCTCTTGAGCTGGGCACATGCGCTGCGCAGCACCCATTCGCCCAATGGATTGATCAGGCCGGTCTCTTCGGCCAGCGGAATGAATTCGACCGGCGAGACCATGCCGCGCGTCGGGTGCTTCCAGCGCACCAGCGCTTCCATGCCGATGATCTGCTCGTTGTCCAGGCGCGCCTGCGGCTGGTAATACACTTCGAGCTCGCCGTGTTCGAGCGCGCGCCGCAGGTCGCTTTCCAGCCGCACGTGCTCGGACAGCGACTGCTCCATCGAGGCTTCATAGAACTGGAACCCGGTATTGGTCTTCTTGGCGCGGTACATGGCCGCGTCGGCGTGCTTGACCAGGGTCGGCACGTCGAGCCCGTCGTGCGGATACATGGCGATGCCAACGCTGCTGGTGACGAAAATATCGTTGCCGTCGATCTGGAACGGCGCGGCCAGCACGCGGCAGATGTTGTGGGCCGCGGCGGCCGCCGGCGCCGGCCCGTCCACTCCGCCCAGCACCACCGTGAATTCGTCGCCGCCCAGGCGCGCCACCACATCGACCCCGCGCACCGCGCGCCGCACGCGCTGCGCCACCGCCACCAGCAGGCGGTCGCCCACGTCGTGGCCGAGATTGTCGTTGACGTACTTGAAGCGATCCAGATCCATGAACAGCACCGCCAGTTCGCTCTGTTCCCTGGCCGCGTGCTCGACCGCCTGGCCGAGCAGGTCGAAGAACAGGGTGCGGTTCGGCAGGCCG
Source organism: Telluria sp. (assembly GCA_049301315.1). Classification (GTDB taxonomy): domain Bacteria; phylum Pseudomonadota; class Gammaproteobacteria; order Burkholderiales; family Burkholderiaceae_D; genus JBAQKU01. The sequence continues at coordinate 1,281 of JBAQKU010000063.1, forward strand.
GTGAGCAGGTCGTTGTAGGTGAGGTGGCGGATGCGCTTTTCGGCGCGGTTGGCCTCGATGATGCGGCGTACGCGCTGCGACAGCACCGCGTAGTGGATCGGCTTCGGGATATAGTCGCTGGCGCCGGCGGCGAATGCGCGCTCGACCGATGAATTGTCTTCCAGCGCGGTGATCATCAGCACCGGAATGGTGGTCCCGCCCGGCAGTTCCTGCATGCGCGCGCAGGCCGTGAAGCCGTCCATGACGGGCATCACGGCATCCATCAGGATCACGTCCGGCTGGAAGCGCTTGAGCATCATCAGCGCCTGCGCGCCGTCGGCCGCTTCCTCGACCCGGAAGCCGTCGCGCTGCAAGGTGTAGCGCAGGGTGCTGCGGGTGCTGCGGTCGTCGTCCACGATCAGGACCTGGGCCACCTCTTCGTTGCTGGCCTCGCGCGGCTGTGCGGGACCGGCGAGCGCGCTGCCGAGCGCGTCGGCCACCGCGTTGTAGGCGATGCGCAGGCGCGGCAGCAGCGGCTTGACCAGCGCGAGCTGCCCGGCCATCGCGTGTTCCTCGGCTTGCTTGGCAAACTGGGCCAGGTGGGTCGCGCCGAGGTTGCCCGAGGAGCCCTTGAGCGCATGCGCCCTGGCGCGCGCGGTTTCGGCGTCGCCGCCAAGCACCGCCGCTTCCAGCTCGAGCAGGTACTTGGGCGAGTCCTCGAGGAAGGGGCTGATCGCCTGCGGCAGCGAGCTGCCCATGATTTCGCGCAGCTTGACCAGCACTTCCAGGTCGAGCGGATTGCCGGTGCCGTCGTCGGCATGCTCGGCGCCCGGCGCGCTGCGCGGCTCCTCGCCATGGCGCGGCAGCCATTGTTCGAGCTTGCGGCGCAGTTCGACCAGCGTGATCGGCTTGGCCAGGTAGTCGTCCATCCCGGCGGCCAGGCATTTTTCGGCGTCGCCGCGCTGGGTGTTGGCGGTCATCGCCACCAGCGGGGTGCGGCGCCCGCTTCCTTCCTCGTGGGCCCGGATATGGGCGGTCGCTTCATAGCCGTCCATCTCCGGCATGCTGCAGTCCATCAGGATCAGGTCGAAGTCGCCGTTGCGCACCGCTTCGAGCGCCTCGCGCCCGTTGGACGCGAATTCGCAGGCGCAGCCGTTCATGGCCAGCATGCCGGCCGCCACCATCTGGTTGGTGCGGTTGTCTTCTGCCACCAGCACCCGGAATTCCTTGCGTTCGGGTGTGGCCGGCTGCGCGTGCGCGGCCTCGGGCCGGACCTGGTCGCCGGCCAGCAGCTCATCGAGCGCGCGCAGCAGGCGCTCTTCGCGCAGCGGCTTGCCGAGCACGGCGTAGCCGTCGACCAGGGTGCCGCCGGCGGGCGCCCCGAAACGGTCCAGTATCAGCACGCGCGTGCCGGGCGCCGTGTTCTCGATTTGTTGTGCCAGGTCGTGGCCGTCGTCGTCGAGCGCCCCGATGTCCATGATCACGATGGAGTAGGGCGCGCCCTGGTCGGCGCCCACCTTCAGCTGCAGCAGCGCTTCGCCGCCCCAGCGCGTGGCATGGCAGTCCACCCCGTGGCGCGCGAGGGTCTGCGTGACGAAGCTGCGCACGATGTGGCTTTCATCGACCGCGATCACGCGCAGGCCGGCCAGGCCGGTGGCCGGCAGGGCGGGGCATTCTTCCTGCGCCATCTTGCAGCGGATGACGAAGGTAAAGGTGGTGCCTTCGCCGAGCGCGCTGACCACGCCGATGGCGCCGCCCAGCAGGGCGACCAGCTGCTTGCAGATGGCCAGCCCGAGGCCGGTGCCGCCGTACTTGCGGGTGGTCGACGGGTCGGCCTGGGCAAACGACTCGAACAGGTGTTCGAGCTGGTCCGGGCTGATGCCGATGCCGGTGTCGCGCACCTCGAAGCGCAGGCCGAACGGTTCGCCTTCGGCGCGTTCGATGCAGATCGCCACTTCGCCGTGCTCGGTGAACTTGACCGCGTTGCCGACCAGGTTGATGAGCACCTGGCGCAGGCGCAGCGCGTCGCCGTTGATGCGGTCGGGCACGTTCGGCCCGAGCAGGTAGCCCAGTTCGACGTCGCGCTGCTGGGCCTGCTTGGCAACGAGCTCGATCACTTCTTCGAGCAGCTTGCGCAGGTCGAAATCGACTTCCTCGAGCGTGAGCTTGCCCGCTTCCATCTTGGAGAAATCGAGGATGTTGTTGATCAGGTCGATCAAGGTGCGCGAGGAATTCCAGGCCACCTCCACGCATTCGCCCTGGCGCTTGTTCAGGCTCATTTCCTTGAGCATGTCGAGCATGCCGACCACGCCGTTGAGCGGCGTGCGTACCTCATGGCTGACGGTGGCGGCGAACTGCGCCTTCATCAGCGCCATGCTCACGGCCGCGTCGCGCGATTCCTTGAGTTCGGCCTCGCGCTGCTCGAGCACGTTCATCATCTTGTTGAAGGCGAGCGCCATCTCGATCAGGTCGCGCGGGCCGGCCGGCGCCGCGCGCATGCCCGAGTCGCCCGATTCTGCGCGCCGCATCAGGTTCGACAGCGCGTTGAGCGGATTGATCATGTGGCGCGTCAGCAGGCGCACGATGGCCAGCAGGATCACCGCGAACGAGAGCGTGATCGCCAGGTTCCCGAGCAGCAGCGAAAGCGTCAGGCGCTCCAGCGTTCCCTTGCCGATTTCGACATCGACGTGGCCGAGCAATTGCGGCTGGCGCTCCTGCAGGTCGAACGGCGAGGCATCGGCCCGGCCGCCATACACGGGCGCGCTGAAGTGCCACGAGGCGTCCGACTCGCGCACCATGGCCGCATGCGCGACCGGAATATGGTTGCTCTCGGCGGCCGCGCCGGGGCGGCCCCTGGCCAGCACCACCTGGTTGCGGGTGTCGACGATGCGCACGCTGAGCACGTCGGGAAAGGTGAGCGTGGTGGCGACCACCTCATGCGCGTTTTCGGCCGAATGGTACAGCAGCGCAAGGGTACTCTGGCGCGCCAGGTTCTCGGCAATGCGCTCGCCCTGTCCGACGAAATAGTCGCGCATGTGCGAGCTCGCTTTCCACGAGTTCATCAAGGATGAAAACAGGGCCAGGCCCAGGATTGCGGCCGACACGATGACGGTGAGCTGGCGGCGAAAGCCGGTGCGGCGTAAATAGTTACGAAACATCGGCTCAGGGCTCCGGGTAAATGAAGTCGACAGTGCGCTGCCGGTCGCCGATCGCCAGTGCCATGC
>JBAQKU010000064.1:0-10384 GCA_049301315.1 Telluria sp.
CTGCTGGTGTGGATGCGGCAGAACGATGTGCCGTGCGATAAGGCGCTGTCGGACATATTGCGGTTTCCGAACAGCGTCTCGCTCAACTTCCCTGCCAGCCAGGTCGAAGCGCTGACGATCAAGGCGCGCGGCACGCCCTGCAAGGCCGAGGAGCTGCAGGTGATGCTGCAACAGCAGCCCCTGCCACAGATCCGCCTGACGCAAGCATTCATGGGCTTCCTGGGCGTTAACGGAGGGCTGCCCTATCATTATTCCGAGCGCATCGCCGCGCATCAATGGCGGATAAAGGGCGACGGGGCGCGCGCTTTTTTCGACACGTTTTCGGGCCGATTGGTGCCGATGTTCTACCAGGCGTGGGCGAAATACCGGCTCGAACACCTGCTCGACGTGCAAGGCAAGGACGGACTTCTCCCGCTGCTGTCGGCCCTTGGCGGTTTAAAGGACAACGCGTTCGCGCCGCGCAGGGATGGGCGTGATCATGGTGGTGTCGGACCGGAGGTTGCCGGCTACTACGCGGCGCTGCTGCGGCAGCGCCCGGTATCCGCGCGTGTCGTCGAGCGCGTGCTGTCCGACTACTGCAAGGTTCCCATCGAGGTGGAACAGTTCGTGGGCGGCTGGGACTACATTGCCGACAGCAAGGTCAGCAAGCTGGGAGGCCCGAACGCCAGGCTCGGTTTCGGCGCCACCCTTGGCGTGCGTACCTGGAAAAACAACCTGCGCGTGCGCTTGCGGATCGGCCCGCTCGGCAAAGCCGACCTCGAGCATTTTCTTCCCGGCGCAAGCGGCGTCCGCGCGATCGAAAAGCTGCTCGGCATGTTCGGCCTGACCGGCGTGGAATTTGAAGCGCTGCTGGTCGTCAAGGCCGCTTGCATCGAGCCGATCGTGCTGTCCGCAAGCAAACCGGGCGGAAACAAGCGGCTGGGATGGGACACCTTCCTCGTTTCCAAACCCGTGACCGCCGATCGTGCCGACATTCGCTACCTGCTGCACCCACGCTGAAAATCCCGCTTACTGTCTATGCAGCTTTTAGCACTCGCATTTCGACGTGCATGCCAGCCGCCGCCGCCATGTTGACCAGGGCATCTATGGCAAACAGACTGATCTTGCCGCGCATCAGATCGGAGACGCGCGGTTGCGTGACGCTGAACAGCTTTGCGGCTTGCGATTGGCTCAGGCTGGCGTTGACTACGTGATCTTTCAAAGCCCTCATCAACGCCGCGCGGAGCTTCATGTTTTCCGCTTCCTCGGGCGTGTCCTCAACGGCATCCCATATGCTGGAAAATCGTTCATTGCTCATCGTTCTATCTCCTTCAACAAATCTCGATAACGGTGTGCCGCCAAGTCTAGATCTGTCTTGCTGGTTTTTTCCGTCTTTTTCTGAAAGCAGTGCAACACATAAACGGCATCGGAAAACTTGGCGACGTAGATCACCCGGAACGCACCGGCCTCGTCCCGAATCCGAATTTCCCGCGCGCCCGAAAAACTAAAGGGCCCCCACCTAGTTTTCCTAGTTTTGCGAAAACTAAGGGATTACCTACTTAGTTTTCCCGAATGGGACCACTCACGGCGCGTGGCCAGTGGCGTTGAAAGGCATCGACGGCGCTTGCGGCGTAGTTGCGGGGCCGCTGCGGCCTGTGGCGTTGGCGCTGCCAGCGGCACTGCCAGCGCCCACGCCGGCCGCTCCTGGATCGAAATATACTCCTACGCTTCCGGCGTTCGACCCATGCCGGACTCAAAGGTGATACTGGCCATTCGCCTCAGGCTGGGAGATGATTTTCAGGACGCGCAGACGTAGTTCACGGCGTCCCGGAACCTGCCACGAGATCGCTTGACCTACCGAGAGCCCGATCAGGGCACTGCCTACCGGCGCCAGGATCGACACCCCACCGCGCGAATTCTTTGCGCTTGGATACACCAAGGTCAGCCCGTACTCTTCGTGCGTGGACTCGTCACAAAACAGGACGCTTGAATTCATCGTCACCAGGCCCGGCGGCACGTCGACCGGATCGACAAGGTCGGCCCGGTTCAGCTCCTCGCGCAATGCGTCGAAATCTGCATCGCGGCACTCCGGCGTATCGAGCAGGCGCTCGATGCGCTGCAAGTCCAGCGTCGAAATGGTAATTGGCGGCGCTGCCTTCTTGAAGATGTGTTGTTTACCCGTGTTCATTGAAATTCTTCCTATAACGATACGTTGCAATCGCTTGCCTTGATGAGCAATGCGGCGGACGGTGCAGGCGCGGCGCGATTTGCGCCGCAAGGAAGGGGTGGCTCGGCAGCAATGGAAAAAGCGTGCGCGCTTGTTATATCGCTTGCCGAGCCTAATGAAGGCAAGCGAAGTCTCGCTCGGGAATGCGGTGCGGGCGCCAGAGAGTCAACATTGCGGACGATGTAAACAAGGGACGCTCCCCCCGTTTGGAAGATGAAGTAGACCCGAGTATAAACCGCCCCCGTCAAAAGCGCATCGCTAAGTGCGTGTCCCTTAGTTTTCCATCGCTAAGTGCGTGTCCCTTAGTTTTCGTTTGTCCCATCATGTGCCGCCTCGCAAGCATGTCGCTCAAGATATCGATGCCCGCGCAACCTTTCTTCTTTGACAAATATCAATAGTTTTGTTTTTGCCAATGCCAAGATGCAACTTGATGTAGTCGCAAATCGTTTGCGGGCCATCGGGACGGCGGCAACCAAAACGGACCGTTAACTCCGATCACGCCTTCGATCCCCCTTGCCGGTCAACGAAACAAATCAATTGGAGGATGAATGAAACTGACGAAACGGGCATGGTTACCCATAATATGCGTGTGTCTTGCCGCAAGCGCGCAGGTCCTCGCGTTCAGCTTGAACGACACCGGGCACGGTGGCATCACGCGGGACGCCTTGGCGTCGGCCTCCATTACGATCAGCGGCGAAACGCTGAAGTTTACGGACCGCGCGAAGGAAGAAGTCAAGGATGCCAACTTCGAGGTCGATCGCCACCAGTTGACGGCCTCGTTCCACTTCGACGACGAATCCTTGAGTGCGGGCACCTCCCGCATCAACACGCTCAAGGAACAGGTGATCAGCAGTGCTACGGGCGGCAACGGCAAGGCCGCACGCAAAGCGCTTGGCGGCGCCCTGCACACGATCCAGGACTTCTTCGCCCATTCGAACCAGCCCGACCAGGGGCTGGCCATCCCGAACTTCGGCACTGCCACCCTGACTGCGGTGGCCGCCAATGTGGCCACCTGCAACGGCACCTTCCTCAATCCGGGCTCGACGCTGCTACCCGGCGCCGCGCTGACCACAGGGTATTTCAAGATACCGCTGTGCGACCCGCCTGCAGGCAAGTGCAAGCACGGACTGGGTATCTGCCCCGGTATCGCCAAGGACGCGGACGCTCATCCGTTTCACGGCGCCGCGTTCGGCAGCGCCGTAACGGCATCGAAGAACTTCATCATGTCGATCCTCAACGATTCGCGCATGACGTCCGATCCGAAGGCCATCAAGCGCTTGATGGACATCCGCCCCATGATCGGCGCGGTGATCGACGACACCGGCAGCATGGGCAGCGTGATCAGCGGTGTGAGCACGGCCGTGTCGACGATCGTCAACTCGAACAGGGGAACGCCCGATGAAGCGGACAAGTACCTGCTCGAGCGCTTCGGCGATCCCACCGTCGGCGAGCCGGGCATCTATACCGATCCGGGCGCCTTTCTTGCTGCCGTAAACGCCATCGTGCCCAGTGGCGGAGGCGACTGTCCGGAGCTGTCGATGGCCGGCGCGTACAAAGCGGTCGTGAAGGCGGAAAATGACAGCCGGCTGTTCCTGTACACCGATGCCAGCGCCAAGGACGCGAGTCAGCGCGGCGCGGTATCGAACCTCGCGGCGCAAAAGCGTATTCAGCTGACAACCGCACTGTCCGGAAACTGCTCGCCATACGATCCGGCCTACTTCGAGCTCGCGCGCCGTACCGGCGGACAGGTCTTCATCACGACCCGTTTCGAGTCGGGGACGACGCTGGCGAACCTGATGAAGCCCCTTGTGCGAAACGACGTGCACCTGATCTTGCAGGCCAGCCTTAACCTCACCGGCGGGCTCGTCACGCAGTTGGCGCCAGTCGACGACACCGTCACCCAGGTCATCTTCTCGATCGGCATGGTCACCAAGGGGCCGATCACCGTGCGGAGACCGAACGGCGCCATCGTCCAGCCAGCCGATGCCGGCGTCACCATCACGGACACGCTCGGTTCGAAGACCGTCACGGTGCGCACGCCGGAACCCGGCGACTGGAAGATCGAGATTTCAGGAACCGGCGCGGCACTCGTTACCGCGACCGGCGCAACGCCGTCCTTCCTCCACAAGTTCGAATTCGCCGACATGGCCGGACGCGCGGAGCACCAGGGCCTGTTCCCGATCGACGGCAGCCCCATCATCGGAAAGACCCAGACCGTTCGCGCCGTCATTTTTGGCGCCTTGAACGTGTCGGAGTTCTCGTTCCGGCGCCCTGACGGCACACTCATTTCGAGATTCTCGATGTCAAAAAACAGTCCGCTCGGGGCCACCAGGGACGACCTCGTGGGCGAAGTCGTTCCGCCGCCGGGACCGTTCGTCGTCTACGTCAGCGGCGTCACCCCCGCCGGGCGACGCTTCCAGCGGGCGGTTCCTGGCCAGCAAATCGCCTCGAACGTCGAAGTGCGGTCGGCCTCCGATCTGACCTCGATCCCTGCGGGACGCACCACCGCCTTAGCGTTCAGCATTACGAACCACGGCGCGCCGGGATCGTTCGCGCTCACCTCCGTCGACAGCCGCAATTTCCTGACCACGGCAGCGCCGACGCCGATCTGGCTCGGCGCCGACGAGTCGCGTACCGTGACCGTCAATGTCAGTCCGCCGGCAAGCACGGCGCCGGCCACCGAGTTCGCCATGACGCTTACGGCAAATGGCGGTGCAGACGACAATAGCAACTCGGCGTCGATCTTCCTGACGGTCGACCCGGCTAATCGGGATCCGGTTTGCAGCGCCGCTGCCGCCAATCCGAGTATCATTCGCAAAGTGAACCATACGATGGTGCCGGTCGCCATCTTGGGAGTGACCGATGTGGACAATGACCCTGTACAGATCAGAATCACCGCCATTGCCCAGGATGAGCCGCTCACAGGACAAGGTTCCGGCAACACGGCATTCGATGCCAGCGGCATTGGCTTGGGGTCTGCCCTGGTCCGTGCGGAACGCTCTGGCAGAGGCGACGGCCGGGTCTATCGGATCGGCTTTGATGCGGTTGACGGAAAGGGCGGCCAATGCTCAGGCAGCGTCAAGGTCGAAGTGCCCCACGACAATCGGATTTCGGCACCGGACAGTGGCAGCGGGTTCAGTTCGACGATGCCGGTAAGGCGCGGGGGGTGATTGCGTGAATCAACGGCGGGCGCTGCTCATCGCACCGATGGCGATCTTTCCGGTCGCCCTGGTCGCGGTCATGGCACGCTCGCTCCTTGCCGGCGATCTGCGCGAACTCTTCGCGGCCCCCTACTCGGCGCTGATGATCACGTTCGTCGGCTACCCCGTCGCCGTCGCCGTGGGCTGGCTGCTCCTGCGCACGTTGCCGGAACTTGTGACTGCAAGCTTCATTCGCGCCCTCGGCGTGGGCCTCGTCAGCGCCGAGGCCATCTTTTGGCTGCTCATCCACCCCTTCTGGCAGCGCGAATTCTCCAACTTGTTTTGTGCCGCGCTGGTCGCTGGCTGCGGCTTGGCGACCGCAGGAGCGTTTCAATGGCTTCAGCCAAAGGCGCTCCAGAAGTGAAATAGACGCTGTGGGACACCCGCTTGATTCTTGCGTGGCTGGGGATAAGTGGGGTCCCCTAGCCCCCCCCTGGTTTTCGCCTGGTTTTCGCTTCCGCCAGCTCACGCGGCGCGACCATGCGGCAAACGAATATCCACGACGATTTCCGAATAAGGCGCAAAGACGAACCCCTTATCGTTCTTCTCCACAACCCGCCATTCAGCCAGCTTCTCAACATCGCCGTGCACGTTCTTGTAATCGCGCCGGAGGCGTCGTGCAAGCTCGGCAATGGTCATGGGGCCACCTTCCCGCAGGGCGGCAAGCAAGTCCCAGCGTCGCGGCGTAAATACCGCGAAAAGCTGCCCAACATCAGAAAAGCCCACCCCAAAATACGGTGCCGGTGACTCGCCTCGCTCCAGTGCCTCCATCGTCTGTGCAGCCCGAGCCAGTGTGGAGTCCAGCGGATCTCCCACCTTTACATTGAGAATACGTTCGCTCATTATTCAACTCCTTTCACATCAGCCATGAAGTCAGCCATCAGTTGCCGCGGATTAGCGAAGCGATAGGCCTCTTCCCGGTCGCCCAAATGCTTGTGGTCGCCCTTGCCGCGCTCATTGTCATAACCTACGACACGTTTCCCATCGATCACATAAACCAGTCGATACTTGTAAGGATGCTCGGAAGGTGGAACTGGTTCTGGCACTTGCCAGATCACAATTTCGACAAATCCAACGCCATGGGCCTCCTTGACTCGGAAAAGTTCTTTGGCTTTCATGGGGTCCATTACACCATAGCAAAGATATGGTGTCAATGACCATAATTAACCAAATTTCGGAAGGTCGGACTGGCCCCGCCCCCGCGCCAAACAAAATGAGCGTCCTTCGTTTTGCGCGGAACGACAGGTTTGGCCGTCACCGGCGAGTGCCTACCTTGGCCGCCTTGCGCACCAGATCACGCAGGCGATTCAAAGTGGGTTGGATCACCCGGGGCAGCAGGTGCAGACGCCGCGCCAGCGAGCGGGAGGCCAAGTCGGGGATGAGTAGTCGGGGATGAGTGGGTATCCCCTAGTTTGCCTAGTTTGCTACAGAGTGTTTTCGCACCGTTACGGCGAAGCGTCGCCGAGAACAACGGTAAAACGCTAATTTCACTCTTTTACCCGGCCTGCTAAGAGCATTTGACTACAACACTCTAATTTCACTCTATTAGTCATAATTCCAGCAGGCCCGGTGCTATAATAGAGCAAAATTGCACTGTTATGGACGCCTTATGAAAATCAAATCGTTTGAACAAATGGGCGCAGTTCTCCGGGCCGCCCGTATCGCACTCAATGTCCCGCTGGCAGACCTGGCTGAGACATTAGAGACGTCCCAAACCCTGCTGCGCCGGCAGGAGCAAGGCCACTCTACGGTAGCACTCAAGAAACTTTTTGCGACAATGCAAGAGCTCGGTATCGAGATGCATCTGTCCTTGCCATCGACGATTGATGAAAGGTCCATTGACCTGGATGGCAAAACGACGCAAAGAAAGCGAGCTCGCCCATGAACCGGGAACTTCGCGCCTACATTGACAAGGCCTTCGTCGGTACGCTGTCGGAGAACGCCGGGGTTTGGTCGTTTCAATACGATGAGGCGTGGGTCAAGCACGGATATGAACTATCCCCTGGCCTTCCTCTGACGACGGTTCGACATGACGACGGCGGAACCATTCGGCCAGTCCAGTGGTTCTTCGATAATCTGCTCCCGGAGGCGGACGCCAGGCTGCAGCTGATGACGTACATGAAGAACGACGTAGCGGCCGGCATGGATGCCTGGACCATGCTGGCGCACTATGGCGCCGAGTCGGCCGGTGCCCTCACCTTGCTTCCGCCAGGGACCACATTGCCGGAAGCCGGCCTGCTTCCACTGTCCGACGACGCCCTCGAAGCGCGCATCAAGGCGATGCCCAGGCAACCGCTTTCGGCTAAGGCGCCGAAAAAAATGTCGCTGGCCGGCGCCCAGCAAAAACTTGCTATCGTAATGATTGACGGGCAGCTCTTCGAACCGACCGGCACGCGCGCCTCGACCCATATCTTGAAACCAGATGTCCTGAGCGAGCATTATCCTTGCAGCGCGGTCAACGAATGGTTTTCGGCGCGGCTTGCGCAACGGATGGGTCTGTCCGTTCCGCAGGTGGAGTTGCGATACGTGCCTTCGCCGATTTACATCATCGAACGTTTCGACCGTAAGAGAACCGGCGACCAGGTTGAAAGATTGCACACGCTCGACGCGCTGCAGTTGCTGACCCTGTCCGCCCAAGCGAAATATGCCGAGTCGGGTACAAGAGCGTTGACGGAAGTACTCGGTAGATGTCGTACCACCGCGACGGCGCGGGTGGCGCTGTTTCGATGGACCCTCTACAACATCTTGATTGCGAACAGCGACGCACACCTGAAAAATATCTCACTAATCGCTGGCCCGGGAGGTTACGAGCTCGCGCCGCACTATGACCTCTTGAGCACCGGCGCGTGGGCCCGCCCGGAGTTGCTCGGCCAAGGGGAAGCGCAATGGCCCGACATCGCGATGTCGTTCGCGATCGCGGATGTGCTGCAATACCGGGAGCTGCGGCGAGAACATCTGGAGACATTTGCCAACCAGCTGGGCATCCGGGCCACCGGCTTCAATCGAGAATTCGACAAAATGGTCAGAGGTATTGAAGCGGCAGCAGCTGAACTGGAAGCGGAATTTGAAGCGCGAACGGACGTCCCCGATGCTGTTCGTGCTTCGCAAATGCGCATGTTGCGCAGCATCCGATTTCTCTCCATTGCAACGATGGCTAAACAGCTACAACAACCAACATGACTACAAACTCGTGCTCGATGTGAATCGTCGGGGTTCTTTGGACTAGGGGAAACTTGTAGACGCTGTGACGCTAGACGCTGTGGGACACCCACTTAATTCTTGCGTGAGAAGCTGTGGGACTTGCGCACCCGATCACGCAGCCCTTCAAAGTAGGTTGGATCAGCCGGGGCAGCAGGTGCAGACGCCGCGCCAGCGAGCAGGAGGCCGCGCAGTTGCAGGCGATCCCGATCCTTGCGGATCAGCTCACGCACGTATTCGCTGCTCGTGCCGTAGCGGCCTTGATTGACCTGCTCATCCACGAAGGACTTGAGCGTGTCGGGTAGGAATATGTTCATGGTGCTCATGCCTTAAGACTAGTCGGCTTGGCAAAATTTGGCAAGATTAATGATGCCTGCCCGGCCAGTCCTTGCGGAAACGGGGTTCATTGGACTAGAGGAAACTAAAAACTAAGTGGGAAAAACTAAGTGGGTGTCCCCTGGGGAAGCAAGTTTCGTGATTTAGCGCAACGCTCCGGGCAGGCATCAATTGGAATATGGAACTCTTGCCCACAGCGAAGGAGTCAGCCATGCCATTTCGATACCTCGGTGATCTGCGGGCACTTGATCGGCACGCTTTGTTTGGCAATGGCGAGTGCGTGGACATTATCAAAGAGCTTGTACCAGGCCTTATCGGCATCAGCACCCAGACTTGGAAGGCGGGTGCGATGGTGAAGGACTCCGCGAACCTTGCACCAGGTACGGCTATAGCCACTTTTACCAATGGGCGCTTCCCGCATGCAAACACGGGGCAGCATGCCGCTATCTTCGTGGCTCATGCCGGGGCCGGATTCTGGGTGGTCGATCAATACCGCGCTTCCATCACCGTCCGCTACCATCACATGGAAGTCCCGCGTGAGCATGCCCAGCGCGCTGATGGCTCTTGGCCGACGCCCAGCCGTAACCCTCTGGCTTTCGCCGTGATTGCGCGGTGATCATGCGCCTGCCTGCCTATATCGTGTTTGCAGCCTTCTCGGGCGCTACTGCGGCGTTTGCAGGGGATATGGCGGCAGAGTGCCCCGCCCGGATTTCCGAAAGCTCTATCAAGCCAGATAAGCCGGTAGCGGGGTGGGTGACGACGGTGCCGGGACAAATGCACCTGAAGGGGGCGGGCATGCTGGGCGGCGCGCCGGAAACGAAGACCTACCTTGTGCCGGACAGCGACACGAAGACCACGCAGTCCTTCGGATTTGTCAAGGGTGAGGAGCGATGGCTATTTTGCGATTACGGGGCGGTTGAGCTGGCCCGTAAGGTGGGGGATGGCGGTACGAAATGCGTCATCACGACCGAGACGAAAAGGCCGGAAAACAATCTATCCGCTTCGGTGCGATGTAAGTAATTAGAGCTGTTAGGCGGCACTCAGTCGGACAAGATGATTGCCGGGCTTGGTCCATGCTTCCCGTTGGTCGGTGGCGTAGTCGTGGCGGTGGTCGATGCGCTGCATCCGGTTCCGCTAATAGTGACGGCCCGCTACCCACACGCTCGAAACACCTGCCTGGCCGCGCGCATGCCGCGCAAAAATCTCGTCTGCCGGCGCTCGCACAATTCAATTAGCCTGGCCGGGGCGCCCACGGCACTGCCGAACTCCAGCAGGAAGTGTGCCGAAAGGCTGATGAACGCGTCGCCATCGATCTCCAGGCGCGCCAGGATTGCCGGCTCATCCGGCCCGATGAATCCGCGCTTTGTCGGATGCACCGCATGGCCGGTCCACTCCACCAGCGCCACATAGTCCTCGAACCCGAATGGGATCGCCCACGGCGTGC
>JBAQKU010000065.1:0-22730 GCA_049301315.1 Telluria sp.
GTGCCGCGACGAGAACTCTGACCCCATTTAACGCACCCGCTCGGTTGAAAAAGAGGCTCTGCGCCGAGCAAAATTAACGGGCTTTGTTACTGCCGGCAAACCGTTACTGCCGCGCCGGGGTGCCGCGCCAATCCGGCACAATGGCCGATCTACGCAGCTTCATTGCGCAATCGCCGGCTTATGCTTGCGCAGGGCCGCATAGGCCGCCCCCAGCACCACTCCGTAAATGAGGTGGCTGAGTACGCTGACCCAGTTCTGCGCCATCGTAAACCATGGAAAGGCCGCAGGAGCGATCAGGTGGAAATTGATGACATAGAGCGCCAGACCGAACACTGCGCCGATCAGCAAGGCGCTCACCCCGTTGAGGCGATGGACGATCCAGCCGGCTATCAGGCCGTACACGATCGCCAGCATGAAATGGACCACCATCGCGGCCATGACGATGCCGGTATCGAATGTGGCCGGCGGCGGCAACACGCTTTTTCCCAATATCATGGCCGCGATCATGCGCGGCGGTGCCCAAGGGCTGTCACCCATGAAAATCATGACCAGTAGCATCTCCGCCACCAGAAACACCAGCCCGGCGATAATCCCTGCCCAGACGGCAGCGCTCCAGTCGGTTCTGTCTTGCTGATACGATTGGGTATATCGATCAGACGTCATCATTCGTGCCATGGCACCCTCCGTTTCAAGTTGAGACCGGTCAAAAAAACCAACGCGGGGCAAACCTTCGCGCAGTATTTTTAGAAGTCAGAAAAGGCCTCAAGTTTCAACGATATTTTTCATTTTTTGTGTAAGGCGTGCAGTCCCTGGCGCGACCAACACCGTTGATGTCCGGCACGGGGATCAGAACTGCTCTTCGTCCAGTGCGAGCACGCCGGCGCTGCCTTCGATGATCGCGCTGCGCAGGCCGGCTGCCTGCGACAGGACGTGATCGGCGAAGAAGCGCGCGGTACCGATCTTGGCCTGGTAGAACCGGGCGTCGCCGTCGCCCGCGTCGAGTTTTTGCGCCGCGATCAGCGCCGCGCGCGCCATCTGCCAGCCGCCCAGCACGATGCCGGCAAGCTTCAGGTACAACACGCTGCCCGAGAACACGCCCTTGGTATCGGACTTGATGTTCTCGAGCACGTAAGCGACCACCTCTTCCAGCGCGGCGCTGCCTGAGGACAGGTGGCGCAGGATGGCCTTGAAATCGCCTCCCCGCGCGCCGTCGCGCATGGCGATCAGTTGCGTTTCGGTCGCACGCACCTGTGCAATGATCGTGCGCGCGGTCGCGCCGCCGTCGCGCACGGTCTTGCGCCCGACCAGGTCATTGGCCTGGATCGCGGTGGTGCCTTCATAAATGGTCAGTATCCTGGCATCGCGGTAAAGCTGGGCGGCGCCCGTTTCCTCGATGTAGCCCATGCCGCCGTGAACCTGAATGCCGGTGGAGGTGACGTCCTGCGCCAGTTCGGTGGACCAGCCCTTGATGAGCGGCACCAGGTACTCGTAGAAGGCCTGGCTGCTGGTGCGGGTGGTGGCATCGGGGTGGTGGTGCGCGAAGTCGCATGCGGCTGCGCCGACGTAGGCGAGCGCGCGCGCGGCCTCGGTCTGGGCCCGCATCGACATCAGCATGCGGCGCACGTCCGGGTGATGGATGATGGCAACCGGCCCGGCTGAACCGGCCAGATCGCGCGACTGCACGCGCTCGCGCGCAAAGCGCACGGCCTTCTGATAGGCCCGCTCGGCGACCGCAACGCCCTGCATGCCGACGGCGAAGCGGGCCGAATTCATCATGATGAACATGTATTCCAGGCCGCGGTTCTCTTCACCCACGAGAGCCCCGATGGCACCGCCATGGTCGCCGAACTGCAGTACCGCCGTCGGGCTGGCCTTGATGCCGAGCTTGTGTTCGATCGACACGCAATGGACATCGTTGCGCGCGCCGGGCGAACCGTCGGCGCCGGGCAGGAACTTCGGCACCACGAACAGCGAGATCCCTTTCACGCCTTCGGGCGCGTCGGGGGTGCGCGCCAGCACCAGATGGACGATATTCTCGGCCATGTCATGCTCGCCGTAGGTGATGAAGATCTTGGTGCCGAACACCTTGTAGCTGCCGTCGCCCTGCGGCACCGCGCGTGCTCGCACGGCCGCCAGGTCGGAGCCGGCCTGCGGCTCGGTCAGGTTCATGGTGCCGGTCCACCTGCCGGAAATGAGCGGTTCCAGGTAGAGCGCCTTCTGTGCGTCGGAACCGGCGGTCAGGAGCGCCTCGATGGCGCCGTCGGTGAGCAAGGGGCACAGCGCGAACGACAGGCTGGCCGAATTGAGCATCTCGGTGCACGGCGCAGCCACCAGTTTCGGCAGGCCCTGGCCGCCAAATCCGGCCGGATGCTGCACGCCTTGCCAGCCAGCTTCGCCGAAGGCCTTGAAGGCATCCTTGAAGCCGTTCGAGGTATGCACCTGGCCGTCGTGGAACCAGCTTGGCTCCTTGTCGCTCGCGTGGTTCAAGGGGGCGACCACGGAGCCGCAAAACTTCGCGTTCTCGTCGAGCACCGCTTCCACGGTGTCGGCGCTCGCGTCTTCGCAACCGGGCAGTTGGCCGATGGCGGGCAGTGCTGCCAGTTCGTTCATCACGAACAGCATATCCCTCAGTGGGGCGGTATAGCTCAAATTGATCTCCTGAAAAAAAAGCGGCGCGCGGCCGGCGGCATGCCGTCAGCCGCGCCATTCATCACGCCGCGATGGCTTGCCCGATCTGCTCGCGCAGGCGAAACTTCTGCAGTTTCCCGGTCGAGGTACGGGGGACCGTTCCGAATACCACCGATTTCGGCACCTTGAAATGGGCCAGGTGCTCGCGGCAGAACGTGCGGATGTCGTCTTCCGTTGCGCTGGCGCCTTCCTTGAGCTGGATGAACGCGCACGGCACCTCGCCCCACTTCGGGTCGAGCCTTGCCACCACCGCCGCAACCTCCACCGCCGGATGGCGGTACAACACATCCTCGACCTCGATCGACGAGATATTCTCGCCACCGGAGATGATCACGTCCTTCGAACGGTCCTTGATGCGCACGTAACCGTCGGGATCGACTACCGCCAGGTCGCCGGTATGGAACCAGCCGCCGGCGAATGCCTCGGCTGTGGCCTGCGGATTCTTCAGGTAGCCTTTCATGGTGATATTGCCGCGGAACATAATTTCACCGATGGTGCTGCCATCCCATGGCACCGGCCTGAGGGTGGCAGGTTCGAGCACCGCCATTGCATCTTGCATCGGACTGGCCACGCCCTGGCGCGCATTCAGGCGCGCGCGTTCGGCCAGCGGCAGCTCGCTCCATGCCTCATGCTTGGCGCACACCGAGGCCGGCCCGTAGGTTTCGGTCAAACCATAGACGTGGGTGATGTCGAAGCCGAGCTTTTCCATCCCTTCGATGGTCGACGCGGGCGGAGCCGAACCGGCGATGAAACCGCACACGGTGTGGCCGATGCCTTCACCCTGTGCAGGCGCACTGTTGATCAGCATGTTGTAGACGATCGGGGCGGCGCACATGTGGGTGACCCGATAGGTACGGATCGCATCGAAAATGAGCGCGGGGTCGACGCGCCGCAGGCACACGTTGGTGCCGGCATTGGCGGCCATGGTCCAGGGGAAGCACCAGCCGTTGCAATGGAACATGGGCAGCGTCCACAGGTACACCGAATGCTGCGGCATGCCCCATGAAACGATGTTCGACAGCGCGTTCAGGTAGGCGCCGCGATGGTGGTAAACCACGCCTTTCGGATTGCCCGTGGTGCCGGAGGTGTAGTTGAGGGTCATGGCATCCCACTCGTCGCCCGGCAGGCTCCAGGCAAATTCGGGATCGCCTTCCTGCAGCAAGGCCTCGTATTCGATCTGGCCCAGCGGCTGCCCGCCCTCATACAGCGCATCGTCGATGTCGATCACCAGCGGCGGGTGCTCAAGCAGCGCCAGCGCCTGTGCGATGGTGGCGCTGAACTCGCGGTCGGTAAACAATACCTTCGCCTCGCCATGCTTTAGCTGGAACGCGATCGCTTCTGCATCGAGCCGGATATTGAGCGTGTTTAACACCGCCCCGATCATCGGCACGCCGAAGCTCGCTTCATAGGTCGCCGGAATGTTCGGCGCCATCACCGCGACGGTGTCGCCGGCCTTCACGCCGCGCTGGCGCAGGGCGCTCGCCAGGCGCCGGCAACGGGCATACGTTTCGGACCAGCTGATGCGGCGCTCGCCGTGGATCAATGCGATGCGCTCCGGATAGACCGCAGCCGCTTTCGCCAGAAAGCTTAATGGCGATAGCGCGGCGAAATTGGCGGGATTCTTTTCCAGGCCCACACTGTAGGGACTGGCAGGGTTGATCACAATAGTCGACAGCACGGTCAATTTCCTTCTCTCAAATGAATTACTGTGGTGGCTGAGATGGGCTAGCTAGCCTATTTCCTTGCAGTGGCAGCGATCGGCTCGACCAGGTGAATGTCGTTGGCCGCGCGCGCCGGCCCCTTGCGGATCAGGCCAAACGGTTTCCCGAGCGGCAGCAAGGTACGGCCAAAATAGCTGTTCAGGAAAACCGCACCGGCGCAGTAGAAGCCAAGCAGCGAAATACCCAGTTCGGAATAGGCGGCCACCATGCTGAAGAAAGGGGCATTGATCCCGAAAATGCTCAGAGCCAGTGCCGGCAGCAGGACATTGATCAGTACCAGGATCGCAAAGAAGACCTTGTTCGCTTCAAGCGCGGCAACCATGATGAACAGCGAGAAAATGAAATAGCCGATGCAGGCGAACCCGAACTGCTTTGGATCGGCCTTGTCGCCGATCGCACCAAGCCAGCCAAGGCTCGTCGCCCAGTGCATCGCAACGGCGATCCAGAACAGGCCGTAGGCGCCCAGCACGATGGCGCCGAAATAGTTATTTTTCTTAAAATCGATACTGGACGCCCAGATTTGCGCGATCGAACCGAGGAACAAGGCCCACGGAATCAGATACGCGGTCCCCGTGGTCCAGCCCATTTTCGCGGAAGCGGCCACGAAGGTGACCATCGACAGGCCGAATACGCCGAGCGCGGTCGGGTCGCACATGACGATCTTGGTTTCGGTAACGGGAAGCGGGGAAGCGTTGTGCATGAAGTCTCCTTGGTTGTTGATGAAGGCCGGCCAGGCGGCGATATTAGCAATCGACTCTTGCAGAACTATTGCTGAAATATGACGAATGATTGCAGCAGGACGCACAGCTGCCCTCCAAGCGATCTATTCTTAGCAAAAAAATAGCCAAACCTTACCGCTGACCGTACAATTGCTCGGGCGCCAAGGCGCCGGGCCACTCCGCGGGCAAATGTTGCCCGCAGGTCTAGCTGCAACAGGGTTGCTGATTGAAAAATACGAACATCGCGGATAAAGAACGTGAGCGTTTCGGTATGCTGCAGGCCGGACTGGACCTGCTCGATCAAGGAATAACAGTATTTGACGCAGATCATTGTCTGGTGGGGTGGAACAAGGCTTTTTTACGCCTTCTCGACTTGCCCGATGACATCGCTTACCTCGGAGCTCCCCTCGAAAGCTTCGTCAGATACAGCGCGAACCAGGGCGAATACGGCCCCGGCGATATCGACGGCCAGGTCATCGAGCAGGTGGCCGCCGCCAGTCTGGCGCCCCATAGCTGCGAACGAGTACGCCCGAACGGGCAAATCCTGCGCCTGTCCACCACGCCCCTGTCATCTGGCGGTTTCGTCACGCGCTACACCGACATCACCGCCGAGCGCCGCCAGAACAGCGAACTGGAAGCACACGTCCTGCGCCGTAC
The DNA here is from genome assembly GCA_049301315.1 of Telluria sp. Lineage (GTDB taxonomy): Bacteria > Pseudomonadota > Gammaproteobacteria > Burkholderiales > Burkholderiaceae_D > JBAQKU01. The sequence continues at coordinate 5,786 of JBAQKU010000065.1, forward strand.
GGCCGAACTGAAAAGCGCCAATGACAAGCTGGCGCGCGCCAATGACGACAATGTCCAGATCGCCGCCGCGCTGCGCCGCAGCGAGGCCCGGCTGCGCCTGATTAACGACAATATGCCGGCCCTGATCGGCTACGTCGACAAAAACGAAACCTATCAGTACGCCAACAAGGGATATTCGGACTGGTTCGATATCCCGGCCGACCAGGTGATCGGCACCAGCGTTCCTAATGTGATCGGGATGGAGGTGTACAACCAGGTGAAAGAGCATATCCGGCAGGCGCTTGGCGGCAAGCGGCTTACCTACGAGTATCAGATGCAACGCCACGGCAAGACCGTCTTTGCCCGCAGCACCATGGTTCCGGAAATCACACCCGAGAATGAAACCCTGGGTTTTTTTGTGCTTTCCCATGAGATAACCCAGCAAAAGCAGATGCAGGCGGCCCTGGTCCAGGCGCAGAAAATGGAGGCGATCGGCCAATTGACGGGCGGCCTGGCCCATGATTTCAACAACCTGCTTACCGTCATCATCGGCACGCTGGTCGGATTGCGCGAAAGGCGTGTTGGCGCCGATGAGGTGCACGAATACATCGAGCCGGCGCTGCAGTCGGCGCGGCGCGGCGTGCAGCTGATCAAACGCCTGCTCACGTTCTCACGGCAACAGGCGCTCGAACCGGTGTCGGTCGACATTGTCCGGCTGATCGGTGAAGTGAGCAAATTGGTGCGCCGCTCGCTGCCCGAATCGATTGCCGTATCGACCGATTTGCCCGAGGCGGCGATTCGATGCCTGGTCGACCCGGGGCAACTTGAAAGCGCGCTCCTGAATTTCGTGCTGAACGCGCGCGACGCGATGCCGAACGGCGGACGCCTGCACATTCGCGCCAGGACAAGCGAGCTGTGCGCCGAGGCGGGCGCCTTCGAGGTACCAGCCGGCCTCTATGCCATGATCGAAGTGAGCGACAACGGTTGCGGCATGGACGCGGCCACACTGGCGCGCGCGCACGAACCTTTCTTCACCACCAAGCGGCTGGGGCTGGGCAGCGGACTGGGACTGTCCATGGCTCACGGGCTGCTCAAGCAATCCGGCGGCGGCATGACCTTGCGCAGCCGTGTCAACGAGGGCACCACCGTATCGCTGGTATTGCCGCTCAACGGGGCCGAGGTAGCGCCCGATGAAACGCAGGACGAGGTGGTGTTGCTCCACGGCGCGGAACTGGTCTTGCTGGTCGAAGACGATCCGCTCGTGCGCCCGATCGTACGCCAGCAGCTGATCGATCTGGGTTTTCCCGTGATCGAGGCCGAGCATGGGGAACAGGCGCTGGAGATGATTGCGCAGATTCCCGATATCGCCATCGTGCTAAGCGACGTCATCATGCCCGATGGACTGGACGGCCGCCGGCTGAGGCAAAAAATCGCAGCAGGCCACCCGCAGGTGCGGGTGGTGCTGATGAGTGGTTACAGCGAGCGCCTGAAGGGCGAATGGCCAGCCGACCTGTTCGTGCTCGCCAAGCCATTTACCAGCCAGGAGCTGGCGCGCGCCCTGCTGCTCACCGAGCCAGGTACAAGATGATCAAGCCAGCAGCCGCCAGGGAGGCGCAGAAACACATTCTCCTCGCCGAGGACGATGCCGACGTTGCCCGCATCATCGTCCAGGTGCTCAGCGATTTTTCTTTCCGCACCGACTGGTGCCGCAACGGCGCGGAATTGTTGGGCGCCCTGCCCTCGTGCGCCCCCGACCTGTGCATCATCGACCTTGGCCTGCCGGATATGGACGGCCTTGAACTGATGCAGCGCGTGCGCGCCCGGTCGGCCTGCGGCATTCTCATCGTTACCGGCCGCGCCTACGTCAGCGACCGCGTCATGGGGCTCGAACTCGGTGCCGACGACTATGTGCTGAAACCGTTCGAGCCGAGGGAACTGGTGGCGCGCGTGCGCACCATCCTGCGCCGCCTCGACAGCCTGCCCGATGGCACGCTCGGTGCCGCGCCGCGCCAGATCGCCGCATTTGGCGGTTGGCGCTTCAATATCGGCAATAACGCCCTGCATGCGCCGAACGGCGAGCACAGCGTGCTCAGCACAGCGGAAGCGAATTTGCTGAAGGTATTTGTCAACAACCCGAACCGCATCCTGGAGCGCGAACAGCTGTTGGGCAGCCGCGACCTTTCCTCCACCGATCGCAGCATCGACGTGAGCATTTCGCGCCTGCGCCGCAAGCTTGAACCGGACGCCGGCAGCCAGGCATTCATCAAGACCGTCTACGGCGCGGGCTACCTGTTTCTTGCGAGCGTCACGTGGTCGGCCAGAATTGAATAATTCTGGCATGTTGCCCGCGCGCCGCCGGTGCGCGCCGCTTGTCCTTATTTCTTTTGCCAGTAGGCGAACTCGGGTTCGTAGCACTGCGTATCGATCTCGGCAATTTTTTGCTGCATCACCTCTTGCGCATCGAGCACCGCCTGGTTATAGATCGAGGGACCGATTTCACGCAGGCAGAAGTCGAGCAACAGGCGCGCCTTCAGGCTGCCGATTCCCTCGTCGAAGTGTTCCGTGCAAAAGCGTTGCAGCGATGCGAGCAGGCGCGCCTCGTTGTCGCGATCGAGCTTGATGGCCATGTCCGATTCCCGTCACTGAAAAAAGAAGCAGTATATCGCTCCTCAAAAAGGCATTCCCACGTAGTTCTCCGCCAGCGTCGTCGCCGCCGCGCGCGAACTGACCACGTACTCGAGTTCGGCCCGTTGCAGTTGCTGCTGGAACGGGGTCGCGTCGTCGAAACGGTGCAACAGGCTGGTCATCCACCAGGAGAAGTGTTCGGCACGCCATACCCGAGCCAGTGCGCTCTGCGTGTAGGCGGCGAGCAGCTCCTGCCCGCCGCGGCGGTAGAACTGCTCGAACGCGAGCGACAGCAGGCGCACGTCGGCCACCGCCAGGTTCATGCCTTTCGCGCCTGTGGGCGGCACGATGTGCGCGGCGTCGCCGGCCAGGAACAGGCGGCCATGCTGCATCGGCGCAGACACGAAGCTGCGCATGCCGATGATGTTCTTCTGGAAGATCTTCCCTTCCTTGAGCTTCCAGCCGTCGCTGGTCTCCACCCGTGCATGCAGTTCAGCCCAAATCCGGTCGTCCGACCAATTATCCACGTCGTCCTTCGGGTCGCATTGGAAGTACAGGCGCTGCACGGTTGCCGAGCGCGTGCTCACGAGGGCAAATCCGCGCTCATGCTGTGCGTAGATCAGTTCATCGGAGGACGGCGCCGATTCGACCAGGATGCCAAACCAGCCGAACGGATAGGTGCGCTGGTAATCGGAGCGCACGCTGGCCGGCATGCTGGAACGGGAAATGCCATGGAATCCGTCGGCGCCAATCACGAAGTCCGCCTCGAGCCGGTATGTTTCGCCGCCGCTCGTGTACCTTACCGAGGGAGCGTCGCTCTCGACATCGTGCACGCTCACATCGCGTACCTCGAAACGAATCTCGCCGCGTGCGGCCAGGCGCGCGGCCACCAGGTCCTTGATGACCTCATGCTGCGCATACACGGTAATGGCGCGTCCGGTCAGTTCCGTCAGGTCGATGCGGTGCCGCCTGCCGCCGAACGCAAGCTCGATGCCGTGATGCAGTGTCCCTTCCTTCAACATGCGCGCACCGACCCCGGCCTCGCCCAGCACATCCATCGTTCCCTGCTCAAGTACGCCGGCGCGTATCGTCGACTCGATCTCGGCGCGCGTGCGCGATTCGAGAATGACCGATTCAATCCCGTTCAGATGGAGCAAGTGCGACAAAAGAAGTCCGGCAGGGCCGGCGCCGACGATGGCGATTTGCGTTTTCATTCTCATCTGATTCCAACCCCGGTTGAGACCGCGCCCGAAAGACAGGAACGCAGAGAATACCCCGGCCTGAAGGCCGCGGTTTCGCATAGCAAAGGATGATGCTGCAAGCGCGCCGCACGCTAAGCGATATTCCGGCGAGCGTGTCTAGTATCGCACGCTTATTTCAGCCGTACATTCAAGTGCCCGTCGAGGATCGCCGCAAGACGAGCACGCACGTCGGCATCCATCGCCGATGGCGCGGTCACCAAGGCGCTTGCCAGCGCGTCATGGGCGAGCGATGCAGGTCGCTCGTCGCTTATCATGCGGATCACGCTGGCGGCAATCAACTGGGCGCGGCCGGCATTTTTCATCAGGTTGGCGATCGCCGTCTCGGCCGTGACGTGCGCCTCGCGCGGGTGCCAGCAATCGTAATCGGTCGCCATCGCCAGCGTCGCATATGCGATTTGCGCCTCCCTGGCCAGTTTGGCTTCGGGCATGTTCGTCATCCCGATCACGCTCGCTCCCATGCTGCGATACCAGTTCGACTCCGCCTGTGACGAAAACTGCGGTCCTTCGATACAGACGTAAGTGCCGCCACGGTGCAGCGTGACGGGGTGCTCGCGCGCGATCTGCTCGACCGCCCGCGCGAGCAAGGCCGACACGGCGCTGCACACGGGCTGCGCCATCGATACATGAGCGACGGCGCCGGCGCCGAAGAATGTCCCCTCGCGCCGGCGGGTAAGGTCGATGAACTGATCCGGCACGACCATGTCGAGCGGAGCGATGTCTTCCCGCAGCGAGCCGACGGCCGACATCGAAATCAGATAGCGCACCCCGAGCTGTTTCATGGCATGGATATTGGCCCGGTACGGCACCTCGGACGGGATCAGCCGGTGCCCGCGGCCATGGCGGGCCAGGAACGCGACGCGAACGCCATCGACCGTGCCGACGACAATCGGGTCGGAAGGCCGCCCATACGGAGTGACGATGTCGATTTCCCGCGCATCGTCCAGCGCTTCCATTTGATACAGCCCGCTCCCACCGATCAGTCCGATTGAAACTTTGTCCATCGTGAACCCCCGCTTAACTTGAACATAGGTGGTCTGTCGGCGCAAGGGCAGGTATTCTTACAGTGCGTGACCGACCAGCCCGAGCGGAACCGCAGTGTAAGAAATGGCAGCATCGATCCGACTATGTGACATAAAGCGAAACATTCGCCCGATAAATCATAGAGGTCTGCATGCATCCTATCCTGCCCTTACTCAAGGCAAGCACGTTTCCAGCCATTCGTCGCAACACCCTGACAACGCTGCAAGTGAACCTGGGTTATCGCTGCAATCAAAGCTGCGTGCACTGCCATGTCAACGCCGGCCCCACCCGCACCGAAATGATGGACCAGGAAACCATCGAACTCATCCCGGCCGTCCTGAAGGCGCGCTCGATCGGCGTACTCGACCTGACTGGCGGCGCCCCCGAACTGCATGCGCAGTTTCGTCCTTTGGTCGAGCGCGCCAGCGCGATGGGCGTGAAGGTCATCGACCGTTGCAACCTGACCATCCTGTTTGAAGAAGGCCAGCACGAGCTGGCGCAGTTTCTCGCGGCCCAAGGTGTCGAGGTGATTGCCTCCCTGCCTTGTTATTCGCTGGAGCGGGTTGATGCACAACGCGGCGAAGGCACCTTCGACAAGAGCATCGCCGCGCTGCAAAAGCTCAATGCGCTTGGTTACGGCAAGCCGGAGTCGGGTCTGCATCTTCACCTCGTCTATAACCCCCAGGGCCCGGTCCTGCCGCCGGAGCAGAACGCGCTGCAAGCGGACTACAAGCGCGAGCTGATGGCGCATTTCGGAATCGAGTTCAACACCTTGTTTGCGCTGGCAAACATGCCGATCCAGCGCTTTGGCTCGATGCTGGTCTCGAAAGGCCAGTTCCATGCCTATATGGACCTTCTGAAACATCACCACCGCCCGGAGAATCTTGGGGGCGTCATGTGCCGCGACCTGATCAGCGTCGACTGGCAAGGCAGGCTGTCGGACTGCGACTTCAATCAGCAGCTCGGCTTGCCGCTGGCGGCGCTTGGCGATACCACCGATCGCGAACAGGGTCGGCCGCACCTGCGCGATCTGTTGCGGCACGACCCTGCCGGACACGGCGTGCGGGTGGCCGACCATTGTTATGGCTGCACGGCCGGCCAGGGCAGCAGTTGCGGCGGCGCGCTGGGCACCTGAGGGAATCGATCATGAATAAAAACAAGATGCTCGCCCTGGCACTGCTTGCGGCGACAGTTGCGGCCTACTTCGCCTTCGACCTGGGCCAGTATTTCACGCTCGAGTTCGTGAAGGCGCGCCAGCAGTCGTTCGCCGACTATTACGCAGCCCATCCGCTTCAGGCAATAGCGATCTATTTCGCCCTTTACCTCGTCGTCGCGGCCTTGTCGCTGCCTGGCGCGGCGATCCTGACACTGGCCGGCGGCGCCTTGTTCGGACTGCTGACAGGAACCTTGATCGTCTCGTTCGCTTCCACGCTCGGGGCGACCCTTGCCTTTCTCGCGTCGCGCTATTTTCTGCGCGACTGGGTCCGCGCGCGCTTTCGCGGCAGAGTCGATGCAATCGATGCGGGCGTGGAAAAAGATGGCGCGTTCTATTTATTCACGCTGCGCCTGGTTCCGCTGTTTCCCTTCTTCCTGGTCAACCTGCTGATGGGATTGACCGCTATACGTGCCCGCACCTTTTACTGGGTGAGCCAAGCGGGCATGCTGGCTGGCACGCTGGCCTATGTGAACGCCGGCACCCAGCTTGCCCGGATCGACAGTCTGTCCGGCATCTTGTCGCCTGCCCTGCTGGCCTCGTTTGCCATCCTCGGCATGCTCCCGCTGGCGGGCAGGAAGATCCTGGACGCGATCAAGGCACGCAAGGTTTACCGGCGATGGCCCAAGCCCGCCCGCTTCGACTACAACCTGGTCGTGATCGGCGCCGGCGCGGCCGGCCTCGTCACCGCTTACATCGCGGCGGCGGTGAAGGCGAAGGTAGCGCTGGCGGAAGGCCACAAGATGGGTGGCGACTGCCTCAATTACGGCTGCGTCCCCTCCAAGGCGCTGATCCGCACGGCGGGCTTCGTCAAGCAGGCGCGGCAAGCGCAATCGCTCGGGATCGGCAAGCTGGAGCCGGCATTCGATTTTCCCGATGTCATGGCGCGGGTCCATCGCGTCATCGACAGCATCGCCCCCCATGATTCGGTTGAACGCTATGCCGGCCTGGGCGTCGACGTAATACTGGGCAAGGCCAAGATCGTCTCGCCGTGGGAAGTGGAGATCGATGGCAAACGGATCGCGACGCGCGCCATTGTCATCGCAAGCGGTGCGCAGGCCATCGTCCCGCCGATTCCGGGCTTGCGTGAAGCCGGCTTTTACACCTCCGATACGCTGTGGAAAATTCAACAACTGCCCAAGCGGCTTATCGTTCTGGGCGGCGGCCCGATCGGGTGCGAACTGGCGCAGGCGTTCGCCCGTCTCGGGTCACAGGTGACGCAGGTCGAAATGGGGCCACGCGTGATGGCGCGCGAAGACGCCGATGTGGCGGCAATGGTCAGCGCATCGATGGCAGCGGACGGCGTGCAGATCCTCACCGGCCATCGCGCGCTGCGGGTCGAACAAGATGAGCACTCAAAGCGCTTGATCGTGAACCACGAGGGGGCCGAGCGTGCGCTCGAATTCGACGCCGTCTTGTGCGCGGTAGGCCGGGTCGCGCGGACCGCCGGGTTTGGCATCGAAGAGCTGGGCATTCCGGTCACGCCGCAAAAGACCATCGAGACCGATGCCTATTTGCAGACCTTGTATCCGAATATCTATGCATGCGGCGACGTCGCCGGCCCCTATCAGTTCACGCACACCGCCGCCCATCAGGCCTGGTATGCCGCTGTCAACGCGCTGTTTGGCGGCTTCAAACGCTTCAAGGCCGATTATTCGGTGATTCCCTGGTGCACATTTACCGCTCCCGAAGCTGCGCGGGTGGGCCTGTCGGAGTCCGAAGCGACAGACCAGGACATTCAGTTCGAAGTGACCCGCTACGACATCGGCGATCTCGACCGCGCTATCACCGATGAAGCCGCGCAGGGCTTCGTGAAGGTGCTCACCAGGCCGGGCACCGACAAGATTCTCGGGGTGGCGATCGTCGGCGCGCACGCCGGCGACATGATTGCCGAATACGTGCTGGCGATGAAGCATGGCCTCGGCTTGAACAAGATCCTCGGAACCATCCATATTTATCCGACCATGTCCGAAGCGAACAAATATGCCGCCGGACAGTGGAAGCGCGCGCACGCGCCGCAACGCCTGCTCGCGTTGGCCGCTCGCTTTCATCGCTGGCGGCGGGCGGCTTGAGATAGAGGCCGACATGCCATTGACACCGCTTAGCGTGATCGTGCCGATGCTGAACGAAGCTGCCGGCATCGAACGCACGCTGCGCCTGCTGATGCCGCTGCGCGCGCGCGGTGCCGAGATCATCGTCGTCGACGGCGGCAGTACCGATGACAGCACGGCCGTTGCCAACGCACTGGCCGACCGGGTGCTTGCCAGCGCGCGCGGACGCGCGCAGCAGATGAACATGGGCGCGGCTGCGGCACGGGGCGAGGTGCTGCTGTTCCTGCACGCCGACACGATGCTGCCAGGCGGCGCCGATGGACTGATCGCGGCCGGGTTGGCGCGTACGCAACGCGCGTGGGGCCGCTTCGATGTGACGATCGAGCGACGAGCGGCGATGCTCGACGTGGTCGCGCGCATGATGAACCTGCGTTCGCGCCTGTCCGGGATCGCTACCGGTGACCAGGCCATCTTTGTCCGGCGCGATTGTTTTTTCGCCGTTGGAGCATTCCCCCCACAGCCTTTGATGGAAGACATCGAACTATCGCGCCGGCTGAAGGCCGTTTCCGCCCCGCTGTGCCTGCGCGAATGCGTCACGACCTCGGGCAGGCGTTGGGAAAAACACGGGGTATGGCGCACCATTTTCCTGATGTGGCGCCTGCGCCTGCGCTACTGGCTCGGCACACCGGCTGACATCCTCGCACGGGCTTATCATCCATGAAACAAGACTGCGCACTGATCATCTTCGCCAAGGCGCCGCTGCCCGGCTACGCCAAGACCCGCCTTGCGCGCGTGCTTGGCAACGCAGCGGCCGCGCTACTGGCATCGAGGATGCTCGACCATACGCTCGCATGCGCCGCCGCGGCGGGCATCGGCCCGATCGAGTTGTGCTGCACGCCGGATACGGCGCACCCGCAATTCCAAAGGGCGGTCGGCCAGTTCGGCGTCAGCCTGACCGGGCAAGGCGGAGGCGACCTTGGCGAGCGCATGCACCGTGCGCTTGCTCGCAGCCTGGAACGGCACCCACGCGCGATCCTGATCGGCACCGACGCGCCGGGTCTGTGTGCGGGCATGCTGCATGCCGCGGCGCACGCATTGAGTAAGCAGTCCAGTGTGTTCGCACCGGCAAGCGACGGCGGTTATGCGCTGGTGGGCTTGTCCCGCCCTGCCCCGCAGCTGTTCGATGGCATTGCGTGGAGCACCTCGCGCGTCATGTCCCAAACGCGCGAACGCATCGGGCGTCTCGCGATGTCGAGCCTTGAGCTGGCGACCGTGCATGACGTCGACGAGCCAGAAGACCTGGTCCACATTCCGCCGGAGTGGCTCACATGAGGCGCGCATTGACCATGACGATCGCAGCCGTTAGCCTGCTGTCGGGTGCGCACGCTTGTGCCGCGCCACCCAAGGTTCCGGCATTCTCGGACCTGACGCCAGGAGGAGCGGTCACTGGCTGGCAAGCGCTCAAGCCTGCGCCCAAGGCCGCGGACACGCGCTACAGCCTCACGCGCGACGCCGGAGCGACCGTACTCATGGCCCAGGCGGATGGATCGATGTCGGGATTGATCCACGCAGTCCGGGTCGACGTCCGGCGCTACCCGCTGCTGCGCTGGCGCTGGAAGGTCGCGGCGCCCGTCAACAAAGCGGACATGACGCAGCAAAGCGGGGACGATTACGCGGCGCGGCTTTATGTGATGTTCGATTACCCGGTACGGCGACTGTCGTTCGGCACGCGCATGAAGTTGCAGCTCGCAGAAGCGATGTATGGCCAGAAAATCCCCACTGCTGCCCTCAATTACGTGTGGGACAACCGCCAGCCTGTGGGCACCATTCAAGCCAATACGTACACCGACCGCGCACGCATGATCGTCACGCGCAGCGGCGCTGCACAGGCCGGACAGTGGGTCACGGAAACGCGCGACCTGCGAGCCGACTTTCGCGCCGCATTCGGGGAAGACGCACCGGACGTCGTCGCCGTGGCCATCGCCACGGATACCGACAACACAGGAGAAAGTGCGACCGCGTGGTATGGCGACATTGAGTTCCTGCAACCAGACAGATGATCGAAATCGATAGGAGGCAACATGCATGACATTGTTCAAGAGTACTACGGCCAGACCCTGCAAAACACGGGTGACCTTAAAACCAGCGCCTGTTGCGATATCGGCCAGGTGCCGAAGTGGCTAAAGCCGCTGCTGGCGCGCATCCATCCCGAGGTGCTGACGCGCTATTACGGGTGCGGCCTGATCTGCCCACCGCTGCTGGAAGGGTGCCGCATCCTCGATCTCGGCTGCGGATCGGGCCGCGATGTGTATGCCCTTTCACAACTGGTCGGACCAGGCGGTGAAGTCATCGGCGTGGACATGACAGAAGAGCAGCTGGCAGTGGCCACCCGCCATCAGGCGTTCCACAGCGACGCCGTCGGCTATGCCAATGTGCGATTCTTGCATGGGTATATTGAACGGCTCGACGAACTCGGTCTTGAACCGGGCAGCTTCGATGTGATCGTCTCCAATTGCGTCGTCAACCTGTCGCCCGACAAGGATGCCGTCATACGCGGCGTGCATCGCTTGTTAAAGAGCGGAGGCGAATTCTATTTTTCAGACGTCTATGCGGACCGCCGTGTCCCCGCATCCGTGCGCAACGACCCGGTTCTGTACGGCGAATGCCTTGGCGGCGCCCTGTACTGGAACGACTTCCTGCGCCTGGCACAGCGACACGGCTTCGCAGACCCACGACTGGTCGAGGACAGGCCGCTGCTCATTACCCAGCCCGAGCTGGCCCAGCGCGCCGGTGCGATACGCTTCTTTTCGGCGGCATACCGGCTCTTCAAGCTTGACGGGCTCGAGAGCGCGTGCGAAGACTACGGACAGGCCGTGGTGTATCGCGGCACCATTCCCGGAAACGAGCACCGTTTCGTGCTCGACAAACATCACGACATCGAGACCGGACGCGTATTCCCGGTATGCGGGAACAGCTGGCGCATGTTGAACGAAACCCGCTTTAGGGAACATTTTGATTTCATCGGCGACTTCAGCCGCCACTACGGACTGTTCGCCGGCTGCGGCGGGGAACTGCCTTTTGACAGGGACCGCGGCAACGACGGCCCGGGCTGCTGCTGACCTGGGCGCGGAGAACAATCATGGAATATCTGCTGATCTGTGCCGCACTGTTGCTGGCGTTCGCCAATGGCGCAAACGACAATTTCAAAGGGTTTGCCACCGTTTGGGGTTCGGATACCTTGAGCTATCGCCAGGCCCTGCTGCTGGCGACGATCGCTACCGTTGCCGGCAGCCTGCTGTCGCTGTTGCTGGCGCACGGCCTCGTTCAGCAATTCTCGGGCAAAGGATTGCTGCCCGCGGCGCTCGTCGAAACGCCACAGTTCATCTTCAGCAGCGGGACCGGGGCGGCCCTCACGGTGATCATTGCAACGCGCGCAGGGCTGCCGATTTCGACTACCCACGCCTTGATCGGCGCTCTGCTCGGCGCAGGACTGGCCGTCAGCCCGGCCGAAGTCCAGTTCGCCCGGCTTTGGAGCACCTTCCTCCTGCCTTTGCTGTTCAGTCCCATCGCTGCGGCAATCCTGGGACTGGGCGCGTATCGATTACTGCGGCTGCGCCCCGAACAAAAAGACTGCGTGTGTGTGCAGGTGCCAGTTCCAGGACCGGTCACCACTGGCGGCACCAGCGCGGCCGTGCCGCTTGCAGCACCGCTAGTGGTCCTTGGCGACAACGCGGCCTGCGACCAGTTGACGGCGCCGACAGCGCGCTTTTCCCTTGCGCGCATACTCGATCGGATGCACGTTTTATCGGCCGCCCTGATCTGCTTTGCGCGCGGCGTGAACGACACGCCAAAATTGGCGGCATTGCTGGTTGCCGCGCAGGTAGTGAAGGTTCAAAGTTCCGTGCTCCTGATCGCAGTCGCGATGGCTGCGGGTGGCTTGCTCCTGGCCAGGCGCGTCGCTGAAACGATGAGCCAGCGCCTCAACCGCATGGATCATGCACAGGGCGTGGCCGCAAACCTGATCACCGCCGCATTGGTCATCATGGCGAGCCAACTCAGTTTGCCAGTGTCCACCACACATGTATCGGTCGGTTCGATCGCGGGCGTTGGCGCCAGCGCCGACACGCTGGACCGGAACACGCTGCTTCAGGTTCTGCTGTCCTGGGTGGCTACCATGCCGCTGGCGGCGATGATTTCATGGGTCGCGCTGACAATGTTGAGGTAATTACCTAAGGGACACCCACTTAGTTCAGCAGGAAGGAATCAACAACCAGAGCGACACCGGCGCGGCATCGATCCTAGAGCCGTCGACCTTACCGTTGACACCGAAAGTGTTTGACTTAGGTGGGATGATGTCGTCAGAGGCGAATGACACGGGTGTGGCCAGAACTAGGAGTGCACAAAGGGCTGAGGCACGGCCGGAAATCATCTCTCACGATGCTCCGCAGCAAAAGGGCGACCGGTACCTTGGACGGAGGCCACGTCGGCAAACTCTAGCACGACGAGAGCGTCATCGCTCCAGTCAGAGTCATGAAGCGGCGGACGGAACAGTGCGCCCCTGCCGGCTATCTCAAGCGGTACCTTGCGGCCATCGAAGGCAAGCCACACGGCGCTGACCGGCCGATCTGCAATATAGAATGTTTTAACCTTCCCTGAATTGCACGGTCCGCCAACCATGCGAAACGCATTGCGCTTTAGAAAGCTGAGCTCATCCTTCTCGATAGCCCAGCGCACGTGACATTCAAGCCGGAGGTCGCCAAGTCGACGGACGTTAGCGGCCAGTCCTGGAGTTCGGATATCAGGCCGTATGGTCATCGTGTTTTTCTTGCGGTTGATCAGCAATTCAGCGCCATCATCGGCCGCTGCTTGGTTGCGTGGCAGGGAAAAACTGTTATTTGGATCCAATGGCACGGGCGTCGATTGCGTGCTGCCTGCGATGAGCAAATTGATGCCGTCCATGCTTGTAGACGGGTTCAGCGGCCGCAGTGAGAAACGCAGTGCAGCCGCCGGCGCCAGCACCCGGTTGCTGTCGAATGCGTCGAAGCCCAGTAGCAGCGTACGGTAAGGCTTCCATTGCGGGTCGCGCACGCCGGACACCTCAACCGTTTGTTCGCCTGGTGCAGCATCGGCTGGCAATTCGGGCGCAGCTTGCACCGGGCCGGCGATCAAGGTACCCGATGCGAGCAGCATGGCGACGCTGATGATATGTAATTTCATAGTCTTCCCGTTAATGGGCTGCGTTTGGCGTACCCGCGGTGAATGTTTCGCTAGCGTCTGCGACGGGAAGCAGCTCGTCAGCCTCGTAACCACCGTACTTGTCCCAGCAGTGCCAGTTGTCAGGGTACGGTCTGAACCAGTTCGCGAACCATTTGAATAACTGCGTCATGATCTGCGCGTTTGGCTCGTCCTTGTCCTCGGTCTCGACGGTGAATGCCAATGCTTCAGACCGCGTTCGATGCGTGATGCGGACGAGCCAAAGTCCAGTGTCCAGGCTCACCCGGCTGAGCAACTGGTACCAAAACAGTTCGTAGTATTTTGCCACGATGCAGCCCCGAGCGACACTTTTTGCGTCAGTAATTGGCGGAACTGTCTTATTCATCCCGCGGATGATCGCGTCCATATAGACGCGGTGGTGCATGAATGGCTTTGCCAGGGTGTTCAGGCTCGCAAGCGACAGGGCCTGCAAGACCGGGGCAAGGTCAAATGCTAGGAAGCGCAGTTCGCGGACAGAACTCACTAGCAGACGTACGATGCCGGCAACGACTGCTAACAGGAAGGGCGTTCTTGGCTCAGAGCATTTCCTCACCAAATGACTCGCGCAAAAACTCGATAAACAGGCGCAACCGGGCTGGCGTAAATTGACGCGAGGGCCTGACAGCAAAGAGACCGAAAGGGACCGGGCTGAAGCCAGGCAAAACTTGACGCAAGCGACCGTCAGTGAGCGCATCTTGCACTACGAACCGTGGCAACAAAGTGATCCCCATTCCCTGGATCGCACCTTCCTTCAGGACTTCGGCATTATTGGCCGAGAGCGGCCCCCGAATCTCGATCATCTCGCTACTCTCGCCAAACAGGACGCCCCACTCTTCCCGCACGCTCAGCAGACTGTAATGCAGGCAAGAGTGGTGCCGCAAATCGTCCGGCTTGTGCGGCTCGCCTTTCTCTGCCAAATAGGCGGGGGCGGCACAAAACAAGCGCTCGATCGTGCCGATGCGGGTAGCGACCAATGACGAATCGCGCAACGAGCCGATGCGGATGGCGACATCGATCCCTTCGGCTTGCAGGTCGGTATACCGGTCTTCCAGCAGCAACTGGACCTTGAGCTCCGGATGGCGCCGCATAAACCCTGGCAATACCGGCGCGACTTGCTCAATCCCGAAACTGAGCGGAGCGGCCACCCGCAACAGTCCGGCGACACTCTCGCGCCCGACACGCACGCGCTCTTCGGCCTCCCCAAGCAACTGAAAGACATTGAGTGCATCCGCATGGAAGAGGCGGCCGGCTTCGGTGATGTCGAGCCGCCGAGTCGTACGGCTGATCAACCGGGTTCCCAGCGCCTGCTCCAGGCCGGCGATCCGCCGACTAATGGCGGCGGTGCTCACTTCCAGTTGTTCTGCCGCCCGCACGAAGCTGCCGCACTCGACCACCGCTACAAAGCTGCGCAGGTCGACCAAATCGTATTGATCCATATTCCGTAAGTATGTTTTGCGTTAGGTCATCTTTATTACGCCACTGTAAACACTTAATCTACGTCCATCAAGTCAAGTTAAGGAGCAAGCACCATGTCCCTGCAATATCGACAAATCGATGCCCAGGCCCTGCACTTTCTGCCCGCCAGCGCACAGCATCCGGCGGACACCTATTTTCATTTCTCGTTCGCCGGCTATTACAACCCGGGCAATATCCAGTTCGGCGCGTTGCGCGTGCTGAATGACGACGATGTCCGCCCCCACGACGGCTTCGGCAAGCATCCACACCGCGACATGGAAATTGTCAGCTATGTGGTCGACGGCCAACTGACCCACTGGGACAGCGCCACCGATGTCGAGGACACGCTGCAGCGCGGCCATGTGCAGACCGTGACCGCCGGCAGCGGTGTCTGGCACTCGGAACTGAACCGGCAGAACGAAAACTGCCGCTTCCTGCAAATCTGGATCCTGCCGCCAGCCGGGGACCTGCCAGTGCGTTACGAAAACCACAAATTCACGCCGGAACAACGCTTGAACCGGCTGCTGCAGATCGTCGGCAACCCGACCAACAGCGGCCAGGTGCCGCTGCATCTGAACCAGGATGTGAATCTCTACGTCTCCGAACTGACCGATCTGAATGCCACGGTATCGTTTTCACTGCAGGCCGGCCGGCAGGCCTACATCAACAACATCGAAGGGGCGGTCGACATCGCAGGGCTGGCCACCTTGCATAAGCGCGATGCGCTGGAGATCGTCGGTCCGGCCGAACTGAGCTTTTCATTGGCCGACGAACGGGGCCATTTCATCCTGATCGAGATGCCGAGTGCGGCAGCAAATTACTGATTTTTTCAACAATTGGTAGCGGCGAATCTCTCTACCGCCTTTTTCATTCCCTAACCCAAGCAATCTTTCTTTTAAATGAAATGGAGTTTCCATCATGACCAAGCCCACCTTACTGATCATCGGCGCCGCCGGCAATAACGGCACCGCCACCCTCGACGCCCTGACCCGCAAGCACAAGGACGCTTTCATCATTCGCGCCGGCGTGCGCTCGGAAGCCAGGGCAAAGGAGTTGCTGGCAAAGTTCCCCGGCATTGAAACGGCAATCCTTGACCTTGACCAGCCTGCCTCGCTGACCACTGCATTCAAGGGCGTCGACAAGCTATTTCTGATCATCGGCAATGTCGAAAACCGGGAACAGCAAGCCAAGAATGCGATCGATGCGGCGGTCGCCGCCGGCTCGGTCAAGCATGTGCTGTTCTACTCGGTGTTCGGAGCCGAATACGAGTCCATCTTGTTTGGTCGCCAGTTCCGTTTCGGTGAAAAATACCTGGAAGCGTCGGGCCTGCCATGGACCCACCTGCGCACCATTTTCTTCCAGGAAAACCTGCCCGGCTGGGCCGATGGCATCAAGCAGGGCGCCTTCTATTTCGGCATCCGCGACGGCAGCTTTGCGCCGCTGAACGTCGGCGACATCGGCGAGATCGCCGCCAACATCCTGTGCAGCAGCGGTCACGAGGGCAAGGCTTACGCGATCACCGGGCCGGAGCTTCTTTCCGGTAAAGATTTCGCCAACGCGTTTTCGGACATCACCGGCAAGGCGGTCCAATACGTCTCACCGGACGAGGCGACGACACTGGGTTCCCTGCTCGGTTCCGGCTGGCCTGAATGGCAAGCCAAGGGCATGCTGGAACTATTTGAAGTGTTTGCCTCGAATCAGGCTGCCGTCGTCTCGCCCGATGGCGAGCGTCTGCTGGGACGTCCGCTGACGCAGCTGCGTACGTACGTGCAAGCCAACAAGGCTGCATTCGTTTAACCGCCCGACTCTGATCCAGGTTACTTAAGGAACTGCAGCGTGACTGGGCGCGCGACGAGACCTATGCGCAGGTGATGAAAATTGCCACGGAACATGGAGGTCGCTACTGAAATGTTCCACGCCAAGGAAGGCAAGTAATTCGCTGGTCTGAGCAAGAGGCGCCCCTAGCAGTTTGTCGGACTCAGGCATTTTGGCCGAAGTGAATTGGCGGCGTTCGCTTCACGCGACGCCTGCATTCTGTTTTTTTTGGCGATCGCGGCGCACATCGCTTCCTAAAACGCTCGGTGCGC
>JBAQKU010000066.1:0-5760 GCA_049301315.1 Telluria sp.
GGGCTGTCGCGCCAGGCCCTGTACCGGCGCATGGAACGGCTGGCGATCGCGCGGCCCTGATGAGCGCGCCTTCGCCCGGCGGCCGGCCCGACAGCAGTTCCAAGGGGGCGCGCCTGTCCTTGGTGACGCGCTGGTCGGCGCTGGTCGGCACCCTGCTCGCGCTGGGCCTCATCATGGCGCTCGCGCTCGATCATTTTTTCCCGGGCCATCCGGTGCTGGTGTTCGCGGCCTGCATGGCATGCGTGGTGCCGGTTTCGGTCATCACGATCCGGGCCCGGATCCAGCCGATGCTGTCGCTGTTTCGCGCGCTCGAAGGCACGGTCGCCAGCTACCGGGACGGCGATTTCTCGTTCAGCCTGCACTGGCCCCACAACGACGAGCTGGCCGACCTGGTGCGCGCCCACAACGCGCTCGGCCACGTGCTGCGCGAACAGCGCCTCGACCTGGTGCAGCGCGAACTGCTGCTCGATACGATGGTGCAGAACACGCCGGTGGCAATGCTGCTGGTGGCGAATGGGGGCGCGGTGGTGTTCGCCAACCTGGCGGCGCGCCAGCTGCTGCACCAGGGCCGCAGGCTGGAGGGCCACCAGCTGGACGAGATCGTGGCGCAGGCCTCGGCGGCGCTGGGCGAAGCGCTCGGGCGCGGCGGCGACGGCTTGTTTACGGCCGGCGAGAGCGAGGAGGAAGAGGTGTACCACCTGGCGCGCCGCAGCTTCAGCCTGAACGGGCGCAAGCACGAGCTGCTGCTGTTGCGCCAGCTGACGCTCGAACTGCGGCGCCAGGAAGTGCAGACCTGGAAGAAGGTGATCCGCGTGATCAGCCATGAGCTGAACAACTCGCTCGCGCCGCTGGCCTCGCTGGCCCACTCCGGCGCCGAACTGGTGCGGCGCGGCCAGACCGAACGGCTGCCGCAGATCCTCGCCACCATCGAGGACCGCACGCGTCACCTGGAACGCTTCATCCTCGGCTATGCGCGCTTTGCCAAGCTGCCGACGCCGCGCCTGGAAGCGTGTCCATGGCACCCCCTGGTGGCGCAGCTGGCTTCGCAAGTGAGGTTCACGCTGGCCGGCGCGCTGCCGGCCGACGCGGCGCGGTTCGATCCGGCCCAGCTCGAGCAGGCCCTTCTGAATCTGCTCAAGAACGCGCACGAATCGGGCTCCGCGCCCGAACAGGTGGCGCTGCACGTCAAGAGCGCCTCGGGCATGCTGCGCATCGAAGTGATGGACCGCGGTCCCGGCATGAACGAGGCGGTGCTGGCCAACGCGCTGGTGCCCTTCTATTCCACCAAGCGCAGCGGAACCGGCCTGGGGCTGGCGCTGGCGCGCGAAATCGCCGAGGCGCACGGCGGGCGCATCACCCTGTGCAACCGCGAGGGCGGGGGCCTGTCGGTGGCGCTGCTGCTGCCGCAGACAGCGCCGTAGGGCGCAGTCGTGCCGGCACTTTCCGCGCGCCGGGGACGACGGACTGGTAAGATCGGCTTTCGCAGCTATCGCATTCGCATCATGTCCACACTCTCATCGTTCCCCGCCGGCCGCTTCGAGCAGCCCGGTCATCCACCGGCCACCATCACCGAATTTCGCGGGGTGCGCTTCCTGCACCTTGGCACCTCATGGGTACAGGGCGCAATGCGCATCGGCAAGCCCGACCTGATCGAACTCGAATACGTGCGCATGATGATGATGTGGATGCTGTTTTGCGAGAACCCGAAACACATCGTGCAACTGGGGCTGGGCGCCGCCGCGCTCACCAAGTTCTGCTACCGCCGCTTTCCGCAGGCGCGCGTCACCGCCATCGAACTGAACCCGAACGTGATCGCGGTGTGCCGCGCGCTGTTCGCCTTGCCGGCCAATGACGAGCGGCTCGACGTGCGCGAAATGAACGCACTCGACTTCGTGCTCGAGCGCGCCAACCACAACAGCGTCGACGTGCTGCAGGTCGACCTGTACGACGAAGACGCGCGCGGCCCGGCGCTCGATACGGCCGAGTTCTACCAGGGCTGCTTCGACTGCCTGAGCGCGGACGGCGTGATGACCATCAATGTGTTCGGCGACTTCGCCAACTACGAGAAGAACCTGCAAACCATGGAGATGGTGTTCGACGCGGTGGTGTGGATGCCTGAGGTGCACGACGCTAACATCGTTGCGATCGCCTTCAAGCGCTCGCCGCAAATCGATTTCAGCGTGTTGTACGAGCGCGCCGCCGCCATCAAGAGCCGCCTGAACCTGCCCGCCAAGGGCTGGGTCACCGGACTCAAGTCCTGGATGCAGGACCACCAAGGCTGACTCGCGCACGCTCTTTCTGCAGTCTGTTTCAGCTTAGCCTATCTTGTGCTTCCCAGCACACAATATTGCTCCGGCTGGACGTAAATACAACAGTCGTGAGCGCTTCTCGGTCACTCACAATTGCCTCCTGCATATACCCTCTGTACTATCTTCGCACGCTGGGAGAGGCGCCAACATGGGGCACGCCAGTGAGCGTGGTGCCAGCGATCCTGTGCGCCTGGATAACGAAAATAATAGACGAAGAGAGACCCCTTGATGAAGAAATCTGCCCGAAAAACAAATTTGAACCAGACCCTGCTGGCCTCCGCCCTGCTGATGGCGCTCAACCACGCCTACGCCCAGCAGCCGGCGGCCACTGGCGCCAAGGCCGCCGACGAGCCACAGTCGGTGGTGGTGCTCGGCTCGCGCTCCACCGCAAAGACCGCGCTCGACACTGTGGCGCCGGTCGGCCTGATCAACATCAAGGACATGCAGAGCGCCGGTCCGCTCGAGCTGGGCAAGCTGCTGCAGACGCTCGACCCTTCCTTTAACTTCTCGTCCACCTTCATCAGCGACGGCACCGACATCATCCGCCCTGGCACATTGCGCGGTCTGGGACCGGACCAGTTGCTGGTGCTGGTCAACGGCAAGCGCCGCCACCAGCAGGCGCTGGTGAACGTGCAGCAAACCATCGGCCGCGGCTCGGCCGGCACCGACATCAATGCGATTCCGATGTCGGCAATCCACCACATCGAGGTGCTGCGCGACGGCGCCGCCGCACAGTACGGTTCCGACGCGATCGCCGGCGTGATCAACATCGTGCTCAAGAGCCAGACCAACGAGACCCAGCTGAGCACCACCGTGGGCACCACCTCCGAAGGCGACGGCGACCTCATTTCCGGCAGCGCCAACAAGGGCTTCGTGATCGGCGACGGCGGTTATCTGAACCTGTCGGTGGAAGCGCGCCGCCGCGGCGAAACCAACCGCGCCGGCGTCGACACCTTGCGCGTCAACCCGCCGCGCGTGACCCAGCGCATCGGCGACAGCCTGGCCAAGGACGCCTACCTGTGGTGGAACGCCGCCGTTCCGATGGACAAGGACAGCGAGCTGTATGCCTTCGGCGGCATCTCCAAGCGCACCGGCGACTCGGCTGGCTTCTTCCGTTCGGCCGGCGACGGGCGCACCGTGCCTGCGGTATACCCGAACGGCTTCCTGCCGAACATCCTGACCACGGTGAAGGACGCTTCGTTTGCCGTGGGCTACCGGCGCGACCTGGCGCGCGACTGGAAGTTCGACATGAGCCTGACCCACGGCCGCAGCGAACTCGGTTTCCATGAGCGCAATTCGATCAACGTGAGCTACTGGTACGAGCCGAAACCGGGCGGGGGCATCTACGCCCAATCGCCGCTGGAAGCGGACACCGGCAAGCTCAAATTCGACCAGACCACCTTCAACGCCGACATCAAGGGGCCGCTGGACCTGGGCGGCAAGAAGGTGTTCCTGGCCACCGGCTTCGAGTACCGCACCGACAACTACGCGATCGAAGCGGGCGAGCCGGTGTCGTACCAGTATGGCCGCACCAACAACCCGGCGATCAAGATCTTCGACCAGACCGGCGGCATCGCGGCCTCCGGCGCCCAAGGCTTCCCGGGCTACACGCCGGCCACCGCGGTCGACGAAGGGCGCCACAACATCGCGCTCTATCTCGACGCGGAGCACAACGTGACCGACAAGCTGCTGGTGGCCGGCGCGCTGCGTTTCGAGAAGTATTCTGACTTCGGCAACACCACCACCGGAAAACTGAGCATGCGCTACGACCCGTCGCGCGAAGTCGGTTTCCGCGGCAGCATGTCGACCGGCTTTCGCGCACCGGGCGTCCAGCAGAAGTTCTACAGTTCGGTCTCGACCAACCTGAACTCGGCCGGCGTACTGACCGAAACGCTGACCGCGCGCGAAGGCAGCGCCGTGACGCGCGCCTTCGGCATCGCCCCGCTCAAGGAAGAGACCTCCAAGAGCGCCAGCATCGGCATGATCCTGCGCCCGGCGAAGAACTTCTCGATCACGGGCGACTTGTACCGGACCGACATCGACGACCGCATCGTTTTCTCGAGCAATATCGCTCCCGAATCCGGTCCGTGCGCGACTGCTGCCGCGTGCCCGATCAAGGCCATCCTCGATCCGCTCAAGGTCGGCCAGGCCCAGTTCTTCACCAACGCCATCGCCACCACCACCAAGGGTCTCGATATCGTGGCCGAGCACACCACCCGGTGGACCGGTTCGACCCTCGTGATGTCCGGCCAGCTCGGTTTCAACAAGACCACCGTCACCGCGCGTGACTCGCAATCGCCGGTACTGAGCGGCACCCAGCTGTTCGACGACGCGCAAGTGACGCTGATCGAACGCGGCCAGCCGCGCCAGCATCACGTGATCGCGGCCGACTATACGACCGGCCCGTGGAACCTGAACACGCGCGCCAACTACTACGGCGCGGTGCAGGGCCAGGGCTTCACGGCCCCGTTCATCCAGACCTGGGAAGCGAAGTGGCTGGTCGACATGTCGGTGCGCTATTCGTTCAACAAGCGTATGAGCCTGTCGGTCGGCGCAAGCAACATCTTCGACACCTACCCGACCGAATGGGACAAGACGAAAGCGTTCCCGTTCCCGCAACTGGGCTTCACGCATTGCTGGGAAACCTGCCCGATCGGCATCAACGGGCGCCAGATGTACGCGCGCTTTGACCTGGCGTTTTAATTGTCTTAGTTAGTACCGGCGGCGTCCGCTGCTTCATGCACGAGCGCCGCCAGCTGTTTCACCCAAAGCCGGGCGCCTAGCGGCGCTCGCGCCACCAAAGTGAGAGCATGGCAAGCGTAAAGAGCAGCGCGAACGGCCATGCCGGCAGTGGCGCCAAGCCCTTCTGCGCCACGGCCGGGGTGCGCGCCGCGTAACGCGCGGTCGCGTCGCGCCGCTGCGCGCGCTGCCACATCGGCCAATCGTTTTTTGCGAACACATACACTTCGCCGGCCTGGGCCTTTTCGCCCTGCGCCTGCATCTTCAGCCATCCCGCGCTGCGCGGCCACACCGCCACGCACGATGCATCGGCCTTGTCCGGCCTGCGCTGCCACGCGAGGTTCTGTTTCAGGTCCGGGAACGTCACGTTTCCGCGCACGCCTTGCGCGCACACCTCGAGCCGCTGTTCCGGCAACGGCATCTCGTCCGGCTCCTGCCACAGCACGTCGGCCGTGCGGCGCACGCCCGCCTGGTCGAGCACGCCCTGCCACCACAAGGCGAGCGCCTGCGGCTCGCTGATCGCATAGCGGTGCCAGTCGCCCACCCCGAGCCACACGATGCGGCCCTTTTGCCAGCCGCGGGTCCAGATCTTGTTGCCGGAACCAGACCATGCGCCGGCCGCGTCAGTGGCGGGGTTGAACGGGGCGGCCGACATCGCGAGCGGCGCGCCGACGGCCTTGTTTTCGGGTTCTGCCTTGAGCTCGAGCTGCAT
>JBAQKU010000067.1:0-10462 GCA_049301315.1 Telluria sp.
AGCCAGCGCTGCACCACCGCCGCCACGCGCTCGGCGGCGTGGCCGTCCCACATGGCCGGAACCGCGCCGCGCTTGCCGCCGTGCTCGAGGGTGTCCATGCACAAGGCGACGATCCGGTCGGGATCGAGGCCGGCGATGATGTTGCTGCCCTCGGTGACCGTGATCGGGCGTTCCGTGTTCTCGCGCAGCGTAATGCAGGGCACCCCGAGCGCCGTGCTTTCCTCCTGCACCCCGCCCGAGTCGGTCAGCACCAGGCGCGCGTGCTTGAGCAGGCCAAGCATTTCAAGGTAGCCCTGCGGGGCAAGCATGAGGATGGAGGGCACGTCGTCCTGGCCGATGCCGAGCTGCGCGAGCATGGCGCGGGTGCGCGGATGGACCGGGAAGATCAGCGGCAGGCGGCAGCTGACCCGTTCCAGGGCCGCCATCAGATGGCGCAGGGTGGGGGCATGGTCGACGTTGGAGGCGCGGTGCAGGGTGAGCACCCCATAGCCGCTCTGGCCGCGCAGGAAGTTGGGGCGCCCGGCCGCGCGCAGCAGTTCGGCCGGCGGCACGGCCTGCGGCAGCTGCCGCTGCAGGGTGTCGATCATCACGTTGCCGGCAAAATGAATGCGCTCCGGGTCGATGCCTTCGCTGAGCAGCTGGGTGCGCGCCACCGGCTCGCTGGTAAACAGCAGCGCCGACAACTGGTCGGTCAGGATCCGGTTGATCTCTTCGGGCATGCTGCGGTCGAAACTGCGCAAGCCGGCCTCGACGTGGATGACCGGTACGTTTTCCTTGGCCGCCACCAGGGCGCACGCCAGGGTCGAATTGACGTCGCCCACCACCAGCACCGCGCTCGGGCGGCGCGCCTGCAGCACCGCCTCGAAGCGCAGCATGACGTGGGCGGTCTGGCTGGCGTGGCTGCCGGAGCCCACTTCGAGATTGAGGTCGGGCCGCGGCAGGCCGAGCGCGCCGAAGTACTGCTCGTTCATGGCCGCGTCGTAGTGCTGGCCTGTGTGCACCAGCGTCAGTGCCGGTGGCGGCCGCAAGCGCGCGAGCGCCTCCATGA
Source organism: Telluria sp. (assembly GCA_049301315.1). Classification (GTDB taxonomy): domain Bacteria; phylum Pseudomonadota; class Gammaproteobacteria; order Burkholderiales; family Burkholderiaceae_D; genus JBAQKU01. Next base: position 1,049 of record JBAQKU010000067.1, read on the forward strand.
TGGGCGCCATCTTCATCAGGTTCGGGCGTGCGGCGACCACGCAGACGATATGGGCGGGTATTGGAGGCTTCATCGGTTCTCCCTCACAGCTGCAGGCTCAAGGAAGCGGTGATCGCGTTTTCACGGTAGGCGCCGCCGCTGGTGCTGCCATGCTGGACCCGGCGCAGCTCAAGCGCACCGCTGAGCTTGCGCTGGAACTGGCGCGTCAAGCCGAGGCGCACGATGGTATTGGTGTCGGTGCGCCCGGTCGAGAGCGAGGTGACCCGGTTCCTGGACGCTGCCGCGTTCAGGTTGAAGCGCGAGTTCAGGCGCATGTTCCAGAGCGCGTCCGCGCCGCGCTGGCGGGTGCGGTCGAACAGCGTGGCCTCGGCCGCGCCAAGCAGCGTGCTGTCGACGATGCTGGAAGTTTGCGCGGTGCGCGAATCGCCGCTCAGGTTGACCACGAAGGTGCTGCGGCTGCCGCCCACGGCGAGCGAGGCGACCAGCATCTTTTGCAGATAGTAGCGGTGGCTGAAATAGTTGATGCCGCCGCGCCCGAGCGCCGCGACCAGGCCGAGGAACAGGTCGATCTGCCGTTGGCGCAGGCGCGCGTCGGGCACGCTGGTGGCCCACAACTGGTGAAGCACCGCAGCCGTGTCGGCCGGTCCGAGCGCGAGGAATTGCCCGTGCGTGCTGGTGATGTTTTCGCTGTAGGACAGGCGCCAGACGCTGCGGTGGGCCCGGTGGCTCAGGTCGAGGCCATAGGTATTGCCGAAATAACGGCGTCCGAAGCTGGCGTTGAAGCTGGTGCGCGGGGACGGGTTCCAGTACACGCCGGTGCTCCAGAAACTGCCCTGGGCCGGCCCTGCGATCGAGCGGTAGTCATTGTCCTCGTAGCCGGCGCGGGCCGACAGCGTCAGGCGCGGCGAGAGCGCATAGCGCACGCTGCCCGAGGTGGTGGTCAGGTGCACCGGCACCAGGCTGGCGTCGTCCAGGCGCCTGCGCTCGTACTGGACATCCCAGCCCCAGCCATGGGTCGTGTCGCTGCCGAGCTTGAGCGCGGCGCTGTCCGAACGCGTGCTCAGCAAGTCGTTGCCCGAACTCACGTTCTCGTGGGAAAAACGCATTTCGGCCGTGCACACGCCGGGGAAACGGTGGCGCAGGGTCGGGCTGAAGGAGGCCGTCTTGACGGTGCTGTCGTTGCCGGTACGCTGGGCCGGGTCGACGATCTGGGGGCCGAACGGCGAGATCGCGAGCCGGCTGATGCTGGCGCGCGCGCCGGCGAACAGCCAGTCCTCGACCAGGATGGCGTTGGCGCCGGCCACCAGGTTGTGGGTGAGTTTTTCGTCGCCGCCGCTGTATCCGATCGCCTGCAAGGTGTAGGCCGCATTCAGCTTGAAGCGGTGCGAAACGGCGCTCACGGCGATGCCTGGCGCAAACGCGGCAATGGTCTCGCCGCGCGCCGTTTCCGCCGGCCTCAGGTGCATATTGTCGGAGTAGCTCAGGCGCCCGGTCACGCTGGGCACGACGTTCCATTCGACCGCGCCGGCGCGCGAGGCCAGTGCCAGGGACGCAGCGAGCACGCTCAGCACCCGCGCGCGCCTGTGCCTAGTCGTAATAGCCATAGTAATCGCCGCCTGGGAAGGCACGCGTTTTATTGCAGATCAGGTTGATGTGCGGGCAGTTGTCGAGCCGGCGCAGCGCCTCCTTGACCGCGTGCTGGCTGGTTGTTTCGGACTCGACCACCATCACGACCTGGCCCATCTGGGCCGCCAGCACATTCGCCTCGGTGGTCAGCAGCAGCGGCGGCGAATCGAAGATGACGATGCGGTCCGGGTAGCGGCTGGCGATCTCGGCCAGCAGGGAACTCATGGTCTGGCTGGCCAGCAGCTCGGTCGCGTGCTTGTTGTTGCGTCCGGCCGGCAGGATGCTCAGGGTGTCGATGTTGGTTTTCAGGATCACGTCAGAGAGCGTGAGCTTCTCGCTCAGCAGGATGTCCATCAGGCCGGGCGTGGCGCCCAGTCCGAGCACCTTGAGCACCGAGGGGCGCGCCACGTCGGCGTCCACCAGCAGCACGGTGTGGTCCTTTTCCATGGCGATGCTCATGGCCAGGTTGATGGCGCAGTAGGTCTTGCCCTCGCCCGGCAGGGCGCTGGTGACGACGATCAGGTTGGCGTTCTTGATGGCGCCGCCGGTCGCGCCGAACGCATTGCGCAGCAGCGGGCGCTTGATGATGCGAAAATCCTCGGCCGCGCTGGTGCGCCCGCCGTCCTGGGTCACCATGCCCATCTGGTGCAGGCGCGCCAGGTTGATGTCCACGAAGTGGCGGTTGTCCGCCTCGGCCTCGGCCACGACGGGAACCGCAGCGCTGCCTGGCATTACCACGCCGGCCTGCATGTCTGGAATAGTCACGTTGTCCCCTCGGGAGTCAGGTCTTGATCAGTCCGGACGCCAGCATGGCGCCGTACAGGAGGAACAGGCCGGCGAGCGACATGCCGAGCATGTATTGGCCGCGCCGGCGCTTGATCTTCTCGGCCTCGGTCCAGTTCATCGATACCGTGCCCAGCACGGGCAGGCCGGTGATCTCGCGCAGCGAGCTCGGGCTCAGGAAGGTCGGGCGCACCTGGCTGATGAGCAAGGCGGCGGCCGGGCCGGCCAGCAGGGCGGCGATGAATACGGCGGTATAGAACAGGGGGCGGTTGGGGCCGACCGGCGCCACCGGCATGGTGGGCGGGTCGATGATCTTGAAGGTCATCATTTCGGTGGTGGCCCTGAGGTCGCCCGAGAGCTTGGCGGCCTCGCGCCGGCCGATCAGCTTTTCGTAGTTGTCCTTGTTGATCTGGTAGTCGCGGTTGAGCTGGGCGAGCTGGGACTCGACCTCGGGCACCGCATTGCTTTGCGCCAGCAGGCGCGCATGGCGCGCCGTGTATTCCTGGACCCGGGCGCGGAACGCGGCAACCTTGGCGTCGGCCTCGGTGAGCGCCACCTTGAGCTGCTGCAGCATCGGGCTGTAGTTCTTGCCCGGATCGCCGTCGCTGGCCTTGAGCTTGCTTTCCTCGACCTTGCGCGCCTCGAGCTGGGCCACCAGGCGGCGCGCGGCAATGATGTCGGGATGGCGTTCGGTGTATTGCATGCGCAGCGCGTCGAGGCTCTTGTTGAGCGCGGAAATGCGCCCGTCGAGTTCGGGACTGGCGAAGCCCGAGGGGCGCTGCTCGATGCTCAGCACCGGCTCATCGCCGCTGATCTGGTCGTTGATCGCCTTGCGCGCCTGCTCGGCCTCGAGCAGCTCGAGCCGGGCCGTGTTCAGGGCGTCCGACGCCATCGCCAGCTGGGCGCCGTAATCGACGCCCTGGCGCGGCAACAGGCCGGCATAACGCAGCTTGAATTCCTTGACCATGTTCTCGGCCGCGATCAGGCGGTCTTCGTAGCTCTTGATCTGGTCGTCGATGAACTGGACCGCCTTCTGGGCATCGCCGTTCTTGCCCTTGAAGCTGCCCTCGACGAAGATGGTCAGCAGCGACTGCACCACGTCGCGCACCAGCTTCGGGCTCTTGTTGTTGTAGCTGATGGTGTAGATGTCGTAGGTATTGGTGCCGCCGATCTTAATTTTCGACATCAGCTCGTCGACCTGCGTTTCATGCTCGCGCGCATTGGTCGACTGCACGTCCAGGTCGACCATGCGCATGACGCGCTCGACATTGGGACGGCTGAGCAGGGTGCGGCTCATGATGGAGACTTGCTGCTCGACGTTGGGCATGCTGGTCATGCCCGACAGCAGCGGCTTGAGGATGCTCTGGGTGTCGACGAACACGCGCGCCGTGGTCTGGTAGTCGTCCGGCAAGGTCAGCACCTTGACCCAGCCGATGATGGACACCGACCACATGACGGCAACCGCATACCAGCGGTATTTCCAAATACCCTTCAGGCTCGACAGCAACTGACTGATTAAGTCCTCCATTTGTGTCGGTCTCCTAAAGTCGTGCAGTGGTGGAACGCCACGGCTGGCTCCGCTACAGGGTCTGATTATATGGCCGAGAAAACGGCCAAATTCCGCTACCTACCTTGCCGTTGATTCATATCAAAAGACGCCTGAGCCTTTTTCTCAATGATGAGCGAGGGGCAGTCGATGGCCGTTCTAACGAGAAAGGATAATCCGTGAAATCTCTTCCCATTGCGCGCCTGATGCTGCTTGCCGGCGTGCTGACACTGTGCGCGGCCGTGAGCGGGTGCGCCGCCAAGCGCTCCTTGCAGGCAGCACCAGCGCAGGCGTTCACGCCGGGCGACTACCTGATCGGGCCTGGCGACAACATCAACATCAACGTGTGGCGCAATCCGGAGGTATCGACCACGGTGCCGGTGCGGCCCGACGGCAAGATCACCACGCCCCTGGTGGAGGATTTGCCGGCCAGCGGAAAGACCGCGACCGAGCTTGCGCGCGATATCGAGAAGACGTTGGAAAAATACATACAGCAGCCGGTGGTGACGGTGATCGTGACCAGTTTCATCGGGCCGTACAGCCAGCAGATCCGCGTGATCGGGCAAGCGGCCAGACCGCAGGCGTTGCCGTACCGGCACGGCATGTCGCTCATGGACGTGCTGATCGCCGTCGGCGGCATCACCGACTTCGCCGCCGGCAACAAGGCACGCATCATCCGCAGCGTCGACGGCGTCGAGCAGAACGTAGGCGTGCGCCTGCAGGACCTGATACGCGATGGCGACATTTCGGCCAATACGCCGATGCGGCCGGGCGATGTGCTGGTGATACCGGAGAGTTTCTTCTAGGCGCAATCAATTCAGCGATGTGATCAAGGATGCGCCGCAGGCGGTCACATCGTTGTTATATGCATACGCTTTTCCTTCATGCTTGGCACCGGTGCCGTCGGGCTTTATCGCGAACGTTCCCTTGCACAGAGGGCACTGAGTCATGTCTTCGGCCAGCGCGGCGGGCAGGCCCATCACGGTGGTGCCCGATGAGGCTCCGATCACGGTACCGCCGTGGCTGGTCTTGTCGCCCAGGCGGATGACGCCGCGTCCCTCGTGTTTCATGGTTTTCTCCTTGTTTTGTAAGTCGCTTAGGGACCGGTAACCGGCGTGGATGGCTTGTCCGGATCGATAAAGTACGAGCCTTCTGGCGCGCCCGGCACCTTGACACGGAATTTCAGGCCGGACAGCAGCTTGTCCCACAGCGCCACCGCTTCGTCGTCGCTGACGGAAGCGAATTTGGCGGCGCCGACTGTGTTGTGTTCGACTTTGGTGAACATGGTGACGCCGAAGTCCGATGGGTTTGCAACATCTCGTGGTGTACCGACCAACGCCCACTCAAAATCATGTACGCCATCGGCGCGCCTGATTAACGATTCTTCTCCATGCCAGTGCTGAACATCGCGCTTGCCTTCGCGCAGGAGAGTGCGGTTGGGGTAGTGCATGCCCTGGGCTTTTTTTGCGCCTTCGATGCGATTCAGCAGCGACAGTTCCGCTCTCATTAATTCGTATTCAGCGGGAGGGTAATCGCCATAGGCGTTCTTGTTGGAGCTCATCGAGAACGTCACGTCCGGCAAGCTGGGTAGGTATATGCCAGCGCTTGCTGTTTCCTGATCCGAGTATGACTTTTCGTAAATGAAGCCATGCTCAATGCAAAAGCCGGGTATGTCAGGGACTTCGTCTGGGTCACGCAAGCGGAGGTGGCTGGCAAGCGTTTTCTGTCTGGCGACGGCGCTTTCTTCATTGTCGTTCCGGTCACGAATGGCGCCACCATAGACAAACGTAAGGTCCCGCTTCTGAACGTATGTCCGAAAAAAAAGAGAATCGTACTTTTTTGCAAATTTGTCTGTGTAATATCGGATCTGCCAACTTTCCTCAACTGGACCATTGCCGTTGTATTTAATTTCAGCGGTGGCATCGTCCCACTTGATCTTCGCAATGTCCGCCGCCACCCGAACTTTGATCGCTGCCATATCCCCTTTATTTACATCAACGGGTGAAGGAACGCCGATGAATCCCATGATCAGTTGTGCCTCCTGCGGTACCTCGAGCGCATAGCGGCCAAAACAAACCAGTTTTGTCTTCGCGAATAGTGCCTGTAGCCGGGAACTAAGCTGGACGGGTTGGGGCACGGCGTTCTCCTTATATGAATAACTTGGCGTGCAAGCCTGCAACAAAGCCAGGCATAGGATTGGCGTTCGGAAATGGCGGTGGGTCTGATGTTTAGTCCGTAGCATGTCTAAGTCCACTTCGCTGTTTTTGCAATTTGCACGATCGAGTACAACAGGGAGGCAAGCACCTCCTTGTCGGAATAGCTGTCTTGATGTTCATACCCTTTGCTCCGCTCGCCGTGTGTAAATAGTGTCCCCGCAACATGCTTGGCGGAACGATCGGCCGGCACTGTTTCGTCACCGGGTGCGCTGGCTGGCTGTAACATCAGGGTCAGCTTTTGAAAACCGGCCTGAACAATGAGCCTGCCCTTCGCATCGTCACTTATCAGCGTCCAGGTTTCCGGTGACGGGAGGCCCGGGCGCCCTGAATCGCCAATTCCGCTACCCGTTCCAGCAACGATCTTGAAAACGATTTCATCGTAGCTCCTGCGAGCCGGCGAAGCGCAATAGCTGGCATAGGTGTTCGGGTGAAACGTTTTGTCGATTGATTGAAGAAATTCAGCCGCACTTTCTATTCGCTTTTGAACTCCTTTCATACCGCCACCCAACACCTCTGGAACGTCTCCAGGGTTCACCCACATTGGATTTAGCAAGCGCCACCATGCTTTTTCCGGTTGCAAATAGATGTGTTCAAGTGCGGTCTCCTTCTTCTTCGGCCAACTCATCAGGACTCTGTTGCACGAGTCGACAACCTTTAGCCAGTCTGACCCATACGTGGCGCCTGGCATCATCTCCAGTGGTGCTGGCGCGTTGGCCAAGATAGCGGTCGCATGTTTTCCATCGATCGCGAGTACTTCAGCTTCGGTTTCTGCCGCATATCCAACTTTCTCCTGAAAACCGAAGCGCATTCGCTTGTATGCGCTGGCGGCTCCCAGCGTTGGCATGACGTTGTGATAGATGCCGAGCACTTTGACATTCGTGTCGTTGAGCAGGTTGCCGTAGCTAGGATGGATCAGCGCCCGTGCCAGCAGTCCGCCCATGCTGTGTGTAACGATAATGACTTCGTCGCACTTAAAGCCCCGGTGTTGATACCCTTTGACCATGCCGCGAATGCGCTCTGCAATAATCTGCGCGGACTTTCCATTGCTTTGCAGGAAGTTGTAGCCCATCGCATGAACCGGATACCAGCACTGCGCGATTTTTTTTAGTTCGTTTTGCGTGATCACATCCCCTGTTCCACCGAAGGCCTCAGGGCCTTGCCAAAAGAGACTTGTGTCGGTGAGCCCCGGGTACACCGGCCTTCCGTCGTCAGTCCTTTTAGATTGCCAAACAAAGCTAATTTCCCCTTTCTTGACGATATTGTTCAGAAGTTGTTCGGTTCTTTGTAACATCTTGCCGTATGCGCCGTCGAAGAGGACTTCGCTCCAACCGCGCCAGCGTGCAATTTGGGCGGGGGTTTCGTGATGAACTTTACGAACCTCGGCTGGATTCCATGACGGATTGCGACCTAATAATGGTGGAATTGCACTAAGGCTGTCGGGAACGTTCTTATGGCGCGCATCGGCTGCTAGCGTTTCTTTACCTTCCGGATCAAAGCGGCCGTTGCTTTCGGTGTAGTGGTAATACTCCACTTCGGTTTCGTTCTGATCGAAAATGAGCTGACGCTGTTTTGGCGTAGCGTTTTTGAACCATCCGCCAAGGCCTTTTCCGCGCACAATATCTATTTGATTCGACGCCCCCATCATGTCGTCAGGCCGCCAGGATCGGTTGTCAGGCCGGTCCAATTCCTTTTGTCGCTTCTTGCTCATGCGCAGGTTGCTTCCCATGACACCGGGCAGAAAAATGACGGGAATTACTTTCCCAGGCGGCACCGTCACGTCATGCCTGACCGTGTCTTCGGTCTTGGTCATGTAGACCGTATATTCGGCCCAGCCGCCGACACCTTGCGAGAACTCGCCTTGATGATTGCCGTGCTCGTTAAGATCGGTATTCGCCCCGCTCATGGAAGTTCCCCCTTGTAACGAACGGTATATTTGTCCATGCTTGGCGCTTTTTGTACCTCGGTGGTGCCGCTGGCGCCAGTCTTTGCGCTTACAACGTTGCCATCTTCCCGAATCAATTCGTATGCGATATCCGGGACTGGCTTGTTGCCCACCTGGAGGAATCTGACTTCCTGGTCATAGGTGCTGACCGGCCTTTCGTTATAGAACTGCGAAATGCTTTGCGGCGCCTGGGTCTCCAGGTTTCCATGGAACAGGACCGGCGACGATGTGAAGAACTGGACCTTGTCACTGATTTCCAGCATGCTGTCTGAGCCGTGCAGGCGAACGCCTTTCTTTCCCTTGAGTTCGACCCAGTCCGTTTCGCTCACCATCGCAAGCACTTTCCTGGCGATGACTTCAATTTCGTCGTCCTGCGCCTGGATGCTCACCTTGCCCGCCGCGGCAACGAGCTTCATGCCGGCCTTGTGCACGAAGAGCCGGAAGGTTTTACGCACGCTGGCAAACAGGCTGTCGCCGGCGGCAATCGAGAGATTCCTGCCGCTCGTCAGCGCCGTGTGCTCCGCACTGGCGATATGCGTCGATTGCGCCGTCGTCGTTTCAATCCCTGCGGGACTGGCGAGCACCAGATGCGGCGCGGACAGCTCGGGAAAGCCGCCGTTGGCACCACCTGCGCCCTTGATCGCATCGTTCTGCGTCTTGACGACATCGGCCACGTCGAGCTGCTGACCGCTTTCCTGTGCATCGTGGTCGAGCGCCACGGCGGCCTGCGCCTTGTGCTGATCGTGCGCCGCGGCGAGCCGTTGTATGGTCTCGTCCATGCTCTTGATGTGCGATGCCGCATTCGGCCGCGCTTCGGTGGTAAGCAGCATGCCTTGGCCTGCGCGCGCCACACCCCAGGCATCGGTCGCCAGTTCCCAGCCTTCGCCGCGCTCATCCTTGCGCCCGTTCGTGTCTTCGATGCGGCTGATATGGCCGAGCGAGAGCTGGCTGTGCTGATGGTCGCTCCTGAGCTGCGCCTGGATCTTGCCATTGGTGTCGTCCAGCACCAGATGATTGCTGCGGCCCGCACCAGCGGCAAGCTCGCGGCTGCGGGCCCCGGCCAGCGCCTTTTGTTCGGGCAGTTTCCACGGTGGCATGTGGTCCTGGTTGTAGACCGCGCCGATGATGATCGGGTGATCGATATTCCCGTCGAGGAACTGAATGACGACTTCCTCTTTCACACGTGGCAAGCGGATGGTTCCGAATTGGTGCCCGGCCGCAGGCGTCATCACCCTGATCCAGGGCGAGCTCTGTTCGTCGTATTTTCCCACCCGGTCCCAGTGGAACTGGACCTTCACGCG
>JBAQKU010000068.1:0-5550 GCA_049301315.1 Telluria sp.
GGCTACGGCCACTGGCTGCACGGCGAAGCGGTCGGCTGCGGCATGGCGATGGCGGCCGACCTGTCGCACCGCCTCGGCTTCGTCGACGCGGCCACGGTGGCGCGCGTGAAGGCGCTGGTGGCGGCCGCCGGCCTGCCCACCACGGCGCCCGACCTTGGCGCCGCGCGCTGGCTCGAACTGATGGAAGTGGACAAGAAAAACGAAGGCGGCGCGATCAAGTTCATCCTGCTCAAGCCGCTGGGCAGCCCGAGCATCACCACGGTGCCCCAGGAGCTGCTGCTGGCCACGCTTGCAGCCTGCGTCGGATAGATGGACTTCGAAGCCGGGCTGGCCCCTTACGCCGCACGTTCAACGCAGGGGGCCGGACGCAGCCATGCCGAGCCGGACGCCGCCTCGCGCAGCCAGTTCCAGCGCGACCGCGACCGCATCATCCATTCGACCGCGTTTCGCCGGCTTGAATACAAGACCCAGGTGTTCCTGAACCACGAGGGGGACCTGTTTCGCACCCGCCTCACGCACAGCCTCGAAGTGGCGCAAATCGGCCGTTCGCTGGCGCGCAATCTGCGCCTGAACGAAGACCTGGTCGAGGCGATCTCGCTGGCGCACGACCTCGGGCACACTCCGTTCGGGCACGCCGGACAGGATGCGCTCAACGAATGCATGAAGCAGCATGGCGGCTTCGAACACAACCTGCAAAGCCTGCGCGTGGTCGACACGCTCGAGCAGCAGTACGGCGCGTTCGACGGCCTGAACCTGACGTACGAAACGCGCGAGGGCATCCTCAAGCACTGTTCGAGCGCGCATGCGAAGCAGCTGGGCGCGCTGGGCCAGCGTTTCCTCGACAAGAAGCAGCCGACCCTGGAAGCGCAGCTCGCCAACCTGGCCGACGAAATCGCGTACAACAACCACGACATCGACGACGGCTTGCGTTCCGGCCTGATCACGACCGCCCAGATCGAAGAGGTCGATTTCTACGCGCGCCACCGGCGCGAAGTCGCGCAGGCCTATCCCGGGCTGGGCGGACGGCGCGCGATCTACGAAACCTTGCGCCGCATGATCGACGCGCTGGTGGTGGACCTGATCGCCGCCTCGCAAGCGCAGATTCGGGCCGCGCAGCCGGGCAGCGTGGACGATGTGCGCAACAGCGCGCCGCTGATCCGTTTTTCGGACGCGATGCGCGCCGACGCGAGCGAACTCAAACGCTTCCTGTTCGAGAACCTGTATCGCCACTACATGGTCAACCGGATGACGGCCAAGGCGCGCCGCATCGTGCGCGACCTGTTCGAAGCCTTCATCGGCGAACCGAAACTGCTGCCGCCCGATTACAGGGCGGCGCCGGGCGAGGCCGACACGCAGGCGCGCAAGATCGCCGACTACATCGCCGGCATGACGGACCGCTACGCGATCCGCGAGCACCGCCGCATTTTCTCCATCGAAGAATTGTAGAAAGCCTAGAACAGTGGCGGCTGCGCCAGTTCCACCAGCAGTTTCTTGATCGGCGCAGGCAAGGGCGCCTTGCCGATATCGGCCATGTCCCACCACAGGTGCTGCGGCTGCGTCGCCGCGCGTTGCGCGAGCGCGATCCGGTACGGCGAGATGCGCAGCCGGTAGTGGGTGAACACGTGCACCAGCGGCAGCAGCGCCTGCGCTTCCTCGACCTGCCCGAACCTGGCCGCCGCCGCATCGAGCGCGGCGCCGTCGGTTGGGGCACCGGCCAGCGCTTCGTGTCCGTTCAGTTCCGGCAGCGACATCAGCCCGCCCCAGATGCCGGACTGCGGGCGCTGCTCGAGCAGCACCTGGCCGCGGTCGAGGATCACCAGCATGGCGGCCTGCTTTTCGGGGATCGTTTTCTTCGGCTTGCGTACCGGCAGTTCAGCGGTGCGCCCCTGCGCGTGCGCCGCGCAGCGCGCCTGCAAGGGGCAGCGCGCGCAATCGGGCCGGCTGCGGGTGCAAAGCGTGGCGCCCAGGTCCATCAGGCCCTGCGTATACGCTTCGATGCCGTGCACGGGCAGCAGCGCCTCGGCGCGCCGCCACAGGGTCTCTTCCACCGCCTTCAGGCCAGGGTACTGGTCGATCCCGAACACGCGTGCGAACACGCGTTTGACGTTGCCGTCCAGGATGGCGGCGCGGGCGCCGCTGGAGAACGCGCAGATCGCGGCGGCGGTCGAACGGCCGATGCCGGGCAGCGCGGCCAGCAGCGCGGGCTCGCTCGGGAACACGCCGTCGTATTCGGCCACCACCCGTTTGGCGCAGGCGTGCAGGTTGCGCGCGCGCGTGTAGTAGCCAAGGCCGGCCCACTGCGCCATCACGTCTTCCTGCGGCGCCGCGGCCAGATCGGCCAGGGTCGGGAAGCGTTCCAGGAAGCGCGCATAAAACCCCAGCACCGCGCCGACCTGGGTTTGCTGCAGCATGATTTCGGAAAGCCAGATGCGGTAGGCGTCGCGCGTGTTCTGCCATGGCAGCGCGTGCCGCCCATGCGACTTCTGCCACCCGATGACGGCGGCCGAAAATAAGGAATCGGCCAGTTCCCCGCCGAGCGCCTCGCGCTTCACGCAGCTTCTTCCAGCGCCGCCAGTTCGCAATCGAGCGCCCGCGTGACGCCGCCGGCCAGTTCGTTCAGGCGGCGCTTGAGCGCCTCCAGGTCGTTCTGGCTCGCTTCGAACGATTCGATCTTCTGCTCCAGGCTGTCGGTCGCGTCGTGGATGCGCTGGATCGATGCCAGCCGGTGCTTGAGCTGCTCCTTGTGCTGGCGGATCTGCGCTTCGAGCGGGGCCATGATCACTTTCAGCCACGCCTCGACGTCGGCATTGGCGGCGCGGTAGCTGCGCCGCACGCGCGAGGCGATCGAATCGAAGAAGCGTTCCATCAATGTGCCGCGGCTGTTCATGAGCAGGGTGGCGGTGCCGAACTGCTTGCTGTACACCGCTTCGATCGCGTCCACTTCCTGGCGATACTTGTCGAGCGAAAAAGACATCGGCATGGTCAGCGTCAAGCCATGTTCGGCCGCGAACTTGCGGTACATGGTTTCCATCATCGCGGCGATTTCGGCGATCTTCCGGTCCGACAGGTCCAGGTTGGCGCGCGCCTGCTCGAAGAACTGCCTGACCGGGGCCCGCATGCCGGTGGCGAAACGGCTCGCCTCCATCGCAGCGCGCACCGTGTCGATCTCGCCCTGGATGATGTCCATGCCGAGCGTGGTGTACAGCTCGGTCGACAGGCGCGCGAACACTGCGCGCGTGCCCTGCAGCTTGAACAGGCTGGCGTCGAATTCCTTTTTCTCGGCATCGATGCGGCGCATCATGTGCGCGATCACGCTCTGGTTCTTGCCGCGCAGGCTTTTCAGTTCCTGCAGCTGTTCGACGATGTCGCGCAGGCGCGTGCCGAGCATCGCCTGCTGCGCATCGGTCAGTTCGGCCAGCTCGGCCGACAGCTGGCTGCGGATGATGTCCTGCCTGGCCGGAATCAGTTCGTTGAACAGCGCCGCCTCGAGCGCGCCGACGCGGCTTTTCTCGAGCAGCGCCATGTCGCCGTTGATCTTGGCGACCAGCGCCTTCTGGGCCGATACCGGGAACACCTGGTGCGGCTCGAGCGCGAGCATGCGCGCCACGCTGTCCTGCTGGCGCGCGATCGCGGCGTCGTTCTCGGCTTCGCTTTTTAGCTCGTCCCACATCGCGTCGATCTTGTTGAGCACGACGATGCGCCCGGCAGCCGCGCCGATGTGGCTGCGCCAGACTTCGATGTCGCTCTTGGTCACGCCCGTTTCGGCGGCCAGGATGAACAGCACCGCGTGCGCGTTCGGGATCAGGTTGAGCGTCAGCTCGGGCTCGGTGCCGATCGCGTTGAGCCCCGGCGTGTCGAGGATCACCAGGCCCTGCTTGAGCAGCGGATGCGGGAAGTTGATGATCGCGTGGCGCCACAGCGAAATCTCGATCAGGCCGCTCTCGTCGAGCGTGGCCGCCAGGTCCGGGTCGTTTTCGTCGTACAGGCCGTAGCTGCTGGCCTCGGCCAGCGTGACCTGCTTGGTCAGGCTGACCTGCTTGAACGTTTCGTGCATCTCGTCGCCCGCATCGAGCGAGAGCGGCAGCACGGTCCAGGCCTCCTCGTCGTCGCGGTAGTCGCTGGTCGAGAGGTGGGTGGCGCGCGTTTCGATCGGCAGCAGGCGGATGCAGGGCGGGTAGGCCGCATCGTACATCAGCTCGGTCGGGCACATGGTGGTGCGCCCGGCGGCCGAAGGCAGGATGCGCTGGCCGTAGTCGGCGAAGAAGATGGCGTTGATCAGCTCGGATTTTCCGCGCGAGAACTCGGCCACGAACGCGACCGACAGTTTGTCGTCGGCCAGGCGCGAAAGCGCGCGCGCCATGCGCTGCTCGGTCGCGCCGTCGCTCAGTTCGGCCGCGCAGGCCCACGCCCGATAGTGTTCAAGGGCCGCCACGACGCTTTGGCGCCAGGCGCCGTACTGCTGGAAATCCTGCATGTTGATGCCCACCTGTTCCGAATGGCGATTCGCGCGAACCGCTTTTTCTTGTTATTTTTGACAATGACCACAATAAAAAGTAGAACGCTGCCCCTGCTTGATCTGGCGGATCGGGGCGCCGCAGTTGCGGCAAGGCACTCCAGCACGATCATAGACGAAATATGTCTGTTGAAAGTATCCGGATTGTCCATTGACGTTAATAAAATCGCGCAAGGTGCTGCCCCCTTGCACGATGGCGGCAGCCAGGATCTCGCGGATGGCCTGGGCCAGCCTGTCGTAACGGGCGCGGCCGATCCGGGCGGCAGCCGTTTTCGGATTGATGCCGGCTCGAAACAGGCTCTCGCAGGCATAAATGTTGCCGACGCCGACCACGATGTCGCCGGCCAGCAGCACCTGCTTGATGGCCGCGCTGCGCTTGCGGCTGGCCCGGTACAGCAGCTCGCCGGAAAACGCCGCGTCGAGCGGTTCCACCCCGAGCGAACGCAACAGGACATGGTCGGCCAGTTCCCCTTCCTCGTTGCCATGCCACAGCACCGCGCCGAAGCGGCGCGGATCGGTCATGCGCAATACCTGCCGGGCCTGGCCGTCGCCAAACACCAGGTCGACATGGTCGTGCTTGTTCGGCGCGGTGCCGTGGGGCAGCACGCGCAGGTGGCCGGACATGCCCAGGTGAATGATCAATGTTCCATGGGCAAAGCCGATCAGCAGGTATTTGCCGCGCCGGCCGGTATGCGTGACGGTGCGCCCGGCAAGCAGGCTGGACAGGCCGGCGGGGAAGGGCCAGCGCAGGCCGGCGCGGCGCAGCAGCACGCCCTCGACGCTGCGTCCTTCGATGTGGGGCGCGATGCCGCGCCGGGTGACTTCAACTTCGGGGAGTTCAGGCATGCGTAAAATGGCAATTCAAGTAATTTCGGCTGGCGCTCGCGTACGCGAGCGGCGCCTTGAGCGTAGAATCGGAAATCATCGGCTTCATCCTGGAATTGCCTTGAAAAACGCTTTCGTCATTGTAACCCTCTCCGGCCTGCTGGCGGCGTGCGCCGTGGCGCCGCAGCCGCAAAGGGCGGGCGCGCCCGCGC
>JBAQKU010000069.1:0-14274 GCA_049301315.1 Telluria sp.
TGCCGGGGCCACCCAATGGTGGCCCCGGCAAGCCGCGCCGCTGGCGGTGCGCCTCGCATTGCCGGTCCAAATCAACAGCGCCCCCGTGTTTGTCGGCCAGGCCCAAGGTTTGTTTGCCAAAGCCGGGGTGTCGCTGCACGTCCAGCCCTTTTTGCTGGGGAAGGATGCACTCAAAGCCGTTATCGATGGCAACGCCGATTTGGCCATCGTCGCCGATACGCCCTTCATGTTTGCCGTGCTCGGCGGAAATGACGTGGCCGCCGTCGCCAGTATTTCCGAGGCCAGGCGGGCGCTCGCCATCGTGGCCAGGCGCGACCATGGGATCGCTACCATGGCCGAACTGAAAGGCAAGACCGTCGGCCTCACCATGGGGACCAACTCCCCCTATTTTCTCGAAGCCACATTGCAGGCAAACCGGATGCACGCTGCGGATCTGAGCTTGCGCGACATGCAGGTCGACGCCTATATCGCCGCCTTCAAGGGTGGCGAGATCGATGCTGCCGTCGTGTTCCAACCCTACCTGGCCCAGTTGCAACGCGACATGGGCCAGGCGATCAGCGTATTCTTTGGCGAAGACGTGTATGCCTTCCGTTTTCTACTGGTTGGGCAACCGGCCTATATCCAGTCCCACCCTCAAGAAGTGCAGCGCGTGCTCAATGCCTTGATTCAGGCCAAAGCGGCCATCCATGCCGACCCGACCGGCACCGGCGCCATGGTGGCCAAAGCGGTCGGCATCGCGCCTGAACTGATGGCAACCCTGTTCGACCCGCAAGACTACGACGTCACGCTCGACCAAGGCTTGCTGCTGGCGCTGGACGACCAGACCCGTTGGGCCATCAAGAGCGGCTTGGCCAAGCCCGGACAGGTGCCCAATTACCTGCACCATCTGGCGTACCGGGATCTGGAAGCGGTCAGTCCGAGCGCCGTCAGAATCGTCCGTTAGGGCCAGCGTGGAACTGCGCCGCCAGATCAATGCCGTGACCGTCGTCGCCATGCTGGTCCTGCCGGCGCTTTTGCTCGCTGCCATGGTCGCCGAACGCGAACTGCGCCACGCCGGCGCCGCCATTGCTGCCGCCGAGGCACTGACCGCCAAGGCCACCCAGTTACGCTTGCTCGGCGTCGAGATGGCCCTGTTCCACGAGGCGCGCGCGCGTGACCAATGGCAGCGCAATGTCGCCGCCATGGAGCACGACCTCGCCGCCAATGGCGCCA
Source organism: Telluria sp. (assembly GCA_049301315.1). Classification (GTDB taxonomy): domain Bacteria; phylum Pseudomonadota; class Gammaproteobacteria; order Burkholderiales; family Burkholderiaceae_D; genus JBAQKU01. The sequence goes on from JBAQKU010000069.1 coordinate 1,213, forward strand.
TCCGCGCCGAGGAGCTGGCCAAGCTGGCGCGGATCGCCAAGGAACTGCAGTTGGCGCGGGCCATTTTGCCCCGCCTGGCCGCCCATGCAGGGCAACCGGTCGACAGCGCGTATGAAGCGCGCGCGATCGCGTCGCTGACGCTCATCACGCAGGCGATCATGGATACCTGCGGCGAACTGATCGAAATCAACCGCGACGCTTCCACCGGCGCCCTGAACCGGCTCAAGCTGGCGCTGGTCGCTCTGATCGCCGCCATGGGTGGGCTGGTCGCCTTCATGTCCCTGCTGGTCAAGCGTCAGGTACTCAAGCCGGTCGGGGTGCTGCTTGGTGCAACGGCGCTTATTTCGGAAGGCAACTTCAAGCAGCGCCTGGCCATGCCCCAGCGCAACGAAATTGGCAGGTTGGGCGCCGCCTTCGACGCCATGGCCGAGCGACTGCAGCAGGCGCGTCGACAGCAGGATTCGTTTAATTCCAGCTTACAACAAAGCGCGGCCCGCACCGAGGCCGCCCTGCGCGAGAGCGCCGCCCTGCTCAGCACGCTAGACAAGCACGCGATCGTCTCGATCGCGAACGCGGCCGGCACCATCGTCGAGGTCAACGACGCATTTTGCGCCATCAGCGCCTATACGCGCGAAGAGCTAATCGGCAACAACCACCGGATCATCAACTCTGGCGTCCATCCGGCCGACTTCTGGCGCGACGCGTGGGCCACCTTTTCCTCTGGGGTGTCGTGGCGCAGCGACGTATGCAACCGCGCCAAGGATGGCACCTTGTACTGGGTCGACACCATTATCGCCCCGTTCCTCGACGAACAAGGCCGCATCCTCAAATATGTCTCGATCCGACGCGACATCAGCGCCAGCAAGAAAGCCGAGGCCGCCCTGCAGCGCAGCGAACAATTGCTGCGTGGCGCGATCGACGCCATTGACGAGGCGTTTGTGCTGTATGACCCAGAGGACCGCTTGGTATTTTGCAATGAAAAATACCGCGAGTTGTACCACTCATCGCGCGACCTTCTGGTCGAAGGCAATCAGTTTGAAACCATTATCCGCGTCGGGGCGGAGCGCGGCCAGTTTGCCACCGCCATCGGCGGGGTCGAGTCATGGGTGCGGGAACGGATGGCCGCCCACCTCAGCGGCGCGGCCGACCTGATCCAGCGCCTGGCCGATGGACGCACCTTGCGCATCGTCGAACGGCGCATGCCCGACGGTCACATAGTAGGTTTTCGCATCGACATTACCGCCCTTGTCCAAGCGACCGATTCAGCCCAGGCCGCTTCGCGCGCCAAGAGCGAATTCCTCGCCAATCTCAGCCACGAGCTGCGCACCCCGATGAACGCCGTGCTCGGCATGCTCACGCTGCTTGGGCGCACCGAACTGACGGCGCGCCAGCTTGACTACGCGCGCAAGGCCGACAGTGCCGCCCGCGCCCTGCTGTCTTTGCTCAATGAAGTGCTCGATTTCTCAAAAATCGAAGCGGGCAAGATGGAGCTCGAATCCCAGGTGTTCGAACTTGACGCCGTCTTGTCCGACTTGTCGGTGATTTTTTCCAGTAGCACCGAGTGCAAAGATGTCGAAGTGCTGTTCGAGCTAGGGGCAGACCTGCCACGCCGGCTGCTGGGCGATCCGATGCGGCTCAAGCAGGTTCTCATCAACCTCGGTGGCAATGCCCTCAAATTCACCGACACGGGCGAAGTGGTTCTCAGCGTCCATCTTCGCGGCTGGCACGACGACAAGGCACGCCTCGAATTTGCGGTGCGCGATACCGGCATCGGCATCGCGCCGGCCCATCTCGAACGCATTTTCGAGTTATTTACCCAGGCCGAAGCATCCATCACGCGCCGCTTTGGCGGCACCGGACTGGGCGTGGCCATCAGTGCGCGCCTGGTGGCATTGATGGGCGGCAATCTGGAAGTACAAAGCGAACTGGGCCGAGGCAGCCGTTTTCACTTCTGTATCGAACTGCCGGTGCAAGGCTCGCCCGCCAAGCCACCCGAGCGCACCGCGCCCGCTTGGCGGGTTTTGGTGGTCGATGACCACCCTACTGCCCGTACCCTCATCGCGCAATTGGCGCTGGGGCTGGGCTGGCAAGTCGACCCCGCCGAGCAAGGCGAGCAGGCGCTTGCCATGCTGGACGCTGCGGCGCTGCGCGAACAGCCTTACCAAACCGTGTTTCTTGACTGGCGCATGCCAGGACTAGACGGATGGCAAGTGGCCGAACGCATTCGCCGCCGTGTCGGGATCGATGAGGTCCCCATCGTCGTCATGGTCAGCGCCTATGGCCGTGAAGTGCTGGAACAGCGCAGCGACCATGATCATGCCCTGCTCGATGGCTTCCTGGTCAAGCCGGTCACCATGTCGATGCTGGCCGACGCCGTCAACCAAGCGCGGGCCAAGCGCCCCTCCCCGGCGCCACTTAGCGGTGCCAACCGGAAAAAGCAGCTCGAAGGCATGCGTGTCCTGGTGGTAGAAGACAACCTGAACAACCAGCAAGTGGTACGCGAGCTGCTCGAGGACGAAGGGGCGCTCACTGCGCTGGCCGAACACGGCCAGCATGCGCTCGACACCCTGATCGGCGGTGCAACGTTCGATGTGCTGTTGATGGACCTGCAAATGCCGGTGATGGATGGCTACACGGCCACGCGACACATTCGCCAGCAACTGGGCATGACAGCCCTGCCCATCGTTGCCATGAGCGCCAATGCAATGGCCGAGGATCGTGCCGCCTGCCTGCAGGCAGGTATGGACGAGCACATTGGCAAGCCTTTCGAACTGCAGCACCTGATTGACGTGCTGTGTCGGGTATGCGGGCGCGCCCCGCCGTTTGCCGTGCCCGTGCCGCCAGTCCCGTTCCTGGCGCCAGCGACCGTTGTGGCCGCCGAGGCCGCCGGTATCAGCCTGCAGGGCGCGCTCATGCGGCTCGGTGGCAAGCAAGAAGTCTACCGACGCATGCTGGCCAATTTCATCACTGAACTAGAGGGCATGCCGGAACAATTGGGCGCGCTCGCTGCGCGCGCCGACCACGACGGCGTGCACTTGTCGCTCCATTCGCTCAAAGGCGTTGCCGCCACGCTAGGCGCCGACGCGCTCGCCGCCAGTGCCGCCCTTGCCGAGCAGCATTACCGGGACGCGCCCGCCCCTGCGGCGCGCGCGCAGGCCTTGGCAGCAGCATGCCGGGCCATGCGTGAGGCCGGGCCGGGGCTGCGCGTCCTCTTGGACACGTTGCCGGCACCGGCCGCGGCCGCCACACCCGGCTTGACGCGCGAGCGCCGCCTGGCTCTGCTGCGCCAGGCAGCTGGCCAGTTGGCCGCGTCCGACATGGCCGTCCATGCCACACTAGCGGCCATCACCGAAGGCATGGTCGAGGCGCCCGACCCCGTGCTCGTCCCCTTGGTGCAGGCGGTCGAGGCGCTCGACTTTGCCGCCGCTGCGCCCCTTTGCCACACCCTGATCATGAGATATTCCCATGAATGACACCGCTGCCCCCCCCTCGCCCGCATCCGGCGCGTCGCTGCCGCGCTTGCTGGTGGTCGACGACCAGCCGGTTAACATCCAAGTCCTGTACCAAGTGTTCGCTGACACCCATCAAGTGTTCATGGCCACCAGCGGTGAACAGGCGCTCAAGTTTTGCGCTGCCAACCCGCCCGACCTGGTGCTGCTTGACGTGAGCATGCCGGCCATGGATGGATACGAGGTATGCCGGCGCCTTAAAGCCGACCCTGGCACGGCCGCCATTCCCGTCATTTTCGTCACCGCCAGCGACGATCATGACTCGGAAGAAATGGGGCTGGCGGCAGGGGCTGTCGATTTTATTGTCAAACCGGTCAACCCGGCCATCGTGCGCGCCCGCGTCAAGACCCACCTGACCTTGAAACACCAAGCCGATTTGTTGCGCAACATGGCGTATGTCGACGGCTTGACCGGGGTCAATAACCGGCGCCACTTTGACGAACGGCTGGACATCGAGTGGCGCTTGTCGGTGCGCAATAGCACATCCCTTAGCCTGATCATGCTCGATGTCGATTTCTTCAAGCGCTATAACGACCGCTACGGACATCAAATGGGGGACGAGTGTCTGCGCCAGGTGGCATCGGTCTTACTTGGATGCACGCGCCGCCCGGCCGACTTGGCGGCGCGCTACGGCGGCGAGGAGTTTGTCTGCCTGCTGCCAGAAACCAACCTGGACGCCGCCATCGCGATCGCGCGCAAGCTCAACGAGGCAGTGGGCGCGCGCCGGATCGCGCATGCCGATTCGGCTACGGCGGCGGTGGTGACGATCAGCCTGGGGGTCTCGTGTATGGTGGGGCAGGCCGGCAGCACAGCCGATCAATTGTTGCGCGGCGCCGATGCCAAGCTCTACCTGGCCAAGCAGAACGGGCGCAACCGGGTGGAGCCGCCGGCCTGACCCCCTGTTTGCACAAGTTTGCAATGACGACACCTTTGCAAGAAGCGCCGATGGTTTAATTGCTCAACGACATACACTTCGGAGAGCGCACCATGGATCAGCCCCACCTTACCGTAGCGGCCTTGCAGCATGTCGCTGCGCCGGCGCCGCCTCCGCCTATCGGGCCAGCGTGGAGCTGGGCGGCATCCGGTTGTTCAATATCGACATGCTGTGCGCCACTGGCCTGCGCGTGCTTGGCCACCATCACGGTTACCTGAGCCCGCAAAACCTGCCCGGCCTGCCCAAACGGGGTCACTGCCATGTGGCGCTGCCGGGCACGCTGCTCTCGACCCAACTGCGCGCTTGCATGCGCTGGCCGATCCATCACGCCACCACGCTGGCGCTCGATGCTCAGCCGGTCCACCACGGATCCGTATGCGATATGAGCGAATTTGGTGTGCGCCTGTTGCTGCCACTTGCAAAAGGCCGCCCCCCGCTTGAGCCCGGAAGCCGGCATCGCCTTGCGCTTTAGGCTGGAACACATCTCGACGCTGGTGGTCACACTCACCATACAGCGGGTGAGAGAAATCGGCGACAATCTTGAGCGCGGTTGCGCCATGCAGTGCACAGCCTGCGCCGACGACAAGGTGATACGCCGCTATTTGCTGCAGCGCAGCAGTCGCCGCGGCTAAGAGCCCGGTTCGATCATTTCAATCCGATAACCGTAGCCGTAAATCGATACAATCTCCCAGCCATTGGCCGGGCCAATTTTCAACTTGCGACGCAGCCGGCTGACATGGGTGTCAACAGTGCGGGTATCGATTTCCGCCTGAAAGCCCCAGATCGTCTCGAGCAGGTGTACCCGCGAGAGCAGCCGTTGCGGATGCTGGAACATATAGCAAGCCAGTTCATACTCTTTCTGGGTCAACTCAACCTGCTTGCCGACCAAACGGATCTGGCGGTTTTGCAGATCCAGCTGGTAGGCACCCAAATCGATCGCCGCCAGCGCCTCAGCCTTGCTGCGGCGGGCCTGCGCTTCAATGCGGGCAATCAGTTCAAAATACTTGGGCGGCTTGATGACGTAATCATTGGCTCCCATGCGCAGCGCCTGCACAATGTCGGCCTCAGCACTGCTGGCAGTAACGAAAATGACCGGCACCTCCCAGCCCAGGTTGGCGCGCACCCATGCCAAGGCTTGTTCACCATTTCCATCCGGCAACTCCCGATCAATCAGCAATAGATCGAATTTCTCATCCGTCAATCCCGCGCAAAAAGCGGCGATGGTGGGATAGAACACTGAGTGATGCTGGGCAGTCGACAGCCACAGGCGGTAAAACTCCACTTGGGTTGCATCGTCTTCGAGAATGCCAAGTCGCATGGTGAGATTCAAATTCGCTGACAAAGTTGGTCCGAACACGGACCTGTTTGCTGTGAGTATATCCTAGTTGCGAATGAGAAAGTTGCCCCTTTTGGCAACTAAACAACAAGCAGGGGGGAGCTAAAGCGGGCCAAGAATCCTGCAAGCACGGCAAATATCAAAAATTTGCGAAGCGTTCACAAAGCTGCCACGGTTGGCAAAGGGGTATCTATATGGTGTCAAGTGTGCGGAACGAAAATTGAAATCAAACCTAACTACTTTTGGATAATCATGGATACCAAACAAACTGTCAGCACCGACAAGCAGGACTACGCACCTGGCGCAACGGCCACCATCAAGGCCAAGGGTTTTTCTCCCGGTGCCGCAGTGGAATTCAAGGTCGGACACGTGCTCGATGCCGGCCCGGACGGCGTCCTTGGTACCTCTGACGATACACCCGGTGACAATAGCGGCAATGGCCACCAGGCCTGGCGAGTGACCGATGGCGGCGAGGGCGACCTTGACGGCGTGGTGGACGGCAATATCCAGACCAGCTGGTTCGTCGATCCCGACGACTCCGCCGACGCCACATTCCTGCTCAGCGCGACTGGCGTCGCGGCCGGCGCTGACGGCCTGATGGGCACGGCCGATGACCAGCTCACCGGCGAATCGGCCACTCACTCCTTCACCGATAGCGGCGGCAGCTACACCCTCAAATGGGCCGCTGCCGATCCTGCCGCCAATACGGGCAGTTACTTGTCCACCTACAGCAAAATGACGCCGGCAGCATACCTTGCGGCAGGCAATGCCTACCCGGTGGGCCGCGCCACAGCTAACACGACCAATCCGCTGGACCAGGCCGTGGCCTACGGCCCGACCTATTCGACTAACAACTTCGACGCAGTGCCCTCGCTCGCTCCGAAGGACATGGCGCTCGGACAGATCGTGCCATTCTTCATGCAAATTACCGTGACCGGCAGCACGGCACCGGAAAACGGCGTGATCACATTTACCAGCGAGTGGCTGGCCAAGACCTCCAGCGGTGGCAATTTCGGGTTTGACACCAATTACAAGATCGTCGCTGCGTTCGTCGATGCGCGCGATGCGGGCCACCATGACCCGTCGGGCACGGCCACAGTCGATTCATTCAGCTCCGTTGTGCTCGGCGCGGGGGGGGCCAACGAACGGATCGAAGGTACTTTCCAGGTGTCTGGGCTGGACTTGGGCGACCGGGTGATCGTCGAGCTATGGGCTGTGCTTAAGGATACGATTCCGGCAGGCATTTCCGGCAACGTGCAAACGAGCGTGGTCCTCGCGCATACGGGGCCAGTCGGTGCTGCCGGCGATACCATCCCCGCGGGTAATCAGACCGTTCCGCTGCTGCGCGTACAAGAGTTTTTTTCTGCCAATGCGGATTTAGCGGTCGTTGTGAGCGACAGCCTGAATGCGGCCAGCGTCCCCGGCGACCTGACAGCTGGAAATGACGTCGACCCGGCCAACCTGAACCCGGGCGATACCTTTACCTACACCATTCGCGTCGCCAACAATTCCAGCGATACCACCGCCAATACGGTGCTCTTGACGGACACGCTTTCGCCATATGTGACTTTTGTTTCCGCATCTGACAGTGGCGTGTTCGCTGATAACGGCAGCGCCGCCGACACCATTTCGTGGAACTTGGCGGCCCTCACGCCTGGCCAGACCCGGTTGGTGACCGTCACCGTGCGCATCAACAACGATGCGCCAACCGGCTCGATCGTCGCGGATTTGAGCAACAGCGCCATCGTCACCTCGATCACCAGCGACTCCGTTACCAGCAACAACAGCAACACCGAGTCCACCAACCTGAATGCGCCGCCGCTGGACGGCAATGAGTCGGTCAAGGCCTTGGAAGACACGCGGATCGCCGGTAATGTTTTGAGCAATGGTCTCAACCCTGATGGCGGCACGCTCGCTGTCAGCAGTTTCACCATCGACATAGGAGAAGGCGGGCAGCGCTCGTTCTCAGCCGGCAGCAACGCGCTGATCCCCGGTGTGGGCGCGCTAGTCATCAACAGCAACGGCACCTATGAATTCACGCCTGCTGTCAACTACAATGCGGCCGTTCCTGTGGTCACCTACACGGTGATCGATGGGCAGGGCGCGAGTGACACCTCGACGTTGTCCATCTCAATCACGCCCGTCGTCGATGGCTTTGCGGATGCGAGCGAATCGGTCGTCACCCTGGAAGACACCGCGATCAGCGGCAATGTGCTCACCGGCACCAGCAGCGTGGACGGCCCGGTTGCGGTCGGCACCTTCAAGCTGGCCGGCAGCGCGACGACCTATACGGCCGGCCAGAGCGCCGCAATTGCCGGTGTCGGCACGCTGACCATCAACGCCAATGGCGCCTACACCTTTACCCCGGCAGCCAACTACAATGGCCCGGTTCCGGTGGCGAGCTACACCACTACCGACGGCTTCACCACCAATACCTCGACCCTCACTATTAGCATCACGCCGGTCATCGACGGCTTTGCGGATGCGAGCGAATCGGTCGCGACCCCGGAAGACACCGCGATCAGCGGCAATGTGCTCACCGGCACCAGCAGCGTGGACGGTCCGGTTGCCGTCGACACCTTCAAGCTGGCCGGCAGCGACACGAGCTATGCGGCCGGGCAAAGCGCCGCGATTGCCGGTGTCGGTGCGCTGACCATCAACGCCAATGGCGCCTACACCTTTACCCCGGCAGCCAACTACAACGGCCCGGTTCCGGTGGCGAGCTACACCACCACCGACGGCTTCACCACCAATTCCTCGACCCTGACTATCGCCATCACGCCCGTTGTCGACGGCCTCCAGGATGCCGACGAGTCGCTTTCGACACCAAGGAACGTTCCTCTCAGCGGAAACTTGCTCGCCGGCACGAGCAGTGTCGACGGTCCCGTCACCGTGACGTCGTTTGCCGTGGCCGGCAGCGGCACTTCTTACACTGCGGGCCAGAGCGCGACGATTGCTGGCGTGGGCGCTTTGAACATCAGCGGGACCGGCGCGTTTAGCTTCACGCCGGTCTCCACTTATAGCGGGTCCGTTCCTGTAGTGACTTACATAATGACGGACGGCTCGAGCAGCGATACCTCGACGCTTGCAATCACCGTCACTCCGGTCGCTACCGCCTATGCCGATGCGGACGAATCGATAGTGACTTTGGAAGACACAAGCATCACGGGCAGTGTGCTGAATGGCACCAGCAGCATCGACGGCGTGGTTACCGTGAGCAGATTCAGCCTGGCCGGCAGCACTGTCAGTTATACCGCCGGCCAGACGGCCGTCATCGCCGGCGTCGGATCGCTGGTGATCAACACCAACGGCTTGTACACTTTCACCCCGGCAGCAAACTACAACGGGGCAGTGCCGGTGGCGACCTACACCACGACTGACGGATTTAGTGTCGACACGTCGACGTTGACGATCGCTGTTACCCCGGTCGCCGACGGCTTCGTCGACGCCAGCGAATCCGTCACCGCGAAAGAGAGCGCGATGCTCACCGGGAATGTCCTGTCCGGAACCAACAGCGTCGACGGTGTCGTGGCGGTGTCGTCCTTTACCCTGGCCGGCAGCAGCACTATCTACACCGCCGGCCAGAGCGCACAAATTCCCGGCGTTGGCGTGTTGACAATCAATACCAACGGCAGCTACATCTTTACCCCAATCCAGAACTACAATGGGCCCGCACCGACGGCAAGCTACAATATGACGGACGGTGTCAGCGTAGTCAGCTCGACGCTGAAGCTCGCCATCGCTCCGTCGCCATACAACAGTGCGACGATCGCCCCGACCGGCGTGAGTGCCCTACAGTACCTGCAGGGCACGGCCCCCGACTTCAGCCAGTTTTACGCTGGACAGGGCGGAGTGGTTCAGTACAACGGCGGCCAGAACGGCGCCGTTACCGGCACCAACCCGGGCGTCTTCTTCTACTACACCGGTTTATCGAACACCATCAGGGGCATCGATGCGAACAACGACAAGAAGCCTGACCTGCTGAAAGTGCTCATCGACCAAAGCGATAACAGCAACCTGTTCGGTGCATTTGCGGCCACGCAGAACGACGTGAAGTTGTTCAAGGTAACGGACGTGAACAAGAACGGCATCATCGACGCTGCCGACACCCTGAGTCAGGTCCAACTCTCGTCGGGCCAGATCGTGTTAGGCGCCGCAACGGGCGCGGCCCAGGGCGCGGGACAGGGCGACGTGACCGTCAACTTCACGCCGGACGCGGTCGGATCGCTGTACATCATGTCGGTCCAGTACGCCACCGGTGCCGTTACCAACACCCAGGTCGGATCGCTGCGGCCGACGGTACGCTACGACATCAAGACCGACGTAGTCAATGTCGGCGCGGCAGGCTCGTACGAGGAAACCGACCTCAAGGGCATTACCTTGGCACCCAAGCTCGCAGCGCTGACCCTTGACGGGGCCGCAGGCGACGGCGCCCGGATCGTCACGGACGGTGAGTTCACCCACGTAGTTAAGCAGGCGATCGCCTATTGGGCCGAGCAAGGCGCCAGCGGCGCCGGATTGGCCATGCTCAACGCCACCCAGGTTTTCATCGCTGACTTGGGCGGCCTGACGCTGGCAGGGGTCGATGCGCAGGGCGTCTGGATCGACGACGACGCGGCCGGTCATGGCTGGTCGGTCAGCAACCACGTCGTCCCCGGCCGGGTCGACATGCTATCCGCACTGGTCCACGAGTTCGGCCACCTGCTGGGCCATGAGCACGACGAGATGGATCCGGATCTGGCCGTTGGCCAGCGCGAGTTGCCGATGCAAGCCGCCGACGCTGGCGGGGCGGCCCACACGGCAGTTGTGATCGGTTCCCACATGGCCCTCCATGACGTGTCCCTGCTGTAATTGACGGTTTAGGAAATTCAAAGCAACCGCTGAGTCATAGCTCTTTGGCATGGATTCAGAGGTTGCTGAGTTGGCCGCGAATAGAGGCAAGCACAAGCAAGATCACGGTCAAGGGCAAAGCGTGCTATTGCGCCCCATGATGGCATTTTAACTCACTCAATTTGTCGTGGAGGTTCGTCTGATGGGCGTCGGCGATGCGGGTAGCAGAAGGGTAGCAATGCAAAATGGCCGGGAAATTCCCGGCCACATTTTGCGCTAACTGCTTGATTATTCTGGAGGCGAGGACGGGAATCGAACCCGTCTAAACGGCTTTGCAGGCCGCTGCATAACCTCTTTGCTACCTCGCCAGAGGACTTTCTTTGTGACCCTGAAACAGCCACTATCAAAAAAGGGAAGCCAGGCTTCCCTTTCGAATTCTGGAGCGGGAGAAGAGTCTCGAACTCTCGACCTCAACCTTGGCAAGGTTGCGCTCTACCAACTGAGCTACTCCCGCATTTGAAGAACAGAGTTTATCGCAGAAACGGGACTACTTTTCCAACAATAACCACGACGACTTGATCCAGATTACTGGAGCGGGAGAAGAGTCTCGAACTCTCGACCTCAACCTTGGCAAGGTTGCGCTCTACCAACTGAGCTACTCCCGCGTCGTCACAACAGGCAGGCATTATAGACGATCTGAACCGATTGTCAAGGCACGCCCCGAAAGGCGGCGCTTGTGCCTCGGACAAATGAAGGATCGATGCTGCGTTGCGGACCTGCCGCGATCGAACCACCTTCATTGCATGAAATTTGACATGGATCAACCGAAATATGCGGCTAGCAACTGATCATCGACGGCGTTGGATTTTGCCTAAACGAATTTAAGAACAGCAGCGGCACGGCCTTTTCGGAGCATTTATGAGCGCAGTCCCCATTTCCCACGAATACATTGAAAACATCACCTTCGACGAGCTGTCGGTCGGACAATCGGCGCGCAAGGTGCGCACGCTGACGCTGGCCGACATCCAGGCGTTCGCCGCAGTCTCCGGAGACAACAACCCGACCCACGTCGACGCCGAATTCGCGCTGGGAACCCTTCCTCCCGGCCTGACGGCACACGGCATGTGGGGCGGCACCCTCATCTCCAGCCTGCTCGGCACGGTATTTCCCGGGCCGGGCACGGTGTATGTCGAGCAGATGCTCAACTTCACGCTCCCTGTATGGATCGGCGACACCTTGTCGGTGAGCGTGACCGTCACCGCCAAGGACAGCAAGACCAGGCAGGTCACGCTCGACTGCCGGGTGAGCAACCAGAACGGCGACACCGTCTTGTCCGGCCAGGCGGTGGTGCTTGCGCCGACCCAGAAGATCCGCCGGCTGGCGGTGCCGGTGCCGCAGTTGCACATGTTCGATCCGCAGGCGCGGCTCGACGCCCTGCTCGCCAGCGTGCGCCACCTGGCTGCCGTGCGCTGCGCCGTGGTCCATCCCTGCGACGCCGAATCGCTGCGCGGCGCGCTCGATGCTGGCAAGCACGGCTTGATCATTCCGATCCTGATCGGACCGGAATCGAAGCTGCGCGCCATCGCCGATGCCGCCGGGCTCGACCTGGGCGGGGTCGCGATCGAGTCGGTCGCGCACAGCGTGGCGGGCGCCGAGCGCGCCGCCGAACTGGCCTCGAACGGGGAAGTCGAGGCCATCATGAAGGGCAGCCTGCATACCGATGAACTGATGCATGCGGTGATCGGCGCGCGCGCCCTGCGCACCAAGCGCCGCCTGAGCCATGTGTTCCGCTTCGACGTGCCGATGTACGACAAGCCGCTGCTGCTGTCGGACGCGGCCCTCAACATCCGCCCCACCCTCGAGGAAAAGGCCGACATCATCCAGAACGCGATCGCGCTGGCGCACGCACTGGGCGTGGAGCGGCCCAACGTGGCCATCCTGGCGGCGGTCGAGACGGTCAATGTCAAGATGCAGTCGACCATCGATGCGGCGGCGTTGTGCAAGATGGCCGACCGCGGCCAGATCACCGGCGGCACGCTCGACGGCCCGCTCGCCTTCGATAACGCGGTGTCGATGGAGGCGGTGCGCATCAAGGGCATCGAGTCGCGCGTGGCCGGCAATGCCGACATCCTGATCGTGCCGGACCTCGAATCGGGCAATATGCTGGCCAAGCAGCTCGAATACCTGGCCGGCGCCACCACCTGCGGGGTGGTGCTGGGCGCGCGCGTGCCGATCGCCCTCACCAGCCGCGCCGACGGCGCCAATTCGCGCGTGGCCTCGGCCGCGCTGGCGCTGCTGATGGCGCACCAGAACCGCAAGGTGCAGCCATGAGCGGCGCCGGCATTGACGCGGTACTGGCCGTCAACGCAGGTTCGTCCTCGCTCAAGTTCGCGCTATATCCGCACGACGGCGGCGCCGCTTGCCTGAGCGGCAATATCGAGGGACTCGAGGCC
>JBAQKU010000070.1:0-12488 GCA_049301315.1 Telluria sp.
CCCGATTCTTACTTGCCCAGCGCGCTTTTCTTGGGGCTGGTCTGGCGCGGCTTGGCGCGCTTGATGGTGCCGCCTTCGGTGACGCGCTCGTTACCCTTGATCATGACCTTGGTCACGCTCGGGCGCTTGGTGCCGCTGGCACTGGCCTTGACGATGGTCACTTCGCGCATGCCCTTGCCGGTCTTGCCGCTGCGCTCCTTGAGCACTTCCTTTTTCGGGCGGTACAGGACCAGCAGCTTGCCGATGTGCTGGACCGGCGCGGCGTCGAGTTCCTCGCACATGGTGTCGTACATGGCCACGCGCGCCTCGCGGTCGTCGCCGAATACCCGCACCTTGATCAGGCCGTGCGAATCGAGGCTGGCGGAGATTTCCTTCATCACCGATGGGGTCAGGCCCGCTTCGCCAATGATGACCACCGGCTTGAGCGCATGGGCTTCAGCGCGCAGTGCGCTGCGCTCGACGGGTGTAAGTTTTTGCATGATATTTTCGATAAATCCTTTAAAAGCAGTATTCTACGCGAATGGCAAAGAACAAATTAAACAAAAACTGGTTGCACGACCACATTAACGACCCCTATGTGAAGTTGGCCCAGAAAGAGGGCTACCGTGCCCGCGCCGCCTACAAGCTCAAGGAAATCGACGAGAGCGAGAAGCTGATCAAGCCCGGCCAGGTCATCGTCGACCTCGGCTGCACCCCGGGCAGCTGGGGCCAGTACGTGCGGCGCAAGCTGGCCGGCAAGGAGGGCGGCGGCATCAACGGCACCATGATCGGCCTCGACATGCTGCCGATGGAGCCGATCTCGGACATGCACTTCATCCTGGGCGACTTTCGCGAGGCGCGCATCCTGCGCCAGCTCGACACCATCCTGGCCGGCCGCAAGGCCGACCTGGTGCTGTCGGACATGGCGCCCAACCTGTCCGGCATTCCGACCGCGGACTCGGCGCGCATGGAGCATCTTATCGATTTGGCAATTGAGTTTTCCCAATTCCACCTGAAGCCGAGCGGCGCGCTGCTGGTAAAGTGTTTCAAGGACATGGGTTTCAGCCAGGTTGTGGAGAAATTTCGCAGCGAGTTCAAGGTGGTCAAGCAGGTCAAGCCGAAGGCCAGCCGCGACAAGTCGTCCGAAATTTTCCTGCTGGGGCGCGGCGTGAAGAACCCGGCCCAAAATAATCAGGCGCTGGAAGACGATTCAGCCCTTGATATTTGAGCGTTCTAGCCGCACATCAAGCAAGGAAAGCCGCCAGCCTGATGGTTTTGGTAATTTTTCAGCGCTTTTGTCGTTCCGGGCAGCTGTTCCCGGTACCTCGAAAGCTTGTCTTGAAGGGCCGTTTCACCGGTTTTTTCCGCATGGCGTCAGGCGCGCGTGGCACTGCCTGCTTAATGCGAGTAAAATCGGGGTACTAAAATCGGTAAAAGATGCGCCTGCATCGAAGGAGTTTTCGTGAATAATATGTTTTCCAAGTCCGCCATCTGGGTTGTGGTCGCCCTGCTGTTGTTCATGCTGTTCAAGCAGTTCGACACCCACAGCGTCGCCGCTGGCAGCAAAACCATCGCTTATTCCGAGTTGCTCGACGAGGTCAAGGCGCGGCGCATCAAGGACGTGGTGATCGAGGGCGCGAACATTACCGCCACCCGCAACGACGACACCAAGGTAAGGGCCACCGCAACCGGACTCGATCGCGGCCTGATCGGCGACCTGCGCGACAACGGCGTGCGCTTCGACATCCGCCCGCCTGAAGAGCCATCGTTCCTCCAGCAGGTCTTCATTTCCTGGTTCCCGATGCTGTTGCTGATCGGCGTATGGGTATTTTTCATGCGCCAGATGCAAGGCGGCGGCAAGGGCGGCGCATTCTCCTTCGGCAAATCGAAGGCGCGCATGATGGACGAAACCAACAACACCGTCACCTTCGCCGACGTCGCAGGCTGCGACGAAGCGAAGGAAGAGGTCAACGAAATCGTCGACTTCCTGAAAGACCCGACCAAGTTCCAGAAGCTGGGCGGACGCATTCCGCGCGGCGTGCTGATGGTCGGCCCTCCGGGCACCGGTAAAACGCTGCTGGCGCGCGCCATTGCCGGCGAAGCGAAAGTGCCGTTCTTCTCGATCTCCGGTTCGGACTTCGTTGAAATGTTCGTCGGCGTGGGCGCATCGCGCGTGCGCGACATGTTCGAGAACGCAAAGAAACATTCGCCTTGCATCATCTTCATCGACGAGATCGACGCGGTCGGCCGTCACCGCGGCGCCGGCATGGGCGGCGGCAACGACGAGCGCGAGCAGACCCTGAACCAGTTGCTGGTCGAGATGGACGGTTTCGAAGCGAGCAGCGGCGTGATCGTCGTGGCCGCCACCAACCGCGCCGACGTGCTCGACAAGGCGCTGCTGCGTCCGGGCCGCTTCGACCGCCAGGTAATGGTGGGCTTGCCGGACATCCGTGGCCGCGAGCAGATCCTGAACGTGCACATGCGCAAGGTGCCTATCGGTACCGACGTGAAAGCGGACATCATCGCGCGCGGCACGCCTGGCTTCTCGGGCGCCGACCTGGCCAACCTGGTCAACGAGGCCGCGCTGTTCGCGGCGCGCCGCAGCAAGCGCCTGGTCGAAATGCAGGACTTCGAGGACGCCAAGGACAAGATCTTCATGGGTCCCGAGCGCAAGTCGATGGTCATGCGCGAGGAAGAGCGCCGCAACACGGCCTACCACGAGTCCGGCCATGCGGTCGTTGCCAAGCTGCTGCCCAAGGCCGACCCGGTGCACAAGGTCACGATCATGCCGCGCGGCTGGGCCCTGGGCCTGACCTGGCAACTGCCGGAACACGACAACCTGTCCGGCTACAAGGACAAGATGCTGGAAGAAATTTCCATCCTGTTCGGTGGGCGTATCGCTGAAGAAATTTTCGTCGGCCAGATGTCGACCGGCGCATCGAACGACTTCGCGCGGGCCACCAAGCTGGCGCGCTCGATGGTGACGCGCTTCGGCATGTCCGACAGCATGGGCGTGATGGTCTACGAAGACAGCGAGAACGAAGGCTTCTTCGGCGGCGCCACCAAGACCATTTCGGAAGCGACCCAGCAAAAGGTCGACGCCGAGATCCGCAACATCCTCGACACGCAGTACGCGCTTTCGCGCCGCCTGCTCGAAGAGAACCGCGACAAGGTCGAAAACATGACGAGGGCGCTGCTCGACTGGGAAACCATCGACGCCGAGCAGATCAACGACATCATGGCCGGCCAGGAGCCACGCCTGCCGAAATCGGGCCAGTTGACCAAGCGCACGCCTCCAGGCGACAGCGGTTCGGGCGGCGTCTCGCCGAACGCGACCGCACCGGCCTGAAAGCCGCGCTACCGATGGCATAACAGGCAGTGAATTGAAAAAGGGTGGGGAGCAGTCCCCGCCCTTTTTCATTGCGCGGCGCCACCACCTTTTCTCGCTCCAACCCCATGCGACAATATCTCCAATGCGGCCGCTATGGCTTTTCGCTCGACCTCACACCGCTGGTCATGGGCGTGCTCAACGTCACGCCCGACTCGTTTTCCGACAGCGGGCGTTTCCACTCGCTCGAACTGGCCCTGAGCGGGGCCGAGCAGATGATTGCCGCCGGCGTGGACATGATCGACGTGGGCGGCGAATCGACCCGCCCCGGCACGCCCAGCCTGCCGCTCGACGAAGAACTGCGGCGCGTGATGCCGGTGCTGTACGCGCTGCGCGACCTCGGCAAGCCGCTCTCGGTGGATACCTACAAACCCGAAGTCATGCGCGAAGCGATCCTCGCCGGCGCCGACATGATTAACGACATCAATGCCTTTCGCGCGCCCGGTGCGCTCGAGGCGGTGGCCGACAGCGACTGCGGCCTGTGCGTGATGCACATGCAAAGCGTCCCCGAGACCATGCAGCAACAGCCCGCCTACCGCGACGTGGTGCGCGAAGTGGCCGATTTCCTGCGTGAGCGCGTGGACGCCATGTTGGCAGCGGGCATCAACCCCGAGCGCATCTGCATCGATCCCGGCTTCGGCTTCGGCAAGACGCTCGAGCACAATCTGGCCCTGATGCGAAACATTGGAAAGATACAACAGGAGATTGGCCTGCCGCTGCTGGCCGGCGTGTCGCGCAAGGCGATGATCGGCGCCATCACCGGAAAACCGGTAGAACAACGCCTGGCGGGAAGCCTGGCAGGCGCATTGGCTGCGATAGCGCATGGCGCTAAAATTGTACGGGTGCATGATGTAGCCGAGACCGTCGATGCGGTCAAGGTCTGGCAAGCCTCACATTAACCACCTCCGACATACAAAGAGAACAATATGGCACGCAGATATTTTGGAACCGATGGCATTCGCGGACTGGTCGGTGTTAACCCGATCACCCCCGACTTCGTGATGCGTTTGGGCTACGCTGCCGGCAAAGTGCTGGCCAAGACCAAGGCCTCGTCCGGCCGTCCGACGGTCCTGATCGGCAAGGACACCCGCATCTCCGGCTACATGCTGGAAGCGGCGCTTGAAGCCGGCTTTGCCGCGGCCGGCGTGGACGTGATGCTGGCCGGCCCGATGCCGACCCCGGCCATCGCCTACCTCACGCGCGCGCTGCGCCTGTCGGCCGGGGTCGTCATATCCGCCTCGCACAACCCGTTCCAGGACAACGGCATCAAGTTTTTCTCCGAGCACGGCGCCAAGCTGCCCGACCAGGTTGAAATGGAAATCGAAGCGGCCATCGACCTGCCGATGCACTGCGTACCACCCGAAAAGCTGGGCCGCGCCAAGCGCCTGGACGACGCCCAGGGCCGCTACATCGAATTTTGCAAGAGTACCTTCCCGAACGAGCTCGACCTGCGCGGCCTGAAGATCGTGGTCGACTGCGCGCACGGCGCTGCCTACCACATCGCCCCGCACGTATTCCACGAGCTGGGCGCCGAAGTGGTGGCCATCGGCGCCAAGCCGGATGGCTTCAACATCAACGCCGGCTTTGGCGCGACCGCACCGAAGGCCATGTCGGCCGCCGTCGTCGAACACAAGGCCGACCTCGGCATCGCGCTCGACGGCGACGCCGACCGCCTCATCATGTGCGACGCCAAGGGCCGCCTCTACAACGGCGACGAGTTGCTGTACGTGATGGTGCGCGACCGGATGGCGACCGGGCCGGTGGCGGGCGCGGTCGGCACCTTGATGACCAACATGGCGCTCGAAGTTGCATTCAAGGAACTGGGCATCGGCTTTGCGCGCGCCAAGGTGGGCGACCGTTACGTGCTCGAAGTCATGCAGGAGCGCGGCTGGCTGTTCGGCGGCGAGGGCTCCGGCCATCTGCTGTGCCTGGACAAGCACACCACCGGCGACGGCATTGTCTCCGCGCTACAAGTTTTGTCGGCGCTGAAACGCGGCGGGAAATCGCTCGAGCAGTGCTGCGGTGAACTGAGCCTGTATCCGCAGACCCTGATCAACGTCGGGGTGGCGGCCGGTTTCGACTGGACCAGGAACCCGGCCATGGTGGCGGAAAAGGAAGCGGTCGAGCGCGAGCTGGGCGACGCCGGCCGGGTGCTGATCCGCCCTTCGGGCACCGAGCCACTGATCCGCGTGATGGTCGAGGCGAAGACCTCGAAGCTGGCCGACACGATGGCGCGCCGGATCGCCGACAAAGTGACGGCGTAGGAGCGGGGAAGGGCGCTGCAATGCGTGTTTCTTGACCCTTGTGCAACAGGCCATCCCGCTTTAATTGACCTCGGTTCATTGACGAAAAGTGCCCAACGCGGTATTATCTTGTCTTCGGAGTGTGGCGCAGCCCGGTAGCGCACCTGGTTTGGGACCAGGGGGTCCAAGGTTCGAATCCTTGTACTCCGACCAGAAATATAAAAGCGGGTTGTCTCTGACAGCCCGCTTTGCATTTGTGCAGCACATTCGTGCGCACGTCATTTTCACTGACTGCCCATAGCTCAGTTGGATAGAGCATCAGCCTTCTAAGCTGAGGGTCACAGGTTCGATTCCTGTTGGGCAGGCCAATAAGCAGTAGGGCTACTTTGATATGTGCGTGCATCCATCCCTCTCGGGAATTCATTTCTGTAAGTGCCCTGTGAGCTAATTCTTCTTGCCTCTTGGACTGACGACGATAGACGCCACTGCTTTTTGTCGCACTATGGTGAACGATTCAAACGCGGCCCGCGCCTTGATGATCGTCACGGACTGGTCAACTTGGCCGACTAGCTTCCGAAATGATCCCACAGGGGCGGTACAGCGCGCTCCAAGAACGATTTCTCGCAATAGCAATTCAGGGCCGAAGTTTAGGTAGTATTCCCCGTTGATCGGGTCTTTGTCGCTCAGCTTGAGAATCAGTCGCCATTCTTCTTCGTAAGCCCACTGAGCGTACTTCGTGTTCACCAATTGCTCGATTATTGGTTCCGTTAGACCGCCTGCTGGCTCGCCCATTTTGATTAGGTGCTCCAGTCGTTCCGGCTCGTAGCTCATGGGCGTGGCCGCTCCATCTGGCACGTCGAATCCGAGGCAGATTCCTTTATGGTTTTCGCCGTAATGCCCCCACATCAAGGGGCTTTTCCAGTGCTTGCCCATGCAGAGTACGCCGTATGAATTCACGAGGTGTTCTCGTAATAGCTTGAACACGTACCGTTCGTGCTTGCCGTTCATGCGGATACTTAGCAGTTCAAACGGATCGTTGAGGCGGTCGAACTGGCTAATCCGCATTCGTTTCTCTGACAGGATATAGCGTGTAGCCGTATCAAAGCTGGTCATGTAGTAGAGGCGCATGGTCGATGGAGTGGAAGGTTGTCTATGGAAAAACGGGTAATGCGTTTGCGTACAAAAAAGCCACCCGAAGGTGGCTTTCCTCTTGCTTACCGCGTCGGTTTCTTCGGCGGGGCAGGGAGGGGGACATGCTCGCGTACTGTCTCGCGGGGATTTTTTGCTGCTTCCCGTTGAGTTACAAACTGGCCGTCAACAGCGCTACGGAAGGCCACGCGACTAGGTGCTTTTGGTGTTGGCATTATAGTGACTTTATAGTGTCGCTTTAACCCACTGCGTTCCACCTGAGTTGTAACTAGACTTGCGTAAGTTAAACGTCTGTTATAATCTCGGGCTGTGCTCGGACAAGTAGTGAGGAAAAACGCTTGTTACGATAACCAGTATCTCGTAAATACTGGGGCTAAGCCGTCCGGGTCGTAATGACTTCGGGTGGCTGCGCCTATTCTAACACTGTTTAAATGCACAGTCGTGAATTCCTGCAACCTCTTTCCTTGTATCACCCCATTCCATGGCATGCCATGCGGTCCCACTGGCAAAAAAACCCAAAAATAAATTTGGAAAATTGGCTATCGTGGGGCATTTCTTACGGCCAGGAACAGCCGGGAGGTCGGATTCCATGCTCAACAACGCGGCACGCTGGTAGCAATCCCCCGCAATGCCATGGAATATCCCATTGGGGCGGCGCTGGCGCTGGTCCGGTACTTCGCCCCGGATTCCGTCAAGAACGGTTTAGCGGGGCTGTGGATAGCTTAGGCGACGATCGACAGGACAGTGGCGCGGCTGATGCTGTACTGACGAGCTAAGGCGCTTACCGACTCGTTAGCGGCGTAGGCTGCTTTGATCGCTTCCCGCTGCTCCGGTGTCGTCTTAGGGATGCGGCCCAGCGTCTTACCTTCGCTCTTTGCACGGGCAAGGCCAGCGTGGGTACGCTCTACCAGCAAGTCACGTTCCATCTCTGCGACGGCTGACAACATTGTGAGCATAAGCTTACCGGCTGCGCTGGTCAGGTCGAGGTCGCCCAGTTGCAGGACAATGGCAAACTAAGGCAAACTAAGGGACACCCACTTATCGACGCACACCTATGCGAAGATTGCGGCAGGCCGTGCGCAGCGTTGGCCCTGACCGAATACAGCACCGCATCCCGGCAGGTACCGTCGCGCATTTCGGATCTGATCTCCCGACACTTCCAGACAAGTGCCCATCCCGTCCGGTCAACAATCGACTTCCTTCTGATGGCGCACGGCGACAATCACCGCCATCTGGCCGTCATAGCGGTACAAGACGATGTAGCCGCTGTCGCCAAAATTAATCGGCCACTCCCGGAATTCCGGCTCCATCTCGTCGGCCGGCCTGCCGATTTCCGGCTGCTGGGCGATGATCTTCACGCCCGCCCGGATCGCCTTCACGGCACGTGTGGCCGCGTCGATGTCCTTCGCCGCCAGAAATCGGTAGAGACGCTGAACGTCAAGCAGCGCCGGCGGCGACCAGATTAACCGTGGCACTCAGGCGGCTCGACGTCTTGGCCAGCTTCCAGTCTGGCAAGCCAGGCGTCGGCCTCTGCCGCTGTCGCGTGCAGCCCGGTCGCCTGATAGTCGTTCCAGGCACGAATGCCGTCTTGCCTGAACGCTTCGCGCTTTTCTTCACGCTCGACGTACTCGCGCACGGCTTGCAAAATCAACCAGTGCGAAGTGCGCTGGCGGGCGCCGGCCAGATGCGCCAGACGAGCATTGGTTTCCGGGTCGAGCTTGATGGTCTTTTGATAAGTGAGAGCCATGGCATTTCTTCATCGGTGGTGATAGGTGATACTTTATCGTACCACAGGCACCTACAGGCTTCGCAAAACCGAGGCACTGCAGCGCGTGATCGCGCTCAAGGACTGGGCCGACACCGATTCAATGCGCGAGGGAACTGCGTACCGCCTCGTGCACGAGGTCGTCGATTTCCGAGGTGATGCTCGTCATCGTACTGGCCACCACCGCAAATTCCCTGCCGGCCGTTCCGGCACGCGCAGCCACGATTTGCGCGTTGAACGCCACCATGCGCGCTTGCCGGGCAATCGTCTTGATATCGCCCATCATGGTTTGCAGCTGCCTTTTCTGCGCCTGGGCGTGGCGTTTCGATTGCTCTTCATAGACCAGGGTGAGCCCGTTGAGAACGCTCAGCAGCGGGGTCGCGCTGCGTATCAGCTCGTCAAGGTGGGCGGGTGCGCCGCGCGCGTTGCTTTCGATGTCGTCAAGCGTGGTATCGGCAAGCCGGATGAACTCGCGGATCGCCCGGTCGCCTTGCATGTTGCCGAAGTAAGCATCGCGCAACTGGGCGCAGAAAATGCCGGGCAGGCCGCCCTTGCCCTCGGTGAGGACGATGTGCGCATCGCGAAACAGCGCCAGCGTCTCGCGCGCGGTGGCGGCCGCGCCCTCTTGCCCCATCGACGCGAGCACCGCGTACAACACCACGCGCTGGGATGTGAAGCGGCGCCGGCCGGACAGGTTGATCAGGGCGCCGAAGACGTCGCCGGACAGCTTGACGTCGGCGCCGCCCGTGACTGTGGGAGCAATGAGCTGGTCTGACATCGAGAACTCCTTCAGTCTGTTATGCAAAACCGGGATCGGGCTGCTGGATGGGATACGCAATTGCAGGTTTCGTGCCAGCCAAAAACGCGGACTTTTCCCGTTCGTCCTCACCAAGTTAGCGCAAAACAGGCCTCGGAAGCACTACATCGATGCGCGCGGGGCGCGGCCCGGACGAAAACAGCCGGCACGCGTCGGTTGGCCGGCTGTTGATGACGCTGAAGGTGCTGACAAATGGGTTTCTTCGGCGACCGACCCATGCGCGAACGCTGGCGGTCGTGGTTCGCCCCCATCTGCCCTGATCACAAGGATTTCAAATATTCAACCAGGTCGGTTTTCTCCTGCTCGCTCAACCCCAGCGTCTTGACAGTGTTGTAGTGTTCGACAACCGCACCCAGGCTGGTAAAGCGTCCGTCATGGTAAAACCCGGGCTTCTGATGCGTCCACAGGCCGGCCAGCGGCGCGGTACGATACATACGGGTCGGCGACCGGTCTGCCTGGAATGCGTCGATCCCGATCTCGCTGGGCGAATGCAGGTTATTGCCTGGCTCTGTAAAAAGCGGCGGGACGTGGCACGAAGCGCACTGCGCCTTGGCGCTGAATAGCGTCTTTCCGCGCGCCGCGGCCACTTCGTCGAAACTTCCCCTTGGCGGCTTGGGCGCGCGCAGCGAAAGCTGGTACGCGTGCAGCGCCGGCAATTTTGCCGTCACCAGGTCGGGCGTATCGCGCACGTCGAAGGTTCCATTTTTTACCGCGAGCGGATACTGCACCGGGTCGTTCAAGCGCGCATCGAAAAAGGTGCCCTTGCCGTGCATCTCGGTTACCGCAACGTAGGCGTTCCAATACGGAACCGATCCGAAGCCGGTCCAGGTATGCAGGTTCACGCCGGCCAGGCCAAATGCGGGTGGAATCAGGGTCGCAGCCGAGCCCCCGTCCGGACGGAACGCCATGCCGTCCTTGTCGAGGATCGCATCGAAGCGTCCCGGCCCCCAGCTGTTGAGAACTTTTTTCAGTGTCGCCTTATCGACCCCGAGCAGGTCGGTGTACGGCTTCAGATTCGGCGCAAGCGAAACGATCAGGCCGATATTCAAATCGCGCGCAGCCCAGCCGTCGAGCCGACGGCCGATGCCGAATGCTAGGGAATTGTCGACCGTCGAGTGGCAGATCGCGCACTGGATGCCCATCGACTTCAGGGTGCCGCTCGTGTCGAAAAAGCCCTTGATGCCGACCACCGCATTCAATTTGATCAGTGCGACAGTGACCGCCGGATCGTTCAGGTCGACCTTGCCGGCCTTGAGCCGGTGCTGCAGCGCCCTGGGCAAGGCATCCACGTCGACCTTCAGGCCCGCTGCCAAGGCCGCCTTCGGGCTGAGGCCGGGTCCGACGCCGCCATTGCTCGCGCCGGCGATCGCCTTGTGAAGCTGCAACATGTCGCCCCAGAACGCCTCGTCGCCAAAGGTATCGAAGCGGAAAATCTGGCGGCCTTGCTCGATCATTCGCTGCGTACGGTCCGCATGGTCAGGGCCGGGCTGTGCGTCGACGGGCGCGTCCTGCGCCCTGACGCCCGCGAACCACGCCGCCAGGCCAAGCGCACCCATCAACAGCGCTGCCGTTAATTTTTTCGGTTTCATGGAAATCTCCGTTTTCTCGCTCGCATACGCGAACAGTCGAACCCGCGCCTACCGGTCGCGCATTGGCAGTTCGCCGCATGACGACTGGATTGATATGCCGGTTCGCATGGTCCTCGTAGTGCGCGAGACGAAATCGCTGCCTGGCATGGCGGCAGCGCTCGTACGATGAAGGCGAGGTTGATGAACCGGCTCCTGAAATCCAGTGTAGGGTTCAGTCTGCTGCCAGCGTTGGACGAAGATCAAACCCACTGTGGTGGCGGATGCCTGCCTGAGCAGTCGTGTCCTCTACAGTGCCGAATCTTGCGCGCAAGCGTCGCCGGCGTGCCGCCAAGCCAGCCAGGCCAACGCTTAACAGCGCGAGGGAACTCGGCTCGGGAACCTGGGGTATGGCTGAGTAGGGATTATTCCAATTGACGCCCGACTCCGACGCCAGGCTATAGCCGCTCAACACGGTGCCGTCTGCCGTATGCACTTGGCTGATGCCGCCCCAGTAACCGGATGAACCAAAATTGCTATGGGCAAGAGCTTCGTCGCCGCTGCCGGTGCTTACCGCTTGCGTGAAAGCGGTCAGGTCGGCGAACAATTGCAATGGTGTGCCGAACACGAATGGAATATCGAACCAGAATACGCCGCTCAGGTTGGCGGCAGGGTCGATGTGTAATACCCCGTTGAGCGACTGGCCCTGGTTGATTTGATTGATTTCAACGGCACCATTTCGTGTCGTCAGTTGCCCTGTGCTTGAATAGACCTGCATTCCATCGACGCTGACCATTGCGGAAACGGTCGAATTGGCAAGCGCGCCCACGCCGGTCACGATCGACATGGACGATAACGAGCCCGACAAGGAAAACGAGGCGCGGGCGAATGCCGGCCCGGTCAGCGTCGGACTGGAAAACGTGAGCCGGTCAATCCAGCTGGCCGTGCCTTGGCCGCGCGTCTGGGCAAGTTCGCCATAGGAGGCGGACGATGCACTTGCATGCAAGCCCCCAAACGATGCTTCTCCGTAACCGGATGCGGCCAGGCCGCTGGTACTGACATAGCTGACGGAACTGAGGGAACCGGCAGGACCGTTGCGTACCTCGAAACTGCCGCGGCCCGGCTCATCTTCGTACACGACGGTGGAGGTGGCGCTGGTGGTGGCGGCTGGCACTGGGCCAGCCAGTGCGAACAGCGCAGCGCAGAACAGAATAAGGTGGCGAGACTTCACATTGTTGTACATGCTTTCTCCGTACGGTGGCTGCATTCGGCCGTTTCATGCGAAACGGATCGGCTCATGAATTTTTGCGACCAGGCCAGTACGTCATGCACAAATCAGACCATCCCAAATAGGGATGCAATAATAATATTTGTTATCAATGTGTTGCGGATTCAACTTGACCTGGATTCGGTTGCACACAGGCAGGTTGTGGCTGGAGTGTAAGGATTCCCGACACGGGCGAGTCCCGTTTGCCCCGGCGCTGACTCTAGCAGCCTGTCGGACTTGAAGGAAATCGGCTGCAAATCCGCCTGACCGGTCCATATTTCGCCGCTTTTTTGGTCAATAGAATGACTATTGACC
>JBAQKU010000071.1:0-1922 GCA_049301315.1 Telluria sp.
GGCCGCCACCTATCTGGAGGAGAGCCTGCAGACGCTCGCGCGCGTGCTGCCGGGCGAGGCGCTGGTGGCGGAACTGGTGGCGCTTCACCAGCAGGTCAAGGAGCCGCGCATCGCGATCATCAAGGCCGTCAAGGGGCGCCAGCCGGAGGCGGCGGCCGAACAAAGCCGCATGATCGGGCCGGCCCTGGCGCGCATCGAGGAGGTCTCGAGCGCGATCCTGGCGGGGCAGCAGGACCTGCTTGCCGCGCGCGTGCGCGAGATGGGCGCGGCCAGCCGCAACGCGCTGCTGCTGCTGGGGGTATTCATCGCGCTCGGCGTCGTGGTGTCGGCATTCGCATGCGTGCTGTTCGCGCGCATGCTGGGCAGCGCGATCGGGCAGATGCAGGGCGGCGAGCAGGTCCTTAACGGGAATGCGGGACAGGTGGCCGATATCGCCGCCGCCATCGCCGACTGCGAAACGCGCTCGGGACAGACGGTGGCGCGCATCCGCACCGGTATGGACGCCATGCGCGACGCCACCGAGCAATCGGGCGCGCAGCTGGCCAGCGCCACCGGGCGCATCGAAGCGATGAGCACGACGGTGAGCGAGAATGCGCGCCAGGTGGGCCAGGTGGTGCAGCGCTTTACCGTGATGCACGGCACCACCCAAAATGCGATCGAAAAGGCGCTGGCGCTGCGCCGTTCGGTTGGCAGCATCGGCGAGATTGCCGGCGCCATCGACGTGATCTCGCGCCAGACCAATATGCTGGCCATCAATGCCGCGATCGAGGCGGCGCGCGCGGGCGAGGTGGGACGCGGCTTTGCCGTGGTCGCGGCCGAAGTGCGCACGCTGGCCCAGCGCAGCGGCGAGGCCACGCGCAGCATCCACACCCTGGCCGCCAGCATCGGACAGGAAGTGGCGGGGATGGTCGATGCCCTGACCGAATCGAACACGCATGCCGCGGCCTACGCCGGCCAGCTCAACGAGGTGCTCGGCAATTCGGACGCCGCCCGCGCCAGCGGCGCCGAGGTGCAGGCGCTGATGGGCCAGGTGGCGCAGCAGATGGCCGGACAGCGCGACACGGTGCTCGCCATCGACCGCCACCTTGGCGAAGTGCAGGAAGCGACGCGCCTTTCCGCGCTCGAAGTCGACGCCCTCGGGGGCGTCTCGCGCGCGCTGACCGGCTCGGCAGCAAGCCTGGGCATGCTGGCAGGACAGTTGCGCCTATAGTTAATTTTCCACGATCTCTTACGAAGGAACCATCATGTTAAAACCTGTTCTCCCACTGGGCGCGGCCCTTGCATTGCTGCTGGCCGGCGCCGCTGGCGCCGCCGAACACCAGGTCACCCAGAAAGACAAGAAATTCAGCCTCCCCACCTTGACGGTCAAGGTCGGCGACGTGGTCAGCTTCAAGAACGAAGACGGCTTCGCGCATAACGTGTTCTCCCTGTCCGACCCGAAGACCTTCGATCTGGGCTCGTATCCCAAGGGCCAGTCGCGGCCGGTCACCTTCGACAAACCGGGCACGGTGGAAGTCGAATGCGCGATCCACCCCGAGATGAGCATCGTCGTCCAGGTAAAAAAATGAGCGTGATGCTCGTGACGCTGGCGCTGGCGCTGCTCGCGCCAGGCCAGCCATCCTATCCCGCGGCCTCGACGCCGGAGGCGGCAATCTACCGCGGCTCGATCGTGTTCCAGCACTACTGCGTGCTGTGCCACGGCGCCAAGGCCGACGGCAAGGGGCGCGCCGCCAAGCTGTACCAGCCCAAGCCTGCCGACCTGGTCCACACCGACAAGAACGCGCAGTACATCGAGCTGATCGTGCGCAAGGGCGGCTCGGCCGTCGGGCGCTCCCAATTCATGCCGCCCTGGGGCGAGGAGTTGACCGAGGAGCAGATCGGCGACGTGGTCGCTTACATCGAGTCGCTGCGCACCCCGCAGG
>JBAQKU010000072.1:0-8755 GCA_049301315.1 Telluria sp.
AGCGAAGGTAGGGCCGGCGCGACTGGAAGCGCGACTTGGCGTACTGCTGACACACGTCGTTGACGGTTCCCGAGTGAAGGCCAAGTTCACGGCTAGCGCCTGTGGTGAGCTTGATCAAATCGAATCCGGTATGCCAGCGACGGCCAAAACGCAGCGCGTCCTTTTGTCTGTCATTGCAGTAGTTCCAAACGAAGTTGACGGCCCGAGCTTGCTTATTGAGCAAACCGTTCAGCGACTTGACGCGGTATCGGTAAACCAGTTTCATTTAAGTTCGACACCAATTGTCGACGCTGGTTCCACCCTTAATCCTAAGGCATCGACTGCTTCGCAGTCGGCTCCTTTCACTCCTCGCCCTAAAGGACGAGGTTTCTCGGAGCAAATCTGATCAATCAGGCACTGGCGCTGAGCAGCGCCGCCGTGGCCGCGTCGGCCGGGCCGCTGCCCTCCATGACGATGATCTGGCTGGCGGACACGTTGCGGCGCGACAGCGCAGTCGCCGCTTCGCGCATCGGCCCGATCGCGCTGCCGGTCGCCGCGCCCATCGGGTTGGTCTTGAAGCTCGCCACCGGCGTCGCCTGGCCGG
Source organism: Telluria sp. (assembly GCA_049301315.1). Lineage (GTDB taxonomy): Bacteria > Pseudomonadota > Gammaproteobacteria > Burkholderiales > Burkholderiaceae_D > JBAQKU01. The sequence goes on from JBAQKU010000072.1 coordinate 584, forward strand.
TGACGAAGACGCTGTACACGGTGTCGGGCTTGAGCTTGAACAGCGACACCTCGAGCGAGTCGGTCAGACCCAGGTTGCGCACCACGACAAAGCCCTTGGCCTCGCCCGCCGCCGGGCGCAGCGCGATGTTCAAGGGCTCGCTGTTTACACGCGCCACCAGGTTGGCTTTGCCGCCGCCGGAAGGCACCGCATGCGACAGGTACACCAGCGCCTGCGGCGCCTGGCCGGCCGGAATGCGCGCGATCACGCGGTTGCTGACCGTGTCGATGACATCGACCGCATCCCCGTTCTCGAGTCCGACATACACGCGGCTCGAATCGTCCGAACACCAGATTCCGTGCGGAAGCGGCCCGACCGGGATGGTCGCGATCAGTTCGGCCCTGGCGCCGGTGCTGAACACCTTGACCGCGTTTTCGCCGCCCACCGTGACGTAGGCCAGCGGGCCGACAGGCGTGTTGGCAAAGGCCAGGTGATTGGTAATCATGCCGGTGTCGAACACTTGCCTGACCTCCAGGGTGCGGGTGTCGATCCGGGTGACCTTGCCGACGTCCTTATGGGTCATCCACATTTCGGCGCCGTCGGGCGTAAACTGAAGGAAAGGCGAAAACGGACTGACCACCTTGATCTGCCTGAGCACCTTATGCGAGCGGACATCGATGACCTCGACCACCGGATTGAAGCTCGACACCACGAAGGCGCGCTTGCCGTCCGGATGGAACAAGACCATCCCGGGTCCGGGCGTGGTAGCGATGCGGCGCTTCTCCTTGAAGGTGGCCGGATCGATGACCGAAATATAGTCTTCGCCGCGCACCACCACCCACACCTCGCGCCCGTCCCTGCTGAAGAATCCTTCGTGCGGCGAACGGCCGATATAGGCGACTCCCTTGACCTTGTTGGTGGCGGTATCGATGAAGGTGACCGAATTGGAGCCGTTGGCGATGGCGATGAGCGTCTTGTGGTCGGGCGAAAAACCGAGTCCATGCACGTTGATCTCGCCCTTGTAGAGCGGCGAGAGCACGTCCGGGCGCTGGTTGCCCAGGCGAATCTGCCCCAGCAGCGTATTGCTCGACGGGTCAATCACGGAGACGGTATTGCTGTTCTGATCGGCTGTGTAGACGCGGTCTTGCGCAGCGGGCGTTGCCGACGCCAGTTGCACGCCCGCAAGCGCGGCGCTCAACACTGCAAGAACGGAAAACGGTTTCATCTGGATTGCCTCCGGAAGGAACGCAACAAGCGCTTACTGGCCGGCCGGCCGCTTCGCTGCATCGCGCCGCAGCCATGCCTGCATCACGCGAATCTCGTTTTGCTGCTCGGTGATGATGCCCTGCGCCAGGTTTCGAAGTTCGGGATCGGTGGTGGTCAGCAACAACGCCTTTGCCATGTCGATCGCACCCTGATGGTGAGGAATCATCATCACGACGAAATCATGCTCGCTCACGCCGTTCATCGGCGCACGCTTCATCGCGTCGTCCATGACCGCCATCGCGTCCGACATCAGGGCCGAAAACGGTTTGGCGGTGCTGGCGACAAATGGCGGCGGCCGGCCCGATGAAGCGTCGTGCGGATGGCCTGTTTCCCGCGCAGGCGTTGCGCCGCTGGCGATGCAGATCAAGGCGCTGCCGAAAAAAAGGGACATGGCGTGAGGTGTCATGCGGTGCTCTCCAAGTGTTCACCTGCTTGGACGCTTCCGTTGCCGGAAAGTTTAAGGCACGATCGGCCGGCTGTGTGCTGCCTCAATGCGCACTGGAGCGCCGCGGCGATTTCGTTTAGCGCTCGGCGCGCGGATGCATTTGAATTGGTGTGAGCATGCGCAGGCGGCTGTCGTTTTGCAGCAGATGCGCCAGCGTGAAGCTGTCGAGGACCTTGAAATAAGCGTCGATCGCGCCCTGCAAGACATCGTGCAGCCCGCAAGCGGGCAAGCACTTGCAGGTATTGTTGTCGAGATCGAAGCATTCGACCATGGTGAGATCGCTTTCGGTGATGCGCACCACATGGCCCAGGTTGATATCGCGCGGCTCATTCATCAGCCGCAGCCCGCCGTTGCGCCCGCGCTGCGTTTCCACCAGGCCGGCCTGGCCCAGCCGGTGGATCACTTTCATCAGATGATTTTTCGAGATGCCATGGGCATCGGCGATATCCTGGATTGTGACCAGCCGCTCGCGATGCAAGCCAAGGTACATCAAGGCCCGCAAGGAGTAATCGGTGTAATCGGTCAGGTGCATGAAATGGCCTCAACCGGATCGATGGCGCGAAATGCGCAAGCCAGGTTGGGCCTGATGAGTCTCGCACGACGCCAGCGCAAACGTCCATATTCACATATCAGCGGACCTCAAGCCAAAAGGCGTAGTCACAATTGCATCGGACCACCCCGGCGCACTGGTCGGCACGCGATTCGCATCCGGTTCCGTCTCCATAAATCCGGGGGGTTCATAGGGCGCGTGCCGACACGGTTGGCGCCGGCCGGATGACAATGCGCCTACGCCAAAAGAACTATATCGGGGTATCTACGCCGAAATGACTACACCCTAATGCCTATCGATCCCAGCCGTGAAACAAGTATTATCGGTACATCTTAAAAAAAAGATGGCCGAGTCAGCACCCCGGTGCTGCCACACAAACAACTGCAGACTAGTTTTTTGCGGATCACGACGAAAGAAAGTGAACTTAATATGAGCTCAGCATTCACAAAATCAACAGCGAGGAACATCTTCTATGGCGGCGCAGTATTTTTCTTCCTGCTTTTTCTGGCGCTGACATTCGATACGATAAGCACCCTCCCGAAACGCGATAACAGTGCCAACATGACCGAATCGGTTGTGCGTGGCAAGCATATCTGGGAGACGCGTAATTGTATCGGCTGTCACACCTTGCTCGGGGAAGGCGCTTACTTCGCACCGGAACTGGGCAACGTCTACAAACGCCGTGGTCCTGAATTCATCAAGGCCTGGATCAAGATGCAACCGACCGGTGCGCCGGGACGTCGCCAGATGCCGAATTTTCATCTGAACGACCAGGAACTCGATGACATCACCGCTTTCCTGAAATTCACCGGCGAGATCGACACCAACAAGTGGCCGCCGAATATCGAAGGTTGATGAAAAACGACACATGAAAACAAGCGGAGAAACTCATGCAATATAAATCACAGGCTGTCGCGAAGCCCTATTTCATCGCGGCGATCGGTCTCTTTCTCGGACAGATTCTGTTCGGACTGATCATGGGGCTGCAATACGTCATCGGAGATTTCCTGTTTCCGGCGATTCCGTTCAACGTGGCGCGCATGGTGCACACCAATCTGTTGATCGTCTGGCTGCTGTTCGGCTTCATGGGCGCGGCGTACTACCTGATTCCCGAGGAATCCGAGCGGGAACTGCATAGCCCGAAACTGGCGATCGTGATGTTCTGGATATTCCTCGCCGCCGGGGCCCTGACCATCGTCGGTTACCTGGCGGTACCCTACGCCACGCTCGCGGAAATGACCGGCAACAACCTGCTCGAAACGATGGGCCGCGAGTTCCTGGAACAGCCCTTGCCCACCAAGGTCGGCATCGTGATCGTCGCGCTGGCCATGCTGTACAACCTGTCCATGACCATCCTGCGCGGGCGCAAGACGGCCATCAACCTGGTCATGATCATCGGCTTGTGGGGCCTGGCGATCTTCTTCCTGTTCTCGTTCTATAACCCTGCCAACGTGGTCAAGGACAAGTACTTCTGGTGGTGGGTGGTGCATATGTGGGTCGAAGGCGTCTGGGAGCTGATCCTCGGTGCAATGCTCGCGTTCGTACTGATCAAGGTAACCGGCGTGGACCGCGAAATCATCGAAAAGTGGTTGTATGTAATCATCGCGATGGCACTCATTTCGGGCATCATCGGCACCGGTCACCACTACTTCTGGATCGGCGCACCAGCCTACTGGCAATGGTGGGGCAGCGTGTTCTCGGCACTCGAGCCCGTCCCGTTCTTCATGATGACCGTGTTCGCGTTCAATATGGTCAACCGCCGCCGCCGCATCCATCCGAACAAGGCTGCCGTGCTGTGGGCCCTCGGTACCGGCGTGATGGCTTTCCTCGGCGCCGGCGTGTGGGGCTTCCTGCACACCCTGGCTCCCGTGAACTTCTTCACCCACGGCACGCAGATCACCGCTGCCCACGGCCACATGGCCTTCTATGGAGCGTATGCGATGGTGGTCATGACCATGATCAGCTATGCCATGCCGATGCTGCGCGGCCGTCCGGCCAACAGCGAGCGTTCCCAGGTTGTCGAAATGTGGGCGTTCTGGCTGATGACGGTGTCGATGGTGTTCATCACGCTGTTCCTGACCGCCGCCGGCATCCTGCAGGTGTGGTTGCAGCGCGTAGCGTCCACGCCGATGCCGTTCATGGCGGCGCAAGACCAGGTCGCCCTGTTCTACTGGATGCGTGAAGTGGCGGGCGTGTTCTTCCTGATCGGCCTGTTGTTGTACATCGCCAGCTTCTTCATCAAGGGCAAGCTGCCCGCCCATACCAGCGATACGCTGGCGACAGGCAAGCAGCGCGCCGCGGCTGAAGCCTAAAACCGAATGCCCGCCCGGCAAGCGCCGGGCGGGCCTGGATACTCGTCATGGCAGCTATTTCCTCCCCCCTCGCAGTACCGACGGCGCGCCGCGAATTACCGGGCGACCTGGCAATGTGGTGTTTCATCCTTGCCGAACTGGCCGTATTTGGCATCTTCTTCATCACCTACGCGTTTGCCCGTTCCGCCAATGTGGCGATGTTCGATGAATCGCAGCAGCACCTGAACCGGACCTTCGGTCTCGTCAATACCTTCATACTGATCACAAGCAGCTATTTCGTGGTGCGTGCCGTCGAGTCCATCCGGCACGATCGCGGCCAGGCCTGCGCCCGCTGGCTGGGAGCGGCAATCGCTTGCGGCGCCCTGTTCCTGGTCCTCAAAGTGATTGAATTCGTCGCCAAGTACGAGGCCGGCATCACGATGTCGACCAATACGTTCTACATGTTTTACCTGTTCCTCACCTTCTTTCATTTCATGCACGTCATCCTTGGCATGGTGATCCTCGGCGCGATCGCCCTGAAGGCCCGGCGCGGCGGATACAGCCGCGCCAGCCATGCGGGCGCCGAGACCGGCGCCGCCTACTGGCACATGGTCGACCTGGTCTGGATCGTGCTGTTCCCGCTCATTTACGTTTTGCATTGACCCCACCATGACTACCTCAACAAGCGCGACCTTGCAGTGGGCCAGCCTGATGGCGCTCACCACCATCACGTTCCAGATCGCACACAGCGGCTTGTCCGGCTGGGGCTTCATTCTTTCCATCCTGCTCATAGTCCTGATCAAGGGGCGCATCGTGATCGATCGCTTCATGGAACTGCAGGGCGTTGCCGGCCCCTTCCGCTGGATCGTGCTAGGCTGGCTGATCACGGTGCTCGGCCTGATAGCCTTCGCCTTCCACCTTACCGGAGATCTCTGATGAACGACATGACCCTGCCAGCGCACCTTGCCGTGCCGTTTTACCAGCCGGTCGGCAACGAATGCGCACTGTTCGAATACGCCTACCGCAACCGCCTGCCGCTGCTGATCAAGGGGCCGACCGGCTGCGGCAAGACGCGCTTCGTGGCCCACATGGCGGCCCGCATGGCGCGCCCGCTCATTACCGTGGCCTGCCACGACGACCTGACCGCGGCCGACCTGGTCGGGCGCCACCTGATCGGCGACGGCCAGACCGTCTGGTCCGACGGCCCCCTGACGCGCGCCGTGCGCCTGGGCGGCATCTGCTACCTCGATGAAGTGGTGGAAGCGCGCAAGGACACCACGGTGGTGCTGCACCCGCTGACCGACGACCGGCGCATCCTGCCGATCGAGCGCACCGGCGAGGAGCTGCACGCGCCGGACGAATTCATGCTGGTCGTGTCCTACAATCCGGGCTACCAGAACCTGCTCAAGAGCCTCAAGCCATCGACCCGCCAGCGCTTCATGGCGATCAGCTTCGACTTCCCGCCTGCCAGCCTGGAGCAGCAGATCGTGATCGCCGAAACCGGCATCGAAGCGCACCTGGCGCTGCAGCTGGTGACCCTGGTCGGGCATTTCCGGCAACTCAAGGATCACGACCTGGAGGAAGCCGCATCGACCCGCCTGCTGGTCTACGCGGCCAGCCTGATCCGGGCGGGGTGCGAGCCGGTGGCGGCCTGCCAGGCGGCGCTGATCGAGCCCTTGACCGACGACGCCGATACCGCCGCGGCATTGCTTGAAGTAGTCAAGGCCACCTTTGGCAAATGAACCAGCCTGAGGAACAAGCCTCGGTTGCGGTGCAAGCCGAGGCACTCTATCTGATCAACCTGCTTCTCGTGCCAGGGCTGGCCTTCCTCGGCCTGCTCTGGCTGGCTCGCCGCGAGCGCGGCAGCGCCAACCAGCTCACGCGCTGCCACCTGCAGCAGACCGTGCGCGCCAGCATCTGGGCCGGGGTGCTGCTGGTGCTGGTCACGCTGCTGATTGTCTTGCTCGGTGGCTTACAGGCGCCGGCCACCTGGGTCGTGCTGATTCTTTACTTTACTACCTGTCATGCCACCCTGGTGCTGTTCGGCGTGCTCGGGCTGGCGCGCGCGATGGCAGGCCAGACGTACGTGTATCCACTTGTCGGGAGCCGCTCATGGCAAGCCTGAAAACGCGTCCCGCCACCGGGCCAATGGTGGCCCCGGCCACCGGCGGCACCGCCCGCGGCTGGCTCGGCTTGCCGGTGCAACGCTGGCGCCAGCTGACCCAGGCCGGTTTTTTCACGCTGTTCATCCTGGCGCCGGTGTTCGACATTTTCCGGCTCGACCTGAACCTGAAGCACTTCATTTTTTTCGGCCTCGACTGGACGCTCGGCCTGGACGACTTCCTTGCCGGGCGCGCCGACGCGCTGGAGGCCTCGCTCAATCTCGTGTTGCGCGGCTTCCTGCCGCTGCTGGCCATCGGCGCGACCCTGATCTATGTCAGCTGGAAATGGGGCCGCCTGTATTGCGGCTGGCTGTGCCCGCATTTTTCGATCGTCGAAACCATTAACCAGACACTGCGGCGCGCAATCGGCAAGCAAAGCCTGTGGGACCCCAAGCCGCTGCCCACCCGCAATCCCGACGGCAGCGACACCAGACCCGACGCGCTCTGGTGGTTTGGCGTGGTGCCGCTCGTGATCTGCTGTTCGATGCTGTGGGCGCTGGTGCTGCTGACCTACCTGCTGCCGCCGGCTGAAATCTACGGCAACCTGTGGCACGGCACGCTGACCCGCAACCAAAGCGTTTTCCTGGTGGCCGGCAGCCTGGCCTTCTTCGTCGAATTCATGTTCGCGCGCCACCTGTTTTGCCGCTACGCCTGCGCGGTCGGACTGTTCCAGAGCCTGGCCTGGATGGCCAACGACAAGGCCATGGTGGTCGGCTTCAGCCGCGGCCGCGCCAAGGATTGTTCGACCTGCTACTCGGCGTGCGACCACGTGTGCCCGATGCGGCTTACCCCGCGCAACGTCAAGCGCATGATGTTCGCCTGCGTGCAGTGCGGTCAATGCGTGGACGCCTGCGACCACACCCAGGAGACCAATCCGAACGGTTCCCTGCTCGACTGGGTGCAAAACCAGCGCGCCGAATCGGAAGCTTCCTTCAACATCAACACAGCACGCACGATCATGCTTAAGCAAGCGAGCAACGACGCTGCCAAACCCGGCCGGATGGAGAGCTAGATCATGGAAGAATACATTGGCGGACTGTGGGACAAGCTGATCCGGCACACGGCCTATCGCGGCCACCCCAAGGCCCGCACCAGCCTCAAGGAAATGGAGCGCATCGCCCCGATCTTCTTTCGCGCGCTCGGCGGCGATGCCGGCCTTTCCATTCGCGCCGGCAGCGCCACCACCCACGGCGCCCGGCGCCCCTGGCTGGAACGCGTGGCGGGCATCGGCGACAAGACCGAACTGGCGTGGAGCAACGAGACCACCCTGCACCTGCCGGCCTGGATCGAACTGTTTCCCGAACGCGAGCAAAACCGCGAGCTGTACCTGTGGCTGATCGCGCTGGCCGCGCACGACGTGGCGCCCGATGCCGCCTGGATCGAGCGCAACCAGAAAGCGACCCAGGCCACGCTGGACGCCCTGCCCGGCATGCTCGGGCGCTACGCGCGCCTGGTCAAGGCCGCCCTGGCGATCCGGCC
>JBAQKU010000073.1:0-24185 GCA_049301315.1 Telluria sp.
GAACAGCGCCGTGCGTTTCATGCGCGCCAGGTCCTGCGCCGTCACAAGGGCGCGCGTGGCCTCGGCCAGGCGCAGGTGCAGGGTCAGCACGTCGGCTTGCTCGAAGAACGCTTCACGCGCCGGGGCCGCCTGGTATCCGTCGGCTTGCGCTGCGGCCCGGCTCGCTTCGCTGCCCCACACCAGCACATGCATGCCGAAGGCCTTGCCGTAGCCGGCCACCAGGCGTCCGATTTTTCCGTAGCCCCAGATCGCCAGCGTGCGTCCCCTCAGTACTGTCCCCAAGCAATTTAATTGCGGATTGATTGATGCAGTCTGCCACAGCCCATCCTTCAAGTTGTTAGCGTAGGGAACGATCTTGCGCTGCGCCGCCATGATCAGCGCCCAGGTCAGTTCGGCCGGCGCCACAGGCGAGCCGACGCCTTCGGCAATGGCGATGCCAAGCTCGGTGGCGGCGGCCACGTCGATGTGCCCGCTGACGGAACCGGTTTGCGAGATCAGCCTCAAATTGGGCAGTTTGGCGAGCAAGGCGCGCGGGAAGCTGGTGCGCTCCCGGATCAGCACGAGGGCGTCGAACGGCGCCAGCCGGATCGCCAGCTGGCCGGTGCCGCGGGCAGAATTTGTGAATACTTTAACATCATGACCGTCCAGCATCCTGAAACAGTCGAGTTGACGCACGGCGTCCTGGAAATCATCGAGAATTGCAATTTTCATGGAAGTTAGGCGAAGTTAGAGAAAAAACCGTAAGGAAATAACATAAAAACCGCTTTTTTATATAGCATACTACTTTGGTCAAGCATTATTCCTACATTGTTGAAATTGTGACATCGCGGACGGTGATGACGGGGTGTACAATCGCCTTCTACTTTTTTGGATTTCGACCCTGTCAAATCCGCGCAGCATTGTTCCCACCAGCCTCGCCAAGACCCGGGGTTGGCGACATGACCGCCGTACCGCCGAACCATCCCCCAGGAATGGATTCTTGAGCGCAAGCCACAAGCTGACGACGATTTTGCCGTGCAGGGACACGACAAGAATTCTTTATTGGCATTGGAGGTAGTATGAATCAGCCCCGTATGGCAGGCGTTGCAGCATTGAACGCTCCAGCTTACATCAAACATCAGAAGCTCATCAGTTGGGTGGCCGACATTGCGGCCCTGACCAAGCCGGACCGGATCTACTGGTGCGATGGTTCCCAGGAAGAGTATGACCGCCTGTGCGGCGAGATGGTCGCCGCCGGCACGATGACCAGGCTGAACGAAGCGAAACGCCCGAATTCCTACCTGGCCTGCTCCGACCCCACCGACGTGGCGCGTGTCGAAGACCGCACCTTCATCTGCTCGGCCACCAAAGAGCAGGCTGGCCCGACCAACAACTGGATGGCGCCCGACCAGATGCGCGCCACCCTGGGCGGCCTGTTCGATGGCTGCATGGCCGGCCGTACCCTGTACGTCGTGCCGTTCTCGATGGGCCCGCTGGGTTCGCCGATCGCGCACATCGGCGTCGAACTGTCCGATTCGCCCTACGTCGCCGCCAACATGCGCATCATGACGCGCATGGGCAAGGCCGTCTATGACGTGCTGGGCGCGGACGGTGCGTTCGTCCCATGCGTGCACAGCGTCGGCGCTCCGCTTCAGGCAGGCCAGAAGGACGTGGCATGGCCGTGCAATCCGACCAAGTACATCGTTCACTATCCCGAGACGCGCGAAATCTGGTCCTACGGTTCCGGTTACGGCGGCAACGCCTTGCTGGGCAAGAAGTGCTTCGCCCTGCGCATCGCCTCGAACATGGGGCACCAGGAAGCCCAGGCCGGCGGCACCGGCTGGCTCGCGGAACACATGCTGATCCTCGGCGTCGAATCCCCGGAAGGCAAAAAGCACTACGTCGCGGCGGCATTCCCTTCGGCCTGCGGCAAGACCAACTTCGCGATGCTGATCCCGCCGGCGAGCTTCGGCGGCTGGAAAGTGACCACCATCGGCGACGACATCGCCTGGATCAAGCCGGGCGCCGACGGCCGCCTGTACGCGATCAACCCGGAAGCCGGCTATTTCGGCGTCGCTCCCGGCACCAACGAAAAGACCAACTACAACTGCATGGCGTCGATGCGGGAAAACACCATCTTCACCAACGTCGCGCTGACCGACGACGGCGACGTGTGGTGGGAAGGCCTGAGCAAGGAAGCGCCGGCGCACCTGATCGACTGGCAGGGCAAGGACTGGACCCCGGCATCGGGCACCAAGGCCGCCCATCCGAACGCACGCTTTACCGTTGCCGCGACCCAGAATCCGGTGATCGACGCGGCCTGGGACGATCCTGCCGGCGTGCCGATTTCCGCATTCATCTTCGGCGGCCGCCGATCCACCACCGTGCCGCTGGTAACCGAAGCGCGCAACTGGGTTGAAGGCGTGTACATGGCCGCGACCATGGGTTCCGAGACCACTGCAGCCGCAGCCGGCCAAATGGGCGTGGTGCGCCGCGACCCGTTCGCGATGCTGCCGTTCATCGGCTTCAACATGAGCGACTACTTCCAGCACTGGCTCGACATGGGCAAGAAGCTCAGCGCCAAGAACGCCGCGGCGCTGCCGAAGATCTACTGCGTCAACTGGTTCCGCACCGACGAAGCAGGCAAGTTCGTCTGGCCAGGCTTCGGCGACAACATGCGCGTGCTCAAGTGGATGCTCGAGCGCATCGAAGGCAAGGCAGGCGGCGTCGAGAACGTGTTCGGCACCACACCGCGCTTTGGCGACCTGAACTGGGACGGCCTCACGCTGACCCAAGAGCAGTTCAACACCATCACCTCGATCGACCACGGCGCATGGCAAGAAGAAGTCAAGCTGCACACCGAGTTGTTCCAGAAGCTTGAATACCACCTGCCGCAAGAACTGGCAGCGACCAAGGCACAGCTCGAAAAGCGCCTGAACAGCTAAAAGTACCAGCGGCCCGCCAGCGCGGGCCGCGAAAAAAGGGGGCAGAGTTTTTTCGCGGCTGTATCGCGAAAATGACTCTGCCCCCTTTTTTGCGTGGTTCGCGACCCGCCAGCGCCGCCTTACGCCACCAGCAACGGTCCCAAATACGTCCCGGTCACGCTAGACGGATTGTTCGCCACATCCTCCGGCGTGCCGCTGGCGATGATCTGCCCGCCACCGGCGCCGCCCTCCGGCCCCAGGTCCACGATCCAGTCCGCCGTCTTGATCACATCCAGGTTGTGCTCGATGATCACCAGCGTATTGCCCTGGTCGCGCAAGCGGTGAATCACCTTGAGCAGCAGGTCGATATCGTGGAAGTGCAAGCCGGTGGTCGGCTCGTCCAGGATATACAGGGTGCGCCCGGTATCGCGCTTGGACAGTTCGAGCGACAGCTTCACGCGCTGCGCCTCCCCGCCCGACAGCGTGGTCGCGCTTTGCCCCAGCCTGATATACCCAAGCCCCACATCGAGCAGCGTCTGCAGCTTGCGCGCAATCACCGGCACCGGCTTGAAGAACACATGTGCTTCCTCCACCGTCATGGCCAGCACCTCGGTGATGTTCTTGCCCTTGTACTGGACCTCCAGCGTTTCGCGGTTGTAGCGCTTGCCGTGGCAGACGTCGCACGGCACATACACGTCCGGCAGGAAGTGCATCTCCACCTTGATCACGCCATCGCCCTGGCAGGCCTCGCAGCGCCCGCCCTTGACGTTGAACGAGAACCGTCCCGCGCTGTACCCGCGCTCCTTGGCCGTCGGGACGGTCGAGAACAGGTCGCGGATCGGCGTGAACACCCCGGTGTAAGTGGCCGGATTGGAGCGCGGCGTGCGCCCGATCGGCGCCTGGTCCACCGCGATCACCTTGTCGAAATGTTCCAGCCCGCTGATCGAATCGTGCGGCGCCGGTTCCGTCTGCGAGCCGTACAGGTGGCGCGACAACGCCGGATACAGCGTATCGTTCACCAGCGACGATTTGCCCGAGCCGGAAACGCCCGTCACGCAGGTCAGCAAGCCGACCGGCAGGTTGAGCGACACCTTTTTCAGGTTGTTGCCGGTCGCGCCGGTAATGACCAGCTGACGGTCCGGATCGGCGGCATGGCGCTTCTTCGGCACCGCGATCTTCAGGGTGCCGTTCAAATACTTCGCGGTCAGCGACTTCTTGCTCTTCAAAATATCGGCCAAGGTGCCCTGGGCGATGATCTCGCCGCCGTGCACGCCCGCGCCCAGTCCCATGTCGACCACGTAGTCGGCGGTGCGGATCGCGTCTTCATCGTGCTCGACCACCAGCACGCTGTTGCCGATGTCGCGCAAGTGCTTGAGCGTTTCGATCAGGCGGTCGTTGTCGCGCTGGTGCAGCCCGATCGACGGTTCGTCGAGCACGTACATCACGCCGGTCAGGCCCGAGCCGATCTGCGACGCCAGCCGGATGCGCTGCGCCTCGCCGCCCGACAAGGTGTCGGCGCTGCGGTCGAGCGAGAGGTAATCGAGACCCACGTTATTGAGAAACTTCAGGCGCGAGATGATTTCCTTGATGACGCGGTCCGCGATGTCCTTCTTCGCGCCCTTGAGCACCAGCTTTTCGAAGAACTCCAGGCACTCGCGCAGCGGCGTGCGCGCCACTTCGTAGATCGCGCGCTGCTGCTTGCCGCTGCCGACCTTGACGTAGCGCGCTTCCACCCGCAGCCGCGCGCCGGCGCAGGAAGGGCATTGTTTCTCGTTGATGAACTTGGCCAGCTCTTCTTTCACCGCCATCGAATCGGTCTCGCGATAGCGGCGCGACAGGTTGGTGACCACGCCTTCGAAGGTGTGCTCACGGATCACCGTGCGGCCACGCTCGTTCACGTAGGTGAACGGGATGGCGGTCTTGCCGGAGCCGTACAGCACCGCCTTCTGCGCCTCTTCCGGCAACTGCTCGAACGGGGTGTCGATGTCGAACTCGTAGTGCGCGGCCAGGTTCGACAGCATCTGGAAGTAGAACTGGTTGCGCCGGTCCCACCCCTTGACCGCGCCCGAGGCCAGCGACAGGTTCGGAAACGCGACGATGCGCTTGGGGTCGAAGAACTCGATGTGGCCGAGGCCATCGCACTCCGGACACGCGCCCATCGGATTATTGAACGAGAACAGGCGCGGCTCGAGCTCCTGCAGCGAATAGCCGCACACGTTGCAGGCGAACTTGTTCGAATAAACGTGTTCGTTGGCGCTGTCCATTTCAAGCGCCACCGCGCGCCCGTCGGCCAGGCGCAGGGCGGTCTCGAAACTTTCGGCCAGGCGCTGCTTGATTTCGCCGTTGACCTTGACGCGGTCGACCACCACGTCGATCGTGTGCTTCTCGGTTTTCTTCAGCTTGGGCAGGTCGTCGATCTCGTAGATCTTGCCCTCGTGCGTGCCGCTCTGGATGCGAAAGCGCACGAAGCCCTGCGCCTGCATCGACGCGAACAGGTCGGCATGCTCGCCCTTGCGGTTCGCCACCACCGGCGCCAGGATCATCAGCTTGGTATCGGCCGGCATCGCGAGCACCGCGTCGACCATTTGCGACACGGTTTGCGCGGCCAGCGGATGCTCCGGATGGTCCGGGCAGTAAGGCGTGCCGACGCGCGCGTACAGCAGGCGCAGGTAGTCGTGGATTTCGGTGACCGTGCCGACCGTCGAGCGCGGATTGTGCGAGGTCGCTTTCTGCTCGATCGAGATCGCCGGCGACAGGCCTTCGATCAGGTCCACGTCGGGCTTTTCCATCAGCTGCAAGAACTGGCGCGCATAGGCCGACAGCGATTCCACGTAACGGCGCTGGCCCTCGGCATACAAGGTGTCGAACGCGAGCGAAGACTTGCCGGAACCGGACAGGCCGGTAATGACGACGAGCTTGTTGCGTGGCAGATCAAGATTGATGTTCTTGAGGTTGTGCGTACGTGCGCCGCGGATGCGGATTTCTTCCATGTGTCTTGCCTTGCTTTCGATTGGGTAATGCGAGGCCGGCTTGCGCGAGAGTCAGGCGGTAACGGGCCGAAACGGGACAACCTAGTACTATAGCCGGGTTTTGAGCAGCACGCCCCAGACCGCCACGATTGCTCAGTTCGTATCTGGGCCATGCCCGTGTTGATTGGGCTCAGATTCCGGGGAGATAATACTGTATATAATACCAGTATTCATGCTGAGCGCAAATGGATGACGAGTGCACAAGGCAATGGTTTCGCGCACCGGGTCCAGGTTCACGAAACCGTCGCATTGAGGGGATGACTGACATATAATCCTCGTCTGGTAAAAAAATCTACCGCGTCGCGGGGGCGCAGTTCAACAGGAGTAATTCATGGCATCAGTCAACAAAGTCATCATCGTCGGCAACCTGGGGCGCGATCCCGAGATCCGCTACATGCCCAGCGGCGACGCCATCGCCAACATCGCCGTCGCGACCTCGTACAAGTCGAAGGACCGCAACACCGGCGAGCAAAAAGAAACGACGGAATGGCACCGCATCTCCTTCTTCGGCCGCATGGCTGAAATCGTCGGCCAGTACCTGAAGAAAGGATCGTCGGTCTACGTCGAAGGTCGCCTGCAGACCCGCAAGTACACCGACAAGGACGGCGTTGAGAAATACGCAACCGACATCGTCGCTGAAAACATGCAAATGCTGGGCGGCCGTTCCGGCATGGGCGGCGACGCCGGCATGGACGACGGCGGCGGTTACGAAAGCGCCCAGCAGAGCCGTCCGGCCCCGGCTGCGCGCCAGACGCCACCGGCACCGGCAGCGCGCCCCGCGCCAAAGCCGGCACCGAATTTCTCGGACATGGATGACGACATCCCGTTCTAAATCCGGAAATGCCTGTTTTTTGTTGATTGAGGCCTGTTCTTCGAGAGGAGAACAGGCTTTTCCTTTAACCACACATTTTTTGTGGTTCACTTGCCATACGACTGAAGCACTACTGTTCCGAGGGGCGTCGACCAGGTTCAGGCCGCAATCGACCGTGAGCAAATCGCGAAGACGCCGTTTCCAACCTACACCTTGATCTTGTCCACTTTTTTCATCCAGTCCGGCTCTGCAACATCGTTTTGGGAATAGAACCTTTCCAGTCGGACGCGATTGCCCCGCCCCTTGCGCAAGGCGAGGTACTCCATCGCGTTCTGGCCGAAAAACGCGTTCGACAGCGTCGTCTGCCGTGCGCCGATGCCGGGCTCGGCGGCTTCTATGTTGCGGATCACCTTGATGAAATCGGCAAGGTAGCGCGAGACGTTTTTCTCGGTCAAGATCATTGACCAGTCCGAGCCGTACATCAGGCGTTCCAGCATGATGCGGTTCTCTGAGGCGTAAAGGCTGTTGAGCACGTCCCCCATCTTGTCGTAGTTCAGCATGGTGCCTGCAAAATAGCCGCTGTCGGCAAATGCCCGCTCTCCTGACGAGCCTGCGCCCGGCGTCATCAGTTTCAGGAACTTCTCGGTCCTCGCGCCGTTGTGGTCTTCGAGGTCGGTGTCGCCGAAATGCCCGAAGTTGACGCGCAGGCCGGGAAATTTCGTCAGTGCCAGTTGCCAGTAGCTGCTGCCCGCCAGTGCCTCGAAGTCCGGAAAAGGCCCGTTCGAATTGTTGGTGTGCGCCATCACCGGCACGTCATTGTCGACGCAGTACGTAAACAAGCGTTGCATCGATGCGTCAAGCCGATTTCCGAAGTCGGGGGCGGAAGCGACTGGCAGCAGCGACGCCTTGCCTTTCCACTCGGACCGGCCTGTGTTTCCCCAAGCGGCAAAGCCCATCGGCGGGTACAGTTTGACGCCGATGAAACCGCGCGCCTCAATGGCGCGCCTGACCAGCCGCATGGAATCGCCGATGCCGCTGGCGTCAATGGTCATCATTTCGCGGAACGGACAGAACGGCACGAAACCATGCACGCGGCCGCCGAGTAGCACCGAGATATCGCCCATGAGCTCAACCTGCGCGGTTAGCGACGTCGGGGTGGGTTTTCCCTTTGCCAGCCAATAGTCGTAATCCACCATGCTGGCCGCCACCAAGTCGATTTTGCGCGGCGACCCTTTGGAATAGGTGTTCAGATAATCGATGGCATTGACATGGCGATGGTTGAAGTGGTGCAGCACGAAGCGTAGATTTCCCTTCATGGTCTTGTCCGACGCCAGGATCGAAGCGTTTGACGTCTTTTCGAACGACTCGTAGTCTTCCGGCAGGCTAGCGATGGCGTCCCCGACACCGACCGTGGCGGGCGTTGCCGCCAGCACGGCGGCGCCATCCGTCGTCTGGCTGAGGGCTTTGGCAGCCAGCTGCAGCTCGCGCCGCCCGATCTCGTAGCCTTCCTGAAATGCGCCCTGCGCCGCACTGCGCAGCTGTTCCGACCCACTGCAGTTGCGCAGCAGCTTGGCCATCGCCTCTCTCTCCTGCTGGGCACTCGGCGCGTGGTGCCAGGCGACCGCTTGCAAGATCCCTGCAATGCCGTTCACCAGCGGATACAGCTCCGACCCCGGGCGCACCGTCGTCTGCGACAGGAACTCCCTGATCTGCAGGTCGCGGCCGTTGAAGAAGTGGGCGTGGGTATCGATCGTCAGCGGCGCCTGCAAGTTGGAGATGGACGGGTCGCCCGGGCACAGGAGCGCCGTCCGCGCGCTCGCGGGAAGCGGCGCAATTGCGGCGAGCAAGGCGGCGAGGAATGCGCGGCGGCCAGTATCGTTGTGCATGGGTTTCCTTTATGGGGCTGGCGGACGTTGCAGCGTCGCTGCGGGATCGCCGTAATAGGCGTATAGCAGGCCAAGCGGGTTCTGTTTTTTATCGAGCAGTTCGCGCCTGACCATCGTCAGCGCATCGCTCACCGGCTCGCCTTTTCCGAGACGCGAGATCATGCTGGTCGCCACCGCGTGGCCCAGGCTGACCCACACCGACACCTCGGTCACCACCACACCGCGAGCGCCGAGCTGGAACATGGCGTTTTCGAGCTTCACGTGCGGCAGGTTGCGTGCCGGCCCCGTTTCGCACGCGTTGAGAATCACCAGCGGGGCGCGCGCCAGGTAGCGCAGCTTCTGCTCGCCGGGCTCGACTATGTTGAGCAGATTTTCGAGACTGTCGCTGGTGACGATGTCGCCTTCGTTGAACTTGAGGTGTGGCGGGGTGCGCGTGTCGCCGACGGAAGCGTGCAGGAAGGTGATGATGGCGTCGATCGAATTGCGCTCGTCGCTCAGCTGCTTCAACAGGTTCTTGCCGCTGTCGACCCTGACCAGGTCGGCGTCGGCCAGCGGCAGCGCCAGTAAGCTGGTGATCTGTTCGCCGGCCGGGATCGCACTCGGGTCGTCGTCCCGGCCGTAACGGGCGAACAGGATTTTTGCCGGCGGCGTGGTGCCCGCCCACACCGGCTTATCGCTAGCACGATTGTTGGCCCGAAGCACACTGATGCTAAATTGCACGCCCCAAAATTTTCTCGCGTCCACGTTCTTGCCTACCGGATGCAGGTACTGCCAAGGCAGGGACAGCCTGTCGGTGACCACCACCAGCCGCAGCGGCCGGTCGTCGGGAGCGGCGGCCGCCGCTGCCTCCAGTTGCGCGATCAGCGCGCCGAGGTCCTCGTCGGCGCTGTCGTAAAACAAGTGGCGGTAGAGCCGTTGGCCATTGGCGGCCAGGATGCCGGTCACGTTGCCCGCCTCGAAAGGCGTCAGCTTCAGCGAATTTTGCGAGTCGACCGACACGTAGGCGTTGGCGCCCGTGGCGCTGATTTTCTTGAGCAGCTCGTTCTGGGTGCCGACCGCGGAGACCGCGCCGTAAGCCGAACTGGTCATCGCGGCAACCAGTTCCGGGTCGTCGATACCGCTTCGGAATGTTTTGGCATATCCATAGCGGTCCAGAGCGAGCGGTCCCAGCAATTTCGTCATGGCTGCACTGACGGGCCGCACCGAGATCGAGACATTGCGATCGGATGTTCTCATCGCATACAGCACGACGTCCGCTTTCCAGGCGGGCTCGACGAAGCTCGAGGCCGCCCTCAGCTCCACTTCGCCGTCCGGGTCGGCGCCGGCGCGCGCGCCAGCCTTGTTGATTTCCACCGGCATCATCAGGCGGTCATACTCGCGCCCGGTGTGGTCGTTGATGATGGTGACCTGCAGCGCGTCGGTGTAGGCCGCGCCATCGGGCGCTTGCCGCGGCGTGAACTGGTAACGGATTTCGCCCGACTGCCGGTCTTTCGGCCGGTACGTCATGCGCTGCAATGTATCGCCGTCCCCTTCGCAAAACGAACACACCAGGACGACGCTCAGGGGAACATCGTCCTGGCTGCGCAGCAAGGCGAGGCTCGGCATGACCGGCGGCATCGTGGAGGTCAGGCGCATCGGCCCGATGGCGAACACAAGCGTGGTGGGCTGTCCAGCGTGCAAAACCGGCCGCTCGGGCTTGGCGGCGTCGCGTGGCAGCTGCGGCGACAGGCTGGCGTTGTAGACGGTGGGCAGCTGGTAGCTGATTGGCACGCTGCCGCTGCTCGGCTGGGCCGGTTTCTGCTCCACCGGCAGCGCAGGAGGGGGCGGCGCAGGTGGCGCGTGTGGCAGGACCTCAGGCGCCGGCATCGCCACTGGCGGCGGCGGCGGCGCGTGGTAGGCGACCGTTGCCGGGCAACCCGTCAGGAGGATGGAAGCGAACAGCAAACTGCCAAGCACCGCCAATGATCGTGTGAACATGGGACTCCTCGACGCATCGTTACCTTCCATCGCTCCCATGGGGTAATTGCGCCCATTTTCTGAGGATGATTATTGTTGCACCTCATTACAATATAAGAAAATGACAAATAGTCAAGTTTTTCGCAAGCGGCCGGCTCACCCTGGAGACCGCTGCCGACCCGGCGCATGGTAATCGTAAGAGGTAAGAGGTCAGAGCCGAGAACATGCAGCTTTAGCAATGTGCAGGAAGTCCATGCGGCGATGCGCAAGCGCGACCCCGGGTTCGACGTGTCGGAATCGGGCTTGAACGACTGGGGCTATAAGCTGTTGGCCAGCGGCGACAAGCACGGTGCGATTGCCATCTTCCGAATGGTGACATCGCTGCATCCTGAAAGCGGTAATGCCTACGACAGTCTGGCCGAGGCGTACGAAGCCAATCAGGACAAAGTGCGAGCGATCGAAAACTACCAGCGCGCGCGACAGCTCGACCCGAAAAACGAGAACGCCGAACGTCATCTGAAGGCGCTGGGCGCGCCATGATGAAGGTGCCTGCTTATAACGGGTCGAGGCGCAAGGCGAAGCATATGCCGGCCTTGCAACCCGTGGCCGCTATCTGTCCACTGTTGTTGATGCCGTTTGCCTCGCGCAGCAACCATCCCAAGGCCGGATCGATGAACGTGTTCAGATCGCGCATGTGGCCCGAGTATAAGAATGCTCTCTGCCCACCTCCGCCCGGGGCCGCTAGCGAGAAACCGACAACTTGTCCCTTGTCATTGATGTCGCGTGCCGAACTGAAATCGCCACCGGGCAAGGTGCCGAGGCTTTTCATGACCCCCTTGCGGTACAGGAATGCGCGGTTTTCCCTCAGCATAGGCGTCGATGCCTCCCCAACGATTTCGCCGCGTATATTGATTGCATGCGCCAGGCTGAACTGGCCGCCCAGGGTGCCCAGGTCTTTCATTTCTTCACATTCGAAAAGAAATGCATGAAACGGGCTTTCGGGAGGGATATGGGGGCCCAGCACCGAACCGCCAACAATTTTACGGTTGTCATTGATGTCCTTCGCCTCGCTGCCTCCTTCCGGATCAGGAACCTCGAATCTGCCAAGGTCTTGCATGAGCACGCCGGGACGCAAGAGGAATGCACTGGAATAACCGAGAGCGGGAGGGACATCGGCCGAACCGACAATGTCGTCGCGGTTATTAATTGCCGCTGCCCGGCTGTTGGGGCCGCCCAGCGTGCCAAGGTCGGTCATCACGCCGTTCACGTAGAGAAAAGCCCTGGTGTTGCCGGCACCATCGTCGGAGCGTCCCACGATTTTTCCCGCATTGTTGATGCCTGCCGCGAAGGTATTTGGCCCGCCCAGCGTGCCAAGGTCGGTGATGACGCCGCCTGAGTTGACGAAGCCATGCGTGTTGCCGCCAGAAGGGAAGTCGCCGATGACCGTGCCGCCGCTGTTGATGCCGGTCGCGCTGCTTCCCGCGACCCCTACCACGGTGACGGAATATTTCGGGGCGGCCTGGGCTGCAATCGGAACAGCAACAAGGCCGGATAAACATAGGGCTGAAAGGCAGTGGCGTAACGACATGATCGCTCCTTGATCGGCGGTGGATGAAGGAAGCCTGCGCGCCAGCGCTTCCTGTGACGTTCAGGATAGGAGGACGCGCGCCCTGCCGCCGTGCGAAAAATCATGCACAGCTCGCCTGGGGCCACCGAGGGCAAGAGCGTCGATGCCCACAAGAAAACGTGATAATTACTGTTGCAAGCCGTCAGATGCGGACAGCGGCAGGCTCGACACGCTTGATATGGATGACGGGACGGTCGGGGTTTTGTACGTTGAGGGAGAACTCATATTCCCCAGCGTGCTCTACCTTCAATTTCAGGTCTTTCCCGCGCCACTGTAAAGCGTGGTCAACGCCTAACGCAACGACCGCATCGTCTGGACTTGCGCCCAGGCTGATCTCGCCGCCCGGTGAATCAAGGTGAAAATTCCATGCGCCAGGCTTGAGCGACATGACGGCGCTGTAATGTGAATTTTCTTTCTGACTGAAAGCGGTACCAGGCCCCCATTTGTTCGCAGAGCTTCTCAGATACGTTTGCCACAGCGTCAGAAATTGTTTTTTACGTTCGACGCTTGCATCCGACCAATACTCAAACTCGACGAGGGCGTCATCCGGCAAGGATGTATCCTGGATTGGCGCGTGAACATGGTAGCCGTACACAGGCAGGTGTTTTCGCTTTCCGTTGTGAACGAGGCTTGTGTTCATCGACCAGTCGGGCAAGGCAAAGCTGACCGTTGCTTGCTTGGCCAAACACCAATCGCCGCCTAAAAAAAGCGTATTGAAGGCCGCTCGTTGCGCAAAGTTGAGTTCTTTTTTGCCAATCGCAATGATGACCTTGCACTCCAGCCGGAGGTCACCCAAGCGCCTTGCATTGGCAGGTACGCCGGGCGTTCGCACATCGGCACTGAAACGTATGAATGATTTCTTTTGATTCAGAATCAAATCCGCGTCATCGTCATACGCCTGCTGGCTTCGGGGCAAGCTAAACCGGCCGTCCCCCGAAATCGGAATAGGAATCGACGTGTCATTGCCAACCAGGCGCAACTTTACGTCATCCCACTTTCCCTCATACCAATTCAATTCCCCGCGTTTGCTCAGCTTGAACTGAAGGCTTGCGTCCGGTGCGAAGCGATGAAACTCATCGAAAGCATCCATGCCAGCGGACATGACTCTGTACGGTTTCAGCGCCGGGTCCCGCGTTCCGCTCACAGTGACCTCGGCGATTTCCGCCTCGCTTTCGGGCGCCTGTGCGGGCGGCTCCCCCGCCTGGACACCTGCGCTAAGAATCACCACGGAAGAAAGGATCGCTTCGCTTATTTTCATGTTTTCCCTGGTTCGGAGTTTTGCGGGTTGGAATACTTCAAGCAGATTGATTGCGATCAGGCAATATTTCGAAGCCGATTGCGCGCGCCGACTCGTCATTATACAATCGGCAAGAATTACGAAATGAATAACTTTTTCTCATTTCGCCCACCGCGTCGCCCGCGCCCCCTCGCGGCTCCCACCAAGTCCACTTCGCGCATGTACCGACATCTATTCGTCCTGGCTGTGGCCTTCGGCGCAGCCCACCTTCCCGCGTTTGGCGAACCAGCCAACAAGTTCCTCAACAAGACCAGCGACGGCAGCTTCCGGCGCGGCGCCGCGCTGCCGGCATGGGCCCAGGCCTTGGCGGAAGTTCCGCCAACCAAACGTACCGAGCCGGTCGTGCTTCGGCTGCAGGAGACCCAGGTCCTGGTCGGCCCCACGCCAGCGACCCTGGTCAACCGCGCAGTACAGGTCAATGAAACGAGCGCGCTTGGTGTGATCGGCCAATTCGGCATCACCTATTTTTCCGATTATCAGAAATTGACACTGCACCGCGTCGCAATCTTGCGCGAGGGCCAACGCATTGACCACACCGCGACCGTCAATGCCCGCTCCTTGCAGCGCGAAACGCTGATCGAAAACGGCATGTACGGTGGCGCGACCACCTTGCAATTGTTGCTCGATGATGTGCGCGTGGGCGACACCCTGTGGATCACCTACACGGTGACCGGCGCGAACCCGGTGTTCGGCAAGAATTGGGCAGACGATTTCAGTTGGGACTTGGGCGCGCCGATCGAGCTGCGCCGGCTGACGGTGTTGCATCCGCGCGAACGGCAGTTGAACTGGCGTCAACTGGGCGAATTTCGAACAGCGAAGATTGTTCCGCAAATTGACCATGTGGGCGACTTGACGCGCCTGCGTTTTGAAGGCCGCGCGATCGAGGCTATCGAAGCCGAACCGTCCGTGCCGATGGACTACTTGCCATCGCGCATGCTCCAGTTCAGCGAGTACCAGGGTTGGCAGGATGTGGCGCGCTGGGCGGACAGCCTGTTTCCAAGAGTAGCCCCGAGCCCCGCGCTCAAGGCGCTGGCGCAACAATTTGGCAAACGCGGCGGGCGGGCAGCCCAGGCCTCGGCCGCACTCCAATGGGTGCAAAAGGAAATCCGTTACTTTTCCGTGTCGATCGGAGAGAACTCGCATCGCCCGCAGGCGCCCGATGTCGTGCTCAAGCGTCGTTATGGCGATTGCAAGGACAAGAGCTATTTGCTGGTGAGTCTGTTGGCCGAGCTGGGAATCGAAGCGCGGCCGGTGCTGCTGTCGGCCAACGCACCCAAATTCCCGGCCAAGGTCATGGCCTCCCCGTCCTGGTTTGATCATGCGCTGGTCCAGATCCGGCTCGACGGACACGATTATTATGTCGATCCCACCACCACTGACCAGCCTGAACCACTTGCCACGCTGCCGTCTGCGTTCCCGGGCGCAAGCGCGCTGGTCATCGATCCCGCTTCCCAAGGCCTCGTCACGCTTCCCGAACGAGGCGAAACCGGGCCGAAGTATGAACTGGTCGAGGACATCGTTGCGACCGACTTCAGCGGCCCGGCAACACTGGCGTCGCGCGAGATCTACCGCGGCGCTCATGCCGACGCGGCACGCCGGCGTTATCCAAGCCTGACGGCGGCCGAATTCAGGAAGAAGGTGCTGGCAAACTACGAGAAGCGCTATCCGGGCGTTTCCCTGATCGAGGCACCGGTGTACCACGACAATGTTGACGAGAACCGGCTGGAAGTGCTGGCCCGCTTCACGCTGCCAAAGGCGGTTGTGCTCAAGGACAAGGTCTACGGCATCGAGTACGACAGTCAGCTCGTCGACGGCTCGCTGGGCATCCCGGACAACGTGGTACGCAATTATCCGCTGGCGCTGGCGAAGGGAAAACTGCAAAGCCGCTACCGCCTGAACCTGACGTGGCCCGCGTCAGTGCGCAGCGACGATAGTCCGGTTGCCAAGACGACCGACAACGCCTTCTTTTTCGCTCACAAGGAGTTCGTTTTCAGGGGTAATACTGTCAATGTCCTGATGGACTATCGCATCAAGGACGACACGGTCAGCGCGGCAAGCGTGCCGGTGTTGCAGGAACAGGCGAAGGAGCTCGAACGTTTCTCGTCGGGTCGTCTGCTCGTGCCCGGGACCATCGTCACGGCCCCCAAATTGAAGATATATTCCACGCGCGATCTCGACAGCCTGAGGACGGCCGGCGCACTGCAGGACGCGATGTCTGAATTTACGGACAAGAAAGATGCAGACATAAAAATCATTCCTGCATGCGGGTTCATCTACGGTGCTTTGGAGCAGGGTGAGTTCTCCGCGGCGAATGCTTTGAAAATGGCTGCCCGGCTCGAAAAGCTGGTCGCCGCCGACGCCAGTGGCTCCGACGCTCGCATATGCCAGGCGCATCTGGCATTCGCGCGCGGCGATTTTTCCAGGAGTGCAGCGCTTTACTCTGCCGACCCGGCTCCCGTCCTCGAACCGGTGGCCCTGCGCGAGATGGCGTGGGCCATGCTGTATGCAGGCAACGCGGATGGCGCAGTGTCCGTCATGGATCGTTCCGTCGCAACCAACAAGCCCGATCACGGATTTGCAGATGTCATGGAGCTTGTCGACCAGATCGCTTTGCTGCAACGAAGCGGGAGAGCGATCCCGCCCGAACTACTCTCACGCGCGCGGGAAATACCCGATGGGCCTTGGCCGCGCCCCTTGATGGCGATGCAAGTTGGCGCCATGTCGCCGGAGGCCCTGATCAAGATTGCCGAAGCCTTGCCGGGCGACGCCGGTGCGCTCGCGCTGAACGAAGCGTGGTTCTACCTGGGCCAGTCGCGCCTGGCCGCCGGCGATTACACGGGAGCGCGCGCGGCATTCGCCTGGCTTAACATCGGCGGCATTCGAAGCTCCAGGATTTATTATCAGGCCAGGGCTGAACTGTTACGCATGAAACAGGACGCCCCTCGTCTTGAAGCCGCCATGCGGGCAATTCGCGACAAGGACTATTCAGCCGGCGTGGCGCAGTTGCGCGACCTTGCCGCCACCGGCAACGCGGCTGCCCAATATGGTCTTAGCATGGTGAATTTCACGGGACAGGGTGTTCCCAGGGACAGCGCTCAAGCATTATCCTGGTTGCAACTGGCCGCAGCACAGGGTCATATGGATGCGCAATTTTTTCTCGGCGCAATATATGAGGAGGGCGAAGGTGTTTCGAAGGATCAGGTTCAGGCATTGCGGTTCTATCGCGCGGCCGCCGAGCAGGGCCAGGCAAAAGCGCAAGTGGCGATCGCGCGCTTTTACATGGACGGCAAGGGTGTCGATAAGGACGCCCAGCACGCTTTGTTCTGGTACGCCAGGGCGATGACGCATGGCGATACCGACGGCATGTACGGCGTCGGTGGCGCCTTTGAGTACGGCCGGGGCGTCGAGCAAGACTACGCGCAAGCGGCGCATGTCTATCGGCTCGCGGCCGAACTTGGGCATCCGGATTCGCAGGTCAACCTTGGCCTGCTGTACCAGGCTGGCAATGGAGTCAAGCGCGATGACAGCGAAGCGGTCAGCTTGTTTCGAAAGGCGGCTGACGCCGGGAATATGTATGGCCAGAGCAACCTCGCTGCCGCTTACTACGCAGGTCTCGGGGTCGCCACGGATTATGGCCAGGCGCTTGCCTGGTATCGCAAAGCGAGCGAACAGGGTTCGACGGTCGCCATGAACTGGATCGGATACATCTATCGAAATGGCAAGGGGGTAAGCCGCGACGATGCGCAAGCAGCCAGTTGGTACCGCAAGGCCGCGGAAGAGGGCAGCGAATCCGCACCGAGCTACAATCTGGCGGTGATGTACGAGAATGGCGAAGGCGTGGACAAGGATCCGGCACAAGCGTTGGTTTGGTACCGCAAAGCCGCGGAACTGGGCGACGCCGATGCGCAGCTTTATCTGGGCGATGCGTATGCGCAGGGAAAGGGACTCAAGCAAAGCTACCCCGATGCGAGGGTGTGGTACGAAAAGGCGGAGGCGCAAGGCGATGCCCGCGCACAATTGAAGCTCGCGAATTTGTATTTCGAGGGTAACGGCGCACCGATGGACCGTGCGAAAGCGGCGAACCTGTTCAAGCTGGCCGCCGAGCAGGGTAACACGGTAGCGCAATACAGCTTCGGCTATTGCCTCGAAACGGGGACCGGCATCGGCAAGGATGAAGCTGCGGCTGCCACATGGTACGAGAAGCCCGCTGCGGCCGGCCTCATTGATGCGCGCAACCGTCTTGGAATCATGTATGAAGATGGACGCGGTGTGAGCCGTGACGCATCCAGGCTGGCAAAGTGGCTCGACATGGTCGAAACACCGGATTTGCCACGCGTTCTTGTGAGCTTGGGCTCTGTGTATGCGAGCCGCGGCAATTACGACAAGGCCGAGCAGGTCTTCCTGCGCGCATTGGCGGCCCTTGAAAAAAAAGTTGGCAGCGAGCATCCCGACCTGGTACCGACGCTAACCGAGCTGGGCAATGCGAACTTTTCAGCAATGCGTTACGCGCGGGCGGAGCCCTATTACCGGCGTGCGCTCGCGGTCATGGAAAAGACCAAGGGACCTGAGCACTTGGGCGTGGCGGAAGTGCTCGATTCACTGAGCGATCTGTATCGGGCGCAACAGCGTCCCGTGCTGGCGGAACAAGTGGTGCTGCGTGCAATGGCCATTCGCGAAAAGCAGCTCGGCCCGGACGATTTCGCCGTAGGCGACACGATCGACACCCTCGCGCTGGTGTATGTGGAGCAAGACAGGTTCGAGCTCGCAGAACAACAATACATGAGAGCGCTGTCGATCATCGAGAAAGCACGGGGTCCGACACATAGCGACACTGCGATCCGTTTAGGGCATCTCGCAATGCTGTATTACAAGACAGGGAAGTACGCGGAATCGGAGCGGCTTTACCAGCGCGTGCTGGCCATCTTTGAGGCGCATTACGGAACCGGCCACCAGCGGGTAATTGCCACTCGCAATAACCTGGCCGCCGTGTACGACGTGACAGGCCGCCACACCGAGGCCCAGGCACTATTTCAGGCCGGCCTGGTCTATGCGGAAACGGTGAAGGGCCTGGACCACCATACTGTCGCCACAGCGCTGAACAACCTTGGGCAGAGCTTTCTAAGGCAGGGCAATCTGGTGAAGGCAGAGCCGCTGTTCGAGCGTGCGCTGGCGATTCGCGAACAAGCCCTCGGCGCCGGCCACGTGGACGTCGCATACACTGTGAACAGCCTTGGCGTGCTACGTAGCAAGCAGGGCCGGCTTGAGGACGCCGAGACCTTGCTGACGCGCGCGCTCGCGATCCGGGAGCGCGAGCTGGGCCCGGACACGTCGCTAGTGGCCGAGACGCTCAATGACCTCGGCGGGGCTTACGTCGCTCTCGGCAGGCATGCGAAGGCAGAACAATTCTACCTGCGCGCGCTCACGATACGACGCAAGTTGCTCGCCCCAGGCCATCCTGACCTGGCGACCAGCATTCTGAATGCGGCCGAACTGTATCGCAAGACCGGGCGCGCAAACAAAGCGGCCGAGCTGGAAAAGACGGCAATGGCAGGGCAGTAGAGCGGGGCGTCATTGTGTGCCTCACTCATGCCGCAGCGCCTCGATCGGGTCCATCCTGGCGGCGCGGCGCGCGGGGAAGTAGCCGAAGATGATGCCGATGACGGCGGAAAACAGGAAGGACAAGGCGTTCACTTGCGGATTGAACAGGTAGGGCACTTCCATCGCCCCGGCCAGCCCGATTGAAGCGATCGTCGCCAGCACGATGCCGATGATGCCGCCGAGCGCCGCCAGTACCACAGCCTCGATCAGGAACTGCATCAGCACTTCCTGTTCCAGTGCGCCGATGGCAAGGCGGATGCCGATTTCCCGGGTCCGTTCCGTGACCGAGACCAGCATGATGTTCATGATGCCGATTCCTCCCACCAGCAGGCTGACGGCCGCCACCGCGCTTAGCAGGGCGGTAATCACCTTGGTGGTGCCGGTGAGCGTTTCGGCGATCTGCCTGGTATCCATGACATTGAAGTTGTCTTCTTCGCTCGCTGCAATCTTGCGGCGCTCGCGCATCAACAGCGTGAGCCTGTT
Organism: Telluria sp.; assembly: GCA_049301315.1. Classification (GTDB taxonomy): domain Bacteria; phylum Pseudomonadota; class Gammaproteobacteria; order Burkholderiales; family Burkholderiaceae_D; genus JBAQKU01. The sequence goes on from JBAQKU010000073.1 coordinate 19,591, forward strand.
TTTCACGGCGTCGGTCGCCACCCCGTCGGCAACGGATACCTGTATCGAACGCACATCGGTCGAGCCGGTCAGGCGGCGTTGCACCGCCCGCAGCGGCATGACAATGGTGTCGTCCTGATCCCTCCCCAGCGTCGACTGCCCCTTCGCGGCGAGCAGGCCGATCACCTCGCAACTGAATTGCTTGATGCGCAAGCTGTCGCCCACCGGGTTCTGGCGCCCGAACAGTTCGCGCCGCACCGTCTCGCCGAGCACGCACACCGCCTTGCCGGCGCGCTCTTCGGGTGGGGTGAAGATGCGTCCTGCCGCCAGGCGCCACTTTCCGGTTTCGAAATAGGCCTCGGTGCTGCCCGTTACCGTCGTGGACCAGTTCTTCGCCAGATGCACTGCAGTCACACCCTTGGTTGCGGTGGGCGCCACCGCTTTCAGGCCGCCCACCTGCTGCGAGATCGCCTCCGCGTCGGCCACCTTGAAACTTTGCGCGCCGCTCGACAAGGGCCCCAGGCGCTGTCCTGGAAGAATCATCAGCAGATTGCTGCCCATGGCGGCAATCTGATCCTGCACCGAACGGGTCGCGCCATTGCCGAGCGTGACCATGGTGATGACGGCGGAAACCCCGATCACGATCCCGAGTATCGTCAGGAAGGAACGCAGCAGGTTGCGCCGGATTTCGCGCAAGGCGAGCACAAGGGTATTGAAGAGCATCAGGCGTTCTCCCCGTTCAGGGTGTCGGAGTCCACTTTGCCGTCGAGGAAATGAATCGTGCGCCTGGCATAGCTCGCCATCTCAGGCTCATGGGTCACGATGAGCACGGTGATGCCCTTGTCCCGATTGAGCGAGGACAGCAACTCCATGATGTCGCGGCTGGTCGCGGTGTCGAGGTTGCCGGTCGGTTCGTCGGCGAGCAGCACGACCGGATTGCTCACAATGGCGCGCGCGATCGCTACGCGCTGCTGCTGGCCGCCCGATAACTCGGACGGCATATGGTCTTCCCATCCCTTGAGCCCGACCGATTCGAGCGCAACAAGCGCGGCGGCGTTGCGCTCGCCGCTGGCCAGGCCGCGATACAGCAGGGGCAGCGCGACGTTCTCCAGTGCCGAGGTGCGGCCAAGCAAATTAAATCCCTGGAAGACGAAGCCGAGGTAATGCCGGCGCAGCAGGGCGCGCTGATTGCGTGACAGCGCCTCGACGTGAACACCGGAAAATAGATAGGCGCCGGAGCCGGGCACGTCGAGACAGCCGAGGATGTTCATCATGGTCGACTTGCCCGAACCGCTGGGGCCCATGATGGCGACGAACTCGCCCTCGCCGATCGTGAAATCGACGCCGCGCAGCGCCTTGAAGGCCGCGCCGCCGCTTCCGAACGTCTTGGTCACGCCCACTAGTCTGATCAGCGCCGTGGCGGCGGGCGGGCGCTCCCTGGTCTCGGTCATTTTGCGCTACTCAGGCTTTCGGTAATGACTTGCATGCCCGGCCGCACAGCGCCTTGCAACAGCTCGGTCATGCGTCCGTCGCTCGCTCCGGTGGTGACGGAAACCGGTTCCGGCTCGCCATCGCGCACTATCCATATCTGCTGGGTGCCGCCCTTGCCGGGTGTGGCGCTCGCGCGTCTGCGGGCAGGGCGGGGCGCACGCGGAACCAGCTTCGATACGAGGCCGCCCTGGGTTTGCTCAGTCTCGCGCTGCGGCGGAGTAAATCGCAGCGCGGCATTCGGTACGAGCAAGGCGTTTTCCCTGGTTGCGGTGATGATCTCGGCAGTGGCCGTCATGCCCGGACGCAGGCTCAGGTCATCGTTATCCACCGCCAATACCGTGAGGTAGGACACGACGCCTTCCTTGACCTGCGAGCCGAAGCCGGTGCGCGTGATGTGCGAGGGATAGTCGCGATTCGGATAGGCATCGACCCGGAAGGTGGCGCGCTGGCCATCCCTGACTTGTCCCACATCGGCTTCGTCGACATCGACTTCGAGCTTCATCTGCTTCAGGTTCTCGGCAAGTGTAAACAGCACCGGCGCCTGCAGCGTGGCCGCGACGGTCTGGCCGGGCTCCACTTTGCGCACCAGCACTACGCCGTCGATGGGCGAACGGATCGTTGCCTTGGAAAGATTGGTGCGATCCGATTTGAGGCTGGCGCGCGCCTGCCCGATCGAGGCGCGTGCGCTCGCTTCATTCGCGATCGCGCGCTTGAGCGCGGCCTCGCCGTTCTGGAGCTCGGCTTTCGACGGCACCTTCCCGCCGGACAGCACCGCCACCTGCCTGAGGCGCTCGAGATTGGCGCGCGCTTCCTCCACCGTCGCCTGCATCTGCGCGGCCTGCGCTTGCGCGGCAACCAGCGCCAGACTCGACTTCGACACCTGGTCCTGGAGTTTCGACATATCCAGGCGCGCCAGCGCCTGCCCCTTCCTGATGCGATCGTTGTCATCGACAAAAACGGTGTCGACCGTGCCGGAAAGTTCGCTGCCGACATCCACCTTATTGGTCGGCTGCAAATTGCCGGTGGCCGATACCGTGACCACGAGTTTGCCGCGCGTCAGCGCTTGCGTGACGTAGCGGTTCGCAGGCTGGCCGGAACGGGAACTGAAGTAGGCGTAGGCAAGCAGCGCCAGCACGATTGCCAGGACTGCCGCCACGATCTTGCGTGTGCGGCCACGGGGCGAGCCGGGTGCGCCCGCATTGAGAATGCTTGCGATCTCCCGGCTTCTGGAGGCGGGATCGGCGCTCATGGAATCTCGCCGCGGGCGGGGGACCAGCCGCCGCCCAATGCCTTGTACAGGCGGATCACGGCGGAAGTGCCGTCGGCCTGCGCGCCGGCCAGATTGTCTTCGATGCTGAGCACCGTCCTTTCGGTATCCAGCACAGTCTGGAAATCGATCAGGCCGCTGGTATAGCGGTCGCGCGCGAGCAGGGCGGCATTGCGCGCGGCCGCGGCGGCGGCGGCCAGCGCGGTTTCCCTTTCGCGGCTTCGGGCAAACGACACCAGCGCGTTCTCCACGTCGCCGAGGGCAGCGAGCACGCTTGCCTGGAAAGCGATCAATGCCTGTGCCCGCACTGCGTCTTGCGCCCTGACCTGTTGTGCGAGCCGGCCGGCGTCGAAGATGGTGGACCCGAGCGAGGCGGCGAACGAGCGCGTAACGGTTCCGTCGAGCAATTTGCCAAGGGTAAGGGATTCGAGACCGATCGAACCGGACAGGCCAACGCCGGGAAAACGCGCGGCCTGCGCCTGGCCGAGGCGGGCCGTTTCGGCGGCCAGCCTGCGCTCGGCGGCGCGCACGTCGGGCCGGCGCCGCAGGGCGTCGGCGGGAATGCCGACCGCCACATGATGCGGCGGCACCGGAATCGCACCGGGCCGGGCAAGATTGCTGCTCGGTGCGCCGGGCTGCTGGCCGGACAGGATGAGCAGCCGGTTGTGCGCTTCGGCCAGGCTGATTTCCAGCCTCGGCAGCTGGGCGCGCGTCTGTTCAAGATTCGTCCTGGCTTGCTCGACATCGAGCGACCCGACCAATCCTGCCTGGGAGCGCCACTCGGTGAGCTGCAAGGTTTCCGACTGGCTGGCCAAGTTTCTGAGCCCGATACCCAGGCGCACCTGCAAGGTCCGCACTTCAATATAGTTAAGCGCGGCTTCCGCGACCAGCGACACCCGTGTCCAGTCCAGCAGGGCCGCATCGGCTTCCAGGTCCGCCTGCGCGGCCTCCACCGAGCGGCGGGTGGCGCCAAATATGTCCAGTTCCCAACTTGCGTCGAAGCCGGCGGCATACAAGGTGTTCGACGACCGTGCGCCAGGCGTGCCGGAACTTCTGCGGCCCGTGACAGAAGCGCCCACGGCCGGAAGAAGGGCGGCGCCCGCCATGGCGCGACGGGCACGTGCTTCAAGCAGGCGCGCCCTTGCACTGCGCAGGTCCATGTTCGCCGCGCTCACCTGTTCAATCAGCGCGGATAATCCCGGGTCGCCCAGTTGCCGCCACCATTGGGCACTGGTATCGGGGTTTACCGTTTCGGCAGCGAGGCCTGCTGTCATGTCGGCCCGCCACGCGGCAGGCGCAGCGATGCGCTGCGCTCGGTAGTCTGGGCCAACGGCCGCGCAGGCCGAAAACAATCCAGCCGCCAGCAATGCTGGCAGGATCGTGAGCGCAATGTCGTGTGCTGACGGGCCTTCTGCGCGATGGCAGCGGGCTTCGGTCCGCTTGCACGGTGAACGTTTCATCATTTGCTCCGAGAAACCCCGCCGATGCTAGTAATACAATCGTTTTTCCCGGGCTACGGTCGCCGTTTTTTGGCGCGGTCGAAAGATATCCCGTAGACCTGAATAAGGAAGCTGGCATTTGCCAATCTTCCCTCTCGGACGTGAGAGGCCAGTAGTGGGAATCCCCTTTCGTTAAGGAGGGGAGGACGTCAAGAAAATCTCGTCCTGTGTTTAAACGTTCGCCGTTGCGACGCTCTCGGCCTGCGCCATTTCCTCGAGCATCTTGCGCACGCGCGCCGGGCCGGCGTCGATCGCCAGCCAGGTGAACTGGCGCACGCCGACGATGGCCTGCTCGCGCTGCAAGGCGCCCACGATCGCGTTGTCCTCGTCGAAGGTCTGGTTCATGCCCTTGATCTGGT
>JBAQKU010000074.1:0-7091 GCA_049301315.1 Telluria sp.
GCTCGCGTTCGACCAGCAGACCCTCGAAGCGCTGGCCCGCGCGCAGGCGCGGCGGCAGCGGCAGGTGCTGCATGCTCGACAGGCTGTCGCGCAGGTCCTGCAGCGGCAAGGTCCTGACCTGCATCACCAGCGCGCTCAGGTTGTCGCCGCTGCCGCCGTGCAGCGCGGCGTCGAGCAGCGCGTTGGCGCAGGCGTCGCCATCGAGTTCGCCCCGCACCAGCCGCTCCAGCTGGAACCCAAGCTCGTATTCGCTGACCGAGCCCCACACGCCGTCGCTGGCCAGCAGGAATACATCGTTCGCTCGGATCGAACCCATGCCGTGATCGATTGACAGGCGCGTGTCCAGTCCGATCGCGCGCGTCAGCACATGCTGCATCTCGGGCCGGTCCCACACATGGTCGGTGGTCAGGCGCGCCAGGGCGCCGTCGCGCAGCAGGTACAGGCGGGTGTCGCCAACGTGCGAAAAATAGTAGCAGGTGCCGCGCAGGACCAGGCAGGTGAGGGTGGTGGCCATGCCGGCCAGGGCGGGCCGCACCGAGCCCTCGTGCTGCACCCAGCTGTTGACCGCCTTGAGCACCCGTTCGAGCGCCTGCGCCACCGGCCAGGTGTCGGGCGTGGCGTAGTAATCGGCCAGCAGGCCGCGCACCGTGTACTCGGCGGCCTCGCGCCCGCCTGCGTTGCCCGACACGCCGTCGGCCACCGCCGCCAGCACGCCCTTCGCGCTCAAGTCCGGTTCCGCGGGCGTGACCATGCCCACGAAATCCTCGTTGCGCTCGCGCAGGCCGCAGCGCGTGGCGTGCCCGGCCGAGATGGTCAATGACATGCCGCTGTTCCAGTCAGACTTTGGCGGTCGTCATGGCGGCGCTGCCCCAGGTGGTGCGCCAGCGCCCCTTCACCGCCGACAGGCCGAACAGCGCGATCAGCGCCAGCGCGGCAAACGCCGTCAGACCAAGCTGGTAGCTGCCGGTGAGCTGGCGCGACACGCCAAGGCTCGACGCGAGGTAGAAGCCGCCGATTCCGCCGGCCATGCCGACCAGGCCGGTCATCATGCCGATCTCCTTGCGAAAGCGCTGCGGCACCAGTTGGAACACCGCGCCGTTGCCGGTGCCCAGCGCCAGCATCGCGGCCACGAACACCGCGACCGCGCCAGCGTAGGAGTGCATGCCGGTGCTGGCCACCAGCAGAGCGCCGGCGGCGGCCGCGTACATCATGGAGAGCGTGCGGATGCCGCCGATGCGGTCGGCCAGCCAGCCGCCAACGGGGCGCACCACCGATCCGGCGAACACGCAGCCGGCGGTAAGGTAGCCGGCGGTGACCGGCGCCAGGCCGTACTCGCCGTTGAAGTAGATCGTCAGCGACGAGGCCAGGCCGGAGAAACCGCCGAAGGTGACGCTGTAGAAAAACATGAACCACCATGCATCCTTGTCGCGCAACACGCGCAGGTATTCGGTCAGCGCCTTGGGCGGCGGCGCGCCCGGCGCGTCCTTGGCCATCGCCAGGTAGACGGCGAACGCAATGGCGAGCGGGATCAGGCACAGGCCGAACACGTTCTGCCAGCCGAAGGCGATTGCCAGCGACGGCGCGAACAGGGCGGCGAAAGCGGTGCCCGAATTGCCGGCGCCGGCGATGCCGAGCGCGGTGCCCTGGTGCTCCGGCGGATACCAGCGCGACGCGAGCGGCAGCGCCACCGCAAACGCGGCGCCCGCCACGCCGAGCACGACGCCAAGCGCGATCAGGCTGGCGTAGCTGTCCAGGCTGCCTTGCCAGGCCCACAACAGGCCAAGCATCACGATCACTTGCCCGATCAGGCCCGCTTTCTTCGGCTTCAGATGATCGACCAGCACCCCCATCACGATGCGCAGCAGCGCGCCGGCGAGCAGCGGGGTCGCCACCATCAGCCCTTTTTGCGCCGGCGACAGCCCAAGGTCGGCTGCGATTTGCACCGCGAGCGGGCCAAGTATCACCCACACCATGAAACTGAGGTCGAAGTAGAAGAATGCCGCAAACAGCGTCGGCGTATGCCCGGCTTTCCAGAAGGAGGTCTTTTGCATGATGGTCTCGCGATGGTTGATGTCGACGGGTGTCAATGCAAGCGCCATGCCATCGCCGCGCAGGGCGGGCGGCGCAGCGTGACGCACCACCACGGCCGCAGCGCGCACTACGACGGTGCGCTCGCGGGCGCCGGACGCGTCGCGACAGGGCCAAACACGCTGGCACCGCTCTTGCTTAGAGGGGCTATAGCCTTTTGATGGAGATGGTCATGAAGAAGTTGAAGCTGGTAATGGTAGGAAACGGCATGGCAGGTGTGCGCACGCTCGAAGAACTGCGCAAGATCGCGCCGGACCTGTACGACATCACCGTGTTCGGCGCCGAGCCTTATGCCAATTACAACCGCATCCTGCTCTCGCCGGTGCTGGCGGGCGAACAGACAGTCAAGGACATCATGCTCAACGATGTCGACTGGTATGAGGAAAACGGGATCACGCTGCACCTCGGGAAGAAGATCGTCAGGATCGACCGCGTCAAGCGCCTTGTGATTGCCGACGACGGAACCACGGCGCAGTACGACCGGCTGCTGCTGGCGACCGGCTCGAATCCGTTCATGCTGCCGGTGCCGGGCAAGGACCTGAAAGGCGTCGTCGCCTACCGCGACATCCACGACACCAACGCGATGATCGCGGCGGCCGAAAAAAACACGCACGCAGTCGTCATCGGCGGCGGCCTGCTCGGGCTGGAGGCCGCCAATGGCCTCAAGCTGCGCGGCATGGACGTCACCGTGGTCCATCTGCCAAGCTGGCTGATGGAGCGCCAGCTCGATCCGGTCGCCGGCAAGATGCTGCAAAAGTCGCTGGAAGACCGCGGCCTCAAGTTCCTGCTCGAAAAAAACACCAAACAAATCATCGGCGACGCAGACGGCAACGTGCGCGCCATCGAATTCACCGACGGGCTCGAAATCCCGACGCAACTGGTGGTGATGGCGGTCGGGATTCGCCCCAACACCGAACTGGCCGAGTCGTGCGGGCTGCACTGCAACCGCGGCATCGTCGTCAGCGACACCATGCAAACCTACGACCCGCGCATCTATTCGGTGGGCGAGTGCGTCAATCACCGCGGCATGGTGTACGGCCTGGTCGCGCCGCTGTTCGAAATGGCCAAGGTGTGCGCCAACCATCTCGGCAATTTCGGCATCGGCCAGTACAAGGGTTCCGTCACCTCCACCAAGCTCAAAGTGACCGGCATCGACCTGTTCTCGGCCGGTGAATTCATGGGCGGCGAGGGCACCGAGGAAATCCTGCTGTCCGATCCTATCGGCGGCGTCTACAAGCGCCTGGTGATCAAGGACGACAAGCTGGTCGGCGCCTGCCTGTATGGCGACACGGTCGACGGCAGCTGGTACTTCAAGCTGCTGCGCGAGTCGAAGAACATCGCGGAGATCCGCGATTCGCTCATGTTCGGCGAAGCGAACCTGGGCGACGCCGGCAGCGCGGGCGTCACGGTGGCAGCTTCCATGCCCGACAGCGCCGAGGTGTGCGGCTGCAACGGCGTGTGCAAGGGCACCATCGTCAAGGCGATCAAGGAAAAGGGCCTGTTCACGCTGGAAGACGTGCGCAAGCACACCAAGGCCTCGGCCTCGTGCGGCTCCTGCACCGGCCTGGTCGAACAGATCCTGATGTTTACCGCCGGCGGCGACTATTCGGTCTCGGCCAAGGCCAAGCCGATGTGCGGCTGCACCGACCACACGCACCAGCAAGTGCGCGACGCGATCCGCGTCGAGAAGCTGGTGACGATCGCCGGCACCATGGAGTTCCTGGCCTGGCGCACGCCCAACGGCTGCGCTTCCTGCCGCCCGGCGCTCAACTACTACCTGATTTTGACCTGGCCGCACCAGGCCAAGGACGATCCGCAGTCGCGCTTCGTCAACGAACGTTCGCACGCCAACATCCAGAAGGACGGCACCTATTCCGTGATTCCGCGCATGTGGGGCGGGCAGACCACGGCGGGCGACCTGCGTCGCATCGCCGACGTCGTCGACAAGTACCAGATCCCGAGCGTGAAGGTCACCGGCGGGCAGCGCATCGACCTGCTGGGCGTGAAGAAGGAAGACCTGCGCGGCGTGTGGCAGGACCTGGGCATGCCGAGCGGGCTGGCGTACGCCAAGGGACTGCGCACCGTGAAGACCTGCGTGGGCAGCGAGTGGTGCCGCTTCGGCACCCAGGATTCGACCCTGATGGGCCAGCAGCTCGAGCGCGAACTGTGCCTGATGTACGCGCCGCACAAGGTCAAGATCGCGGTGTCCGGCTGTCCGCGCAACTGCGCCGAGGCCGGCATCAAGGACGTCGGCGTGATCGGCGTCGACTCGGGCTGGGAGATTTATGTGGGCGGCAACGGCGGCATCAAGACCGAAGTGGCTCAGTTCCTCGTCAAGCTCAAGACCCACGAAGAAGTGATGGAGTACTGCGGCGCCTTCCTCGAACTGTACCGGTCCGAAGGGTGGTACCTGGAACGCACGGTGCACTACATCGCCCGGGTCGGCCTGGAGCACGTGAAAAAGCACATCGTGGAAGACGCGGAAAAACGCAAGGAGCTGTATGCGCGCCTGCAGTTCGCGCTCGAAGGAGAACCCGATCCGTGGCACCAGCCGGAACGAGCGATGGTGGACACCCGCCAGTTCGACCCACTGACCGTTTAACAAGGAGCAAACATGTCGGAACAATGGAAAGTCATCTGCAAGCTTGACGATATCCCGGTACTTGGCGCGCGCGTGGTCAAGCGCGGCCTCGCGTGGCAGGAGCTGCCCAACGTGGCGATCTTCCGCAATGCCGAAGACAAGGTATTCGCGCTGCTCGACCGCTGCCCGCACAAGGGCGGGCCGCTGTCGCAGGGGATCGTGTTCGGCGAAAAGGTCGCCTGCCCGCTGCACAACTGGAACATCGAACTCGACACCGGCTGCGCCGCGGCGCCCGATGTCGGCTGCACCAAGAGCTTCAAGGTGAAAGTCGAGAACGGCGATGTCAGCCTCGACCTCGACGAGCTCGCGGCGCCCGCCACCAAGGCCGAAGAGGCGCTGGCCGGCCTGTTCAATGTCGCCACCCGCATCGAGGCCGCATGAACCCGGACGCCACGCACGATGTCAAGACTACTTGCTGCTACTGCGGGGTGGGCTGCGGCGTGATCGCCACCACCGATTCGGCACAGGTGCTGGCGGTGCGCGGCGATCCGGATCATCCCGCCAATTTCGGCCGCCTGTGCAGCAAGGGCAGCGCACTGCACCTGTCGGCCAGGCCGGCGCTGCAGCAGCAGGTGCGCGCGCTCGAACCGGCGTTGCGGCGTTCGCGCGCAGGCGCGCGCAGCGCAGCGAGCTGGGATGAAACGCTCGATTTCGTGGCCGGCAAATTTGCATCGACCATCGCCGAGCACGGGCCGGACAGCGTGGCGTTCTACATCTCGGGGCAGTTGCTCACCGAGGACTACTATGTATTCAACAAGCTGGCCAAAGGCCTGATCGGCACCAACAACATCGACACCAATTCGCGCCTGTGCATGTCGAGCGCGGTGGCCGGCTACAAACAGACGCTCGGCGCCGATGCGCCGCCGGCCTGCTACGAAGACATCGACCAGGCCGAAGTGATTTTCATCGCCGGCTCGAATACCGCCTACGCGCACCCGATACTGTACCGGCGCCTGGAAGACGCGCGCAAGCGCAATCCGAATCTCAAGGTGATCGTGGCCGATCCGCGCCGCACCGACACCGCACGCGACGCCGACCTGTTCCTGCCGATCCTGCCCGGCACCGACGTTGCGCTGTTTAACGGCATGCTGCACCTGTGCATGTGGGACGGACAGATTGACCAGGGCTTTATCGCCGGGCACACCGAAGGCTTCGCCGCGCTCAAGGAACTGGTGCGCGAGTACACCCCCAAGTTCGTCGCCGACATCTGCGGCATCGCGCAGGCGGACCTGGAAACGGCCGCGCGCTGGTTCGCGCAATCGGGCGCCACGCTGTCGCTGTACTGCCAGGGCCTGAACCAGTCGGCGCACGGCACGGCCAAGAACGCCGCGCTGATCAACCTGCACCTGGCCACGGGCCAGATCGGCAAGCCCGGCGCCGGACCGTTCTCGCTGACCGGCCAGCCGAACGCGATGGGCGGGCGCGAAGTGGGCGGCATGGCAAACCTGCTGTCGGCGCACCGCGACCTGGGCGATCCAAGTGACCGGGCCGAAGTCGCACGCTTATGGGGCGTCGACAGCGTGCCGGCGAATCCCGGCAAGAGCGCGGTCGAGATGTTCGACGCACTGGCCAGCGGCAAAATCAAGATCGTCTGGATCGCATGCACCAATCCGGCGCAGTCGATGCCGGACCAGAAGCTGATCCGCGCCGCGCTCGAAAAAGCCGAGCTGGTGATCGTGCAGGAAGCGTACGCCAGCACAGCGACGGTCGCCTACGCCGACGTGCTGCTGCCTGCCACGACCTGGGCCGAAAAGGAAGGCACGGTCACCAATTCCGAGCGCCGCATCACGCGCGTGAACGCGGTGCTGCCCAAGCCCGGGCAGACACTGCACGACTGGGAGATCGTCGGCCAGTTCGCGCGCAAGCTGGCGCCGCTGCTGAAGCGGCCAGTCGAACCATTCATTTACGAGAGCACCGAAGACATCTGGAACGAGCATCGCGAGACCACGCGCGGACGCGATCTCGATATCACCGGGCTGTCGTTCAAGATCCTTGCGGAGCAGGGGCCGCAGCAGTGGCCCTATCCCGAAGGCGCGGCAAGCGGCAAGAAACGCCTCTACGAAGACGGCATTTTTCCCACCGCGAACGGGCGCGCCAAGTTCGTCGTGACGCCGTACCGGCCGCTGGCCGAGCCGGTCGATGCGCGCTATCCGCTGCACCTGAACACCGGGCGCCTGCGCGACCAGTGGCACGGCATGAGCCGCAGCGGCACCGTGGCGCAGGCGTTCGCGCATGCGGCCGAGCCGGCGGTGGTGATGGCGCGCGCCGACATGGACCGCCGCCTGCTGATGGACGGCGACCTGGTGCACGTGACGAGCCGGCGCGGTTCGCAGATACTGGCGGCGCAGGCAGGCGAAGACAC
>JBAQKU010000075.1:0-2040 GCA_049301315.1 Telluria sp.
CCATGGCGGTCGAAATGGCCTGAGACGGCAGGCAGGGCGCTCGCCGCGGCGTCTGCCCTGCCACGTCCTTTTTCCGGAGCAGGCAAGCATGCCAACCGCACTGATCATCGGCGCCTCGCGCGGCATCGGCCACGAACTGGCGCGCCAATACCTGGCCGCGCACTGGCGCGTGCTGGCCACCGCCCGCAAGGCGGGCGACTGCGACTCGCTGGCGGCGCTCGGCGCCGAACCCTGCGAGCTCGACGTCACCAGCGCCGAATCGATCGCCGCACTCGGCTGGAAGCTCGACGGCGAACAGCTCGACCTGGCGTTCCTGTGCAGCGGCGTGTTCGGCCCGCGCGAGGCCGGCTTTCCCACCGAGGCGCAGTTCGACGAGGTCATGCACACCAACGTGCTGGGCGCGATGCGCCTGCTGCCGCTGGTCGCGCCCATGGTGTGCGCCGCGCGCGGCAAGCTGGCGGTGCTTTCCTCGCGCATGGGTTCGATCGGCACGCGCACCGGCAGCTTCGGCTCGCTGTACCGCGCCAGCAAGGCCGCCCTCAATTCGGTGCTGGTCGACACCAGCATCGTGTTCGGCCCGCAGGGAGCGACCTGCGTCGCCTTCCACCCGGGCTGGGTCAAGACCGACATGGGCGGCGCCGGCGCCGACCTGACGGCCGCACAAAGCGTGACCGGCCTGCGCGCCACGCTCGGGCGCCTGACCAGCGCCGACAACGGCAAATTCCTGAACTACGACGGCACGCCCATTCCCTGGTAAGCCACTACCCAAGAAAACCTATGATATTGACCGACGAACACCAAATGATCCGCGACGCACTGCGCAGCTTTTCGCAGGAGCGGCTGGCGCCCAATGCCGCGCGCTGGGACCGCGAGCACTACTTTCCCAAGGATGAGCTCAAGGAACTGGCCGCGCTCGGCGCGTTCGGCGTCGCCGTGCCCGAACAGCTGGGCGGCGCGGGGCTCGACTATGTGTCGCTCGCGCTGGTGCTCGAAGAAATCGCGGCCGGCGACGGCGGCACTTCCACCATCATCTCGGTCAACAACTGTCCGGTGTGCAGCATCGCGATGATGTACGCCAACGAAGAACAGAAAGAGCAGTGGCTGCGCCCGCTCGCCCAGGGCCAGATGCTGGGCGCGTTCGCCCTGACCGAGCCGCATGCCGGCAGCGACGCCTCCGCGCTGCGCGTCACCGCCCGGCGCGAGGGCAAGGACTACGTCATCAACGGCACCAAGCAGTTCATCACCAGCGGCAAGTACGCGGACGTGGCCATCGTCATGGCCGTGACCGACAAGGAGGCCGGCAAGAAAGGCATCAGCGCGTTCTGGGTGCCGACCGCCACCCCCGGCTACATCGTGGCCGGGCTGGAACAGAAGATGGGGCAGAAATCGTCCGATACGGCGCAGATCCTGTTCGACAACTGCCGCGTCCCGGCCGCCAGCCTGATCGGCGACGAAGGCCAGGGCTACAAGATCGCGCTGTCCGGGCTGGAAGGCGGGCGCATCGGCATCGCCTCGCAGGCGGTCGGCATGGCGCGCGCCGCGTTCGAGGCCGCGCTGTCCTACGCCAGGGAGCGCGAAAGCTTCGGCAAGCCGATCTTCGAGCACCAGTCGGTGCAGTTCAAGCTGTCCGGGATGGCCACCCAAATCGAAGCGGCGCGCCAGCTGATCTGGCACGCGGCATCGATGAAGGACGCCGGCCTGCCATGCCTGAAGGAAGCCGCGATGGCCAAGCTGTTCGCCTCCGAGATGGCCGAGCGGGTGTGCTCGGACGCGATCCAGGTGCATGGCGGCTACGGCTACGTGAGCGACTTCCCGGTCGAGCGCATCTACCGCGACGTGCGCGTGTGCCAGATCTATGAAGGCACCAGCGACATCCAGAAAATGCTGATCGCCCGGGCGCTGTAAGGCGTCCGCCTAGCAGTTTGTCGGACTCAGGCATTTTGGCCGAAGTGAATTGGCGGCGTTCGCTTCACGCGACGCCTGCATTCTGTTTTTTTTGGCGATCGCGGCGCACATCGCTTCCTAAAACGCTCGGTGCGC
>JBAQKU010000076.1:0-3850 GCA_049301315.1 Telluria sp.
ACCGAGCTGTTCGAATTCGACAGCGCGACCCTGCGCATGCCGCAACCGCGCCTCGACGAGATCGCCGCCGCGCTGACGGCCGACCCGACCATCACCGACGTCGACGTGACCGGCTATGCCGACCGGCTCGGCTCGGCCAAGTACAACCTCAAGCTGTCGCAGCGGCGCGCCAATGCGGTGCGCGACTACCTGATCGGCAAGGGGGTCGAGGCGGGCCGCCTGAAGGCAATCGGCAAGGGCGAAGCCGATCCCGTCGTGACCTGTACCGACAAGAAGCGCGCCGACCTGATCAAGTGCCTCGAACCGAACCGCCGCGTCGAAGTCGAACAGATCACGATCGAGCGCCGGGTCGAGTGACCTGCAATACGCGTGCAATGAAGCTGGAACAAGCGCGGATATAAGCGTTGAACAAGCGCGGATATAAGCGTTGAACAAGCGTTGCACAAACGCGGGTAGGCGCAGGCCGCAAAGGCCTGATCGAAAGGGGCACGCGTGCCCCTTTTTTTTAGCCGCTTCACCGGGTGCCGCTCGCTTTGTCAGGGGAATACACGATGGAAGTGAGGCAATGGTTACCGTTTTCCAGGCAGCTCGTGCACGTCATGCGCTGCGCCGTCACCGAGTGGATGGACCACCGCGCCGCCAGCAAAGGCGCCGCGCTCGCCTTCTATACCCTGTTTTCGATCGCGCCGATCCTGGTGCTGGTCATTGCGATCGCCGGTTTTTTCTACGGCACCCAGGCCGCCCAGGGCGAATTGCTGGCGCAGCTAAGGGGACTGGTGGGACCGCAGGGCGCCGAAGCGATCCAGCTGGTGCTGGCCGGCGCGCGCAACGAGGAAAGCGGGCGCACCGCCACGCTGGTGGCCACCGCCCTGCTCCTGTTTGGCGCGACCAGCGTGTTTGCCGAGCTGAAGGCGAGCCTGGACGACATCTGGAAGGTGCCCGCGCCGCAAGAGGCGAACTGGTGGGACGTGGTGCGCACGCGCCTGCTCTCGTTCGGCCTGATCCTGGTGCTGGCCTTCCTGCTGATGGTGTCGCTGGTGGTGAGCGCCGTGCTCGCCGTGCTTGAAAATTACTTCAGCGGCTTGTGGAAGGAGGCGACCATACTGCTGTCGTGGCTGGCCTCGGCCATCAGCTTTTGCGTGATCGCGGTGCTGTTCGGCGTCATCTACAAGCTGCTGCCGCGCGTGAAGCTGTCGTGGCGCGACGTCGCCATCGGCGCGCTCGGCACGGCCGCCATGTTCACGCTGGGGAAGTTTGCGATCGGTCTGTACATCGGCAACAGCGGCGTGGCCAGCAGCTTCGGCGCGGCCGGTTCACTGATCGCCCTGCTGCTGTGGGTATATTATTCGGCCCAGATATTTTTCCTGGGCGCCGAATTCGCGCGCCAGTATGCGCTTCAGCTTGGAAGCCTGCGCACCAGGTAGGTGCGCCCGCTATTCGCCCAGCAGCTCGGCGACCACTTCCATGCCCTCGACGCGCTCGGCGATGACCTTCACGATCACCACCACGGGCACGCCCAGCAACAGTCCCCACATGCCCCACAGCCAGCCCCAGAACAGCAGGCTGACGAACACCGCGGCCGCATTCATGCGCGCGATGCGGCCCGTCATCCAGGTCGCCACCACGGTGCCGACCAAGGTGGCGATGCCGAGCGAGGCGCCGACCACCAGCAGCACCATGTGCAGCGATTCGAACTGTATGAAGGCGACCAGGCCGGTCGCCGAGGTGATCAACAGCGGGCCGAAATACGGCATGACGTGCATCAGCCCGGCGAAGATGGCCCAGGCGCCGGCGTTCTCGAGTCCGATCGCCTTGAGCGCGACCCACATCAGCACGGCCAGCAGGGTGTTGGTCACCAGCAGCATGAACATGTAGTTCTGGACCGAGGTGTTGATGTCGTCGAGGATGTGGACCGTGATTTTTTTCTGACGCAGCGAGGGCCCGGTCAGCTTGACCAGTTTGCGCTTGAAGGTGTCGCCGGCCAGCAGCAGGAAGTACACCAGGAACACCACCATGGTGGTCTGGGTCAGGAAACCGAGCAGGCCGACCGAGCCGGCCAGCACCCAGTCCATGACCTTGAAGCTGCTGCCGCCCACGCCCGGTGGCGGCTTCCTGGGCGCGGCGCGCCTGACGTCGCCGCCGACGCTGGCGGTGGCCTGTTCGATCTGGGTCGCCGCGGCCTGCATCTGGGCGATCGTGCTGGGCTGCCCGGCGGCGGCCTTGGTCAGCCGGCTGGTGACCTTCTGCGTGATCGCGGGAAGCGCGTCGATGATATTGAAGAATTCGCCCTGCACGCGGTGCAGCACGCCGGCCATCAGGGCCAGCATGGCGAGCATCACGATGGTGGCGCCGATGGCGCGCCGGATGCGCCAGCGTTCCAGCCACAGCACCACGGGGTTGAGGGTATACGCGATGAAGATGCCCAGCAACAGGGGCACCAGGAATTTTTGCGACCACTGCAGCGCGTACACGAACGCGACCGTGGCGATGATGCCCAGCGCCAGCCCGCGTGCATTCACATGAATCGGCAAGCGCAGCGTTTCGACACGCCCCGCGAGCGGCTCGGCGCAGATCGGCTCGGCGGCGCCGGCGCCGGCATCCTGGGCGGTGGTCGGGGTGGGTTCTGAGAGCTGCATGGGATACTTTAGGAAAATGGCCGCGCGCCCGGGCCGGGCCGCAAGGACCGGTCCGGGCAGGGCGCGTTACTTGACGCGCACGTCGTTCTTGACGGCAGTGACGCCTTTCACCCCGCGGGCGATCTCGACCGCTTTCTGGGCGCTGTCGGGATTGGCCACGAAGCCGGACAACTGCACCTCGCCCTTGAAGGTTTCCACGTTGATCTCGGAGGCCTTGAGGGTCGGCTCGTTGAAGATCGAGGCTTTCACTTTCGCGGTGATGACGCTGTCGTCGATATATTCGCCGGTGCCTTCGCGCGTTGTGGTCGATGCGCAACCGGCCATGGTGGCGACGAGCGAAACGGCAAACAGCATGCTGCTCAGGCGTTGGGTGATTTTCATGGTGGGCTCCTTTGGTAGTGGTCAATAAATGCTCGGGATGAGCGCTCCAGCTGGCGCAGATCGGGCCGGTGGCCGGTTCTACCTGCCGTACTGGGATTTCGCGGCCGCGACACAACTGTCTTTGGCCGCGCCGGCAAACGCGTCGCATTTTTCGCGTGCGACTTTGTATTCGGCCGTTCGTTTATCGTCACGCGCATCGGAGCGCGCCTCGATTGCCTTTTTGTCGGCGGTGGCATCGGCGCGCGCGGCCACCAGCGTCGCCTTGGCCTGCTTGATGCACACGTCCTTGTCGTTGCCGGTCAGCGCAGAGCACTTGATCTTGTCGAGTTCGTAATCGGCCGCCGCGATGCGCAGGCGCGACGCGGTATAGGCCTTCAAGGTGTTCTTGTAATAGGCGTGCGCTTCCTCAACGGCGCGCACGCGCGCCGCCTTGGCCTGCGCAATGCAGACCGCGTTCGGGATGCCGGTGATGGTGTCGCAGCGCGCCCGCGCCGCCTTGTACTCGGCCGCGGCGGCGTCCTTCGCCTGTACGTATGCAGCTTTTGCTTCCGGCGTCGCCGCGCCGGCCTGGATCGCAAAGCATGCGATCGCCGCCCCCAGCAGGGCCTGTGCAAGTGCGTTTTTCATGATGCCCTTCCCGTTGATGAGATGCCCTGCCTACCGTTTTACGTGGAAAGGGAAACCGGATCTGTTCGCTGCCGAACACACCTTATTTATTTACGTAAACGTGTGCCCTTTACAACATCGCGTCGTTTCCGAACGGACAAAAGAAGGGCGCGCCGCAAAAAAAATCGGCAGAATCGCAACCGGCAAAATCGGGGTCTGTCCCCGAT
>JBAQKU010000077.1:0-12210 GCA_049301315.1 Telluria sp.
GCGTTGGTGGAGGCGGCGGGAATCGAACCCGCGTCCGCAAGCACTCTACAGACAGTTCTACATACTTAGCACTGCCATTTGATTTAACCCCGACGACGCGGACGTGCACGCTTCGTAAGGGCGAGTCACCTTAGATTTAGTGCAATACCAAGTGACCCGGTACTACACGAGTCCCTGTAAATGACTCTACAGCTTTTGACGGCCCACCCCAGGGACGAGGTGTTGTAGAGCTAACAGCGATTAAGCTGCCAGTGCGTACGAGTTATCGTTTGCAGTTAAGTTTTTTCTGGATGTATTTACGAGGTAACCAGTCCTCGGTATGCCCTGCACTGCTTTGCAACCCACGTCGAAACCAGGTCGCCCCCAAACAGAACTCCATTGTAACGCAATCGGTCAGCGGGTGCAGAGCGTATGTAATTACTTGCGGTGGCTCAACTTTGTCTGTCTGCGCTTGTATTTTTGGCACGTTTCCGACTGGCGCTTCATTGGACAACGCAGTTCAGTTAAGGTTCAGCAATGTTGGCAGGCAGGCCGGCCGGCCGGGCAGGTGCGCGCGCCCCTACGAGATCAATTCGGCTTGCGTGAGCACGGAGCGGATGGTGTCGAGCAGCGCGAACGGGGTGTCGAGCTGGTAGTCGGCGCCCCAGCTTAACGGTTCCACCGAACCGCAATAGCCCCAGTTGCACGCGACCGTCACCATGCCGGCGGCGCGCCCGGCTTCGACGTCGCGCAGGTCGTCGCCCACGTACCAGCATTGTTCTGGGGCGAGCCCCAGGCGGCGCGCGGCTTCGAACAACGGGGCCGGGTGCGGCTTGGCGTGTGCGGTGGTGTCGCCGGAAATGATGCAGCCGGCGTGCTGCAGGCCGATCTGCGGTATCAGCGGGTCGGTAAAGCGCGCTGGCTTGTTGGTGACGATGCCCCATGCCATGCCGGCGTCGGCAATGCCGGCCAGCAGGTCGGGCACGCCCTCAAACAGGGTGCTGTGCACCGCCATTGCGGCCTGGTAGTGGTTGAACCATTGCACCCGCAGCTCTTCGTAGCCGGCATCCTGGGGCGTGAGCCCGAAGGCGGCGCCGATCATGCCGCGTGCGCCGGCCGAGGCGGTCGGGCGCAGCACGGCATAGGGCGTCGGCTCGAGTCCGCGCTCGGTGCGCAGCAGGTTGACCGCCGCGGCCAGGTCGGGCGCGGTGTCGGCCAGCGTGCCGTCAAGATCGAACAGGATGGCACGCGGTGCCTGCAGCAGGATGGGGCGGTTCATATGGTCTTGACGGCTGGGCGCTTTACAGCGGGCGACTGCAGGCTACCATGTAGTTGACGCTGGTATCGTGGTTCAGCGAGTAGACCTTGGTCAGCGGGTTGTAGCCGAGGCCCTTGAGCGCCTCGACCTGCAGCCCGGCTTCGCGCACGTACTGCGACAATTCGGCCGGCGTGATGAACTTGGCGTAGTCGTGGGTGCCCTTGGGCAGCATGCGCAGCAGGTATTCGGCCCCGACGATCGCGAACAGGTAGGCCTTCGGGTTGCGGTTCAGGGTCGAGAAGAAGACGTGCCCGCCCGGTTTGACCAGGGTGGCCGCGGCCTTCACGATGGCTGCGGGATCGGGCACGTGCTCGAGCATTTCCATGCAGGTGACCACGTCGTACTGGCCGGCTTCCTGCGCGGCCATGTCTTCGGCGGCGATCAGCTGGTAGCGCACCTGCACGCCCGATTCGAGGCTGTGCAGGTCGGCCACCTTGAGTGCTTTTTCCGACAGGTCGATGCCGGTCACCTTGGCGCCTTTTTTGGCCATGGACTCGGCCAGGATGCCGCCGCCGCAGCCGATGTCGATCACGTTCTTGCCGGCCAGCGGCGCGCGTGCGTTGATCCATTCAAGGCGCAGCGGGTTGATCTCGTGGAGGGGGCGGAATTCGGACGTGGGATCCCACCAGCGGTGGGCAAGTTCGCTAAATTTCTGGATTTCGAGTGGGTCTGCGTTCATAGGCGGAATAATAGCGGGAATTTAGCAGGCGCGACGGACGCGAGCGTAAAAAAGGTTGGTCAAAGCGGCTTCAAGGGGCATCGTGTTCACGCATCCCGGGAAGCCATTAGTGGTGCGGTGAATGGGGCGCTGAATGAGGTTCCCGCTTTCGCGGGAACGACGACGGGGCGCTTTCGTGGGAGCGACGATCTTCGTGGTACGCATAAAAAAACCCCGCCGAAGCGGGGTCAGTGCAGGCACGTTCGGCTGTGCGCACGGGGCGCACAGCGGGCGCGCTTTATTTGCTGCGCGTACCAACCACTTCGATTTCAACGCGACGGTTCTTGGCGCGCCCTGCGGAGCTCTTGTTGTCCGCTACCGGTTGCTTCTCGCCCTTGCCTTCGGTGTAGATGCGGTTCGCTTCAACGCCTTTGGACTGCAGGTAGGCCTTGACGGCTTCGGCGCGGCGAATCGACAGCTTCTGGTTGTAGGCGTCGGTGCCGATCGCATCGGTGTGGCCAACGGCGATGATCACTTCCAGGTTCACGCCTTGCAGCTTGGAGGTCAGGTCGTCCAGGCTGGCCTTGCCTTCCTTCTTGAGCACTGCCTTGTCGAAGTCGAAGAATGCGTCAGCCGAGTAGCTGACCTTTTCCGAGGTCGGTACTGGCGCCGCCGGTGCGGGCACTACTGCAGGCGCAGGCGGCGCGACTACTGGCGGTGCCGGTGGTGGCGGTGGTGCCACGCACTTGCCGTCAACCAGGGTCTCCGGGGCCACGCACAGTGGCGCGTCGCAGCCTGGAACGGCATCGGCCGGGGTCCAGTAGCCGGTGCGCCAGCACAGGCCGGTGGAATTGCGCACGATGACGCCGCGCGAATCCTGCACGTAGGCGCTGTGTGGCTTGGCCGCCTGGATGTCGGTTGTAAGAGGTGCGTTCTGGGCGAACGCGCTGCCGGCGATCGCCGCGCAGGCTGCGAGCACGAGCGTTGTAAGGTTCTTCATATTGTTTTCCTTTCGGGGGTGATATCCGCAGCAATCTGCGCAACTTTTTGTATCTGATCAAGATAATAACATCCCGGCAGACAATGACTGTTTTGCATTGCGAAACAGGCAATTAACTCGTAATCATTCTGCCACATCATGCGAAATATCACGACGCCGGTTAAATCGAACGGCCTCTATTCACGCAACTGACGTTGTTTTCGTGCAACATGATGTTGTTGGGAATGTTCCGTGCTTGACAACACAGATTCGAAGCGCGGTTTCATGCTCCTGGCCGGTTTTGAGGAATTACGCTGCTGCTATGGCGCGCATGCTAAAATCCCCCGCTTGTCTGTCGATCAGTTCAGCGGTTTGCCCCACATGGGGCGGCACGTTGGTCCGGCAGGCTCTGTCATGCCGCAATGCATACAGTTTGCGTACCGATAACATAACCACAGCCTGAGATCAGCCGACCCGCCAATGGATCAATTCGCAAAAGAAACAATCCCAATTTCCCTCGAAGAAGAGATGCGCAAGAGCTACCTCGATTACGCCATGAGCGTGATCGTGGGCCGTGCCTTGCCTGATGTGCGCGACGGCTTGAAGCCGGTGCACCGCCGGGTCCTGTTCGCGATGCACGAAATGAACAATGTGTACAACCGGCCGTATGTAAAGTGCGCGCGCGTGGTCGGCGAAACCATGGGTAAGTACCACCCGCACGGCGACGCCTCGATCTACGACACGCTGGTGCGCATGGCGCAGGACTTCTCGCTGCGCTACACGCTGGTCGATGGCCAGGGTAACTTCGGTTCGGTCGACGGCGACAGCGCCGCGGCGATGCGTTACACCGAGTGCCGCCTCGACAAGATCGCCGGCGAGATCCTGGCCGACATCGACAAGGACACGGTCGACTTCCAGCCCAACTACGACGGCAAGGAAAAAGAGCCGACCGTCCTGCCGACCCGCATTCCGAACCTGCTGATCAACGGCTCGTCGGGCATCGCGGTCGGCATGGCCACCAACATCCCGCCGCATAACCTGACCGAAGTCATCAACGGCGCGCTGCATGTGCTGCGCAACCCGGATTGCTCGATCGACGAACTGATCGAGCTGATTCCTGCACCGGACTTCCCGACCGCCGGCATCATCTATGGCGTCTCGGGCGTGCGCGACGGTTACCGCACCGGGCGCGGGCGCGTCGTCATGCGCGCCAAGACCCACTTCGAGGAATACGGCAAGGACGGCGGGCGCATCGCGATCATCGTCGACGAGCTGCCCTACCAGGTCAACAAGAAGTCGCTGCTCGAGCGCATCGCCGAGAACGTGCGCGACAAGAAGCTCGAGGGCATTTCCGACATCCGCGACGAGTCCGACAAGTCGGGCATGCGCGTGGTCATTGAGCTGAAACGCAACGAAGTGCCGGAAGTTGTCCTCAACAACCTGTACAAGCAGACCCAGTTGCAGGACACCTTCGGCATGAACATGGTGGCGCTGGTGAACGGCCAGCCGAAGCTGCTCAACCTCAAGCAGATGCTGCAGTGCTTCCTGTCGCACCGGCGCGAGGTGGTCACGCGGCGCACCGTGTTCGAACTGCGCAAGGCGCGCGAACGCGGCCACATGCTCGAAGGCCTGGCCGTTGCGCTGGCCAACATCGACGACTTCATCGCCATCATCAAGGCCGCGCCTACGCCGCCGATCGCGAAGGTCGAACTGATGCAGCGCGCCTGGGATTCGTCCCTGGTGCGCGAAATGCTGCTGCGTACCGCCGAAGGCGCGACCGTGGGCGGCATCGAGGCGTTCCGCCCCGAGCACCTGCCCAAGCACTACGGCATGCAGCAGGACGGCCTGTACAAGCTGTCCGACGAGCAGGCGCAGGAAATCCTGCAGATGCGCCTGCAGCGCCTGACCGGTCTGGAACAAGACAAGATCGTCAACGAGTACAAAGAGATCATGGCGCACATCGCCGACCTGCTGGACATCCTGTCCAAGCCGGAGCGCGTGACCACCATCATCACCGACGAGATGACGCTGGTGATGAACGAATACGGCGCCGGCAACAAGGACGTGCGCCGCTCGACCATCGAACTGAATCCGACCGACCTCGAGACGGAAGACCTGATCACGCCGCAGGACATGGTCGTGACGCTGTCCCACACCGGCTACATGAAGTCGCAGCCGATCTCCGAGTACCGCGCGCAAAAACGCGGCGGACGCGGCAAGCAGGCCATGGCGACCAAGGAAGAGGACTGGATCGACCAGCTGTTCATCGCCAATACGCACGACTACATCCTGTGCTTCTCGGACCGCGGCCGCATGTACTGGCTGAAGGTGTGGGAAGTGCCGCAGGGCTCGCGCAATTCGCGCGGCAAGCCGATCGTGAACATGTTCCCGCTCCAGGATAACGAGAAGATCACGGTGATCCTCCCGGTCTCGGGCGAGAACCGCACCTTCCCGGAAGACCATTACGTATTCATGGCTACCAGCCTTGGCACCGTCAAGAAGACCCCGCTCAACGACTTCCGCAATCCGCGCAAGGCCGGCATCATCGCGGTCGACCTCGACGAGGGCGACTTCCTGATCGGCGCCGCGCTGACCGACGGCCAGCACGACGTGATGCTGTTCTCGGATTCGGGCAAGGCGGTGCGCTTCGACGAAAACGACGTGCGTCCGATGGGCCGTACCGCGCGCGGCGTGCGCGGCATGAACCTCGAGGACGGCCAGAACGTCATCGCGCTGCTGGTGGCGGAAAACGAACAGCAGTCGGTGCTGACGGCGACCGAAAACGGCTTCGGCAAGCGTACTCCGATCACCGAGTACACGCGCCATGGCCGCGGTACCAAGGGCATGATCGCGATCCAGACCAGCGAGCGCAACGGCAAGGTGGTGGCCGCGACGCTGGTTGAGGCGAGCGATGAGATCATGCTCATTACCACGGGCGGCGTGCTGATCCGTACCAGGGTGTCGGAGATTCGTGAGATGGGGCGCGCTACACAAGGCGTGACGCTGATTGCGGTGGAAGACGGTACCAAGCTGTCGGGCCTGCAGCGCGTTGTTGAGACTGACCTCGAAGACGTCGACCTGGAGCCAGCCCCAGAGTAAGTCAAAAAATGGGGGCAGAGTTTTTTTTCGCGGTTTCATGCGAAAATTACTCTGACCCCTTTTTTGACGAACCGAAGTCCGCGCCGGTGGCGGTTCGAATAAATGGGGTCAGAGTAATTTTCGCCCCATAAAACCGGGTCGAAAAAAAAGGCTCGGCGCCCCCCTCGACCCCATTTATTCGTCCCGGCGACGTTTCAATAACTCACACAAGAACACACGTGACTCACATCTATAACTTCTCAGCCGGCCCGGCCGTGCTGCCCAAGGAAGTCCTCGAACAGGCCGCCGCCGAGATGCTCGACTGGCATGGCAGCGGCATGTCCGTAATGGAAATGAGCCACCGCGGCCCTGAATTCATCTCGATCTACCGGGACGCGGTGCGCGACCTGCGCGAGCTGCTCGCCGTTCCGGACAATTACAAGATCCTGTTCCAGCAAGGCGGCGGGCTTGGCCAGAACGCCATCGTCCCGCTCAACCTGGCGGGGCGCAAGGCGCAGCCGGCCACCATCGATTTCGTCCACACCGGCTCCTGGTCCGGCAAGTCGCTCAAGGAAGCGGCGCGCTACGCCAACGTGAACGTGGCGGCGTCGTCGAAGGAAAGCGCCTTCACGCTGGTTCCGCCACAGGAATCATGGAAGCTCACCCCGGATGCGGCCTACCTGCATATCTGCACCAACGAAACCATCGACGGCGTGGAGTACAACTTCGCCCCCGAGATCGCGGGCGGCACGCCCATCGTGGCCGACATGTCCTCGCACATCCTGTCGCGCGTGATCGATGTGTCGAAATACGGCGTCATCTTCGGCGGCGCGCAAAAAAATATCGGCCCGGCCGGCCTGACCCTGGTCATCGTGCGCGAAGACTTGCTCGGCACCTCGCTGCCGGTATGCCCGTCCGCCTTCGACTGGAAGACCGTGGCCGAACACGAGTCGATGTACAACACGCCGCCGACCTACGCCATCTACATCGCCGGCCTGGTGTTCGCGCACCTGAAGCGCCAGGGCGGGGTGGCCGCGGTCGAACAGCGCAACATCGCGAAGGCGAAGCTGCTGTATGCTGCGCTGGACGCCGACGACTTCTACCAGAACCGCGTGGCGCTGCCTTTTCGCTCGCGCATGAACGTTCCGTTCTACCTGAGCGACGAATCGCTGAACGATAAATTCCTGGCCGGCGCAAAAGCGCGCGGCCTGCTGCAACTGAAGGGCCACAAGTCCGTCGGCGGTATGCGAGCATCGATCTACAACGCGATGCCGATCGAGGGCGTGCAAGCCCTGGTCGATTATTTGAACGAGTTCGCCGGCCGCTGATCCTATTGATCGGGGCTGGCGCCGGGGCGCATGCGCCGACCCAGATAACAGCATGATGTAACGATGACAGACAAACTCAAACCGCTGCGCGAGCAGATCGATTCAATCGACGCCCAACTGCTCGACTTGCTGAACCGCCGCGCGCGTGTCGCGCAGGAAGTCGGCCACGTCAAGGCCGAAACGAAGGCGCCTGTGTTCCGCCCCGAGCGCGAAGCGCAGGTGCTGCGCGGCGTGGCCGAGCGCAATCCCGGACCCTTGAAGGGCGAGCAGGTACAAACGATTTTCCGCGAGATCATGTCGGCTTGCCGCGCGCTGGAAAAGCGCGTTACGGTGGCCTTCCTCGGGCCTGCCGGCACCTTCAGCGAACAGGCCGTGTACCAGCAGTTCGGCAGCGCAGTGGACGAACTGCCTTGCGTGTCGATCGATGAAGTGTTCCGCGCCACCGAAGCCGGCACCGCCGATTTCGGCGTGGTCCCGGTCGAAAACTCTTCCGAGGGCGCGGTCAACCGCACGCTCGACCTGATGCTCGGCACCACCACCATCATCAGCGGCGAAGTCTCGATCGCGGTGCATCACAGCCTGATGACCAGGACCGGCACCATGGACGGCGTGACGCTGGTATGCGCCCATTCGCAGGCACTGGCGCAGTGCCAGGTGTGGCTCAACCTGCATTATCCGAACCTCGAGCGGCGCGCCGTGGCGTCGAACGCGGAGGCAGCCCTGATGGCCAGCCAGGACCCGAACGTGGCTGCGATCGCCAGCGAAATGGCGGGCGAGCAGTACAAGCTGGGCGTGGTGCAGGCCCACATCCAGGACGATCCGCACAACCGCACCCGCTTTGCCATCATCGGCCATCTGCAGACCAATCCGTCCGGCGCGGACCAGACGTCGCTGGTGCTGGCGGTGCCCAACAAGGCCGGCGCTGTCTACAACCTGCTGGCGCCGCTGGCCCGGCATGGCGTGTCGATGACGCGCTTCGAGTCGCGCCCGGCCCGCATCGGTACCTGGGAATACTATTTTTACGTCGACATCGAAGGCCACGTGCACGATGCGGCCGTCGCCAAGGCGCTCGCCGAACTGAAAGAAAACGCCGCTTTCTTCAAAGTGCTGGGATCTTATCCGCTCAGCCTGTAAACCCTTTTTTCGAGATCAACCATGTCCAAGCAATTCGGTCCAGAGTACGTCCGCGCAATCGCTCCTTATCAGGCCGGCAAACCCATCGCGGAAGTGGCGCGCGAATTCGGCCTCGACGAAGCGAACATCGTCAAGCTGGCGTCGAACGAAAACCCGTTCGGCGTGCCCGAGTCGAGCAAGCAGGCGATGGCCGCCGCGGTGGCCGAACTGGGCCGCTATCCGGACGCGAACGGCTTCGACCTGAAGGCGGCCCTGTCGAAGCGCTATGACGTGCCGGCCGACTGGATCACGCTTGGCAACGGCAGCAACGACATCCTGGAAATCGCGGCGCACGCGTTCGTGCAGAGCGGCCAGTCGGTGGTCTATGCGCAGTACTCGTTCGCGGTGTACGCGCTCGCCACGCAAGGCGTTGGCGCACGCGCGATCGTGGTGCCTGCCAGGTCGTACGGCCATGACCTCGATGCGATGGCGGCGGCAATCGAGCCTGACACGCGCCTGGTGTTCATTGCGAACCCGAACAACCCGACCGGCACCTTCATTCCGGCCGCTGAAATCGAAGCCTTCCTGGACAAGGTTCCGGCCAACGTGGTCGTGGTGCTCGACGAGGCCTACAACGAATTCCTGGCGCCCGAACAGCAGTTCGAATCGGCCCAGTGGGTCAGGAAGTATCCGAACCTGATGGTCTCGCGCACCTTCTCCAAGGCTTACGGGCTGGCCGGGCTGCGCGTCGGTTTCGCCATTGCGCAGCCGGAAGCGACCGACCTGATGAACCGCATTCGCCAGCCGTTCAACGTCAACTCGCTGGCGCAGGCTGCCGCCATCGCCGCCCTCAACGACAAGCAATTCCTGGAGCAGGGCGCGCGCAACAACGCGGCCGGCTACCGCCAGTTGGTCGAAGCGTTCGAGGAACTGGGCCTGGAATACGTTCCGTCGTACGGCAATTTCGTGCTGGTGCGGGTGGGCCAGGACGACGGCGCCGGTGCGCGCGTGAACCTGGCGTTGCTCAAGCAGGGCGTCATCGTGCGCCCGGTCGGCAACTACGGCCTGCCGCAATGGCTGCGCATTTCCATCGGCCTGCCGCAGGAAAACGCGATCTTCATCACCGCACTGAAAAAGGCTCTGGGCTGACGTGTTCAACAAGGTTGTCATTTTCGGGGTAGGGCTGATCGGCGGCTCGTTCGCGCTGGCGCTCAAGCAGGCTGGCCGGGTTGGCACGGTGGTTGGCATGGGGCGCTCGCAGCCAGTGCTGGCGCGCGCGCTGGAACTGGGCATCATCGACGCGATCGGCGAATCGGTCGCGGACGCGATGAAAGGGGCCGACCTGGTGCTGATCGCCGCGCCGGTGGCCCAGACCGAAAAGATCCTGTCCTCGCTGCTGCCGTACCTGGAAGCTGGCACCGTCGTCACCGACGCCGGCAGCACCAAGTCCGATGTCGTCGCTGCGGCGCGCCATGCGCTCGGTTCCAAGGTTGCGCAGTTCGTGCCCGGCCATCCGATCGCGGGCCGCGAGTCGAACGGCCCCGATGCCGCCATTCCCGACCTGTACCGCGGCAAGAAGGCGGTGCTCACGCCGCTGGCCGAAAACTCACCGGCCGACGTCGAGCGCGTCGCTGGCGCCTGGACCGCCTGCGGCGCCATCATCCACCGCCTCACCGCGCCGGAGCACGACAAGGTATTCGCCGCCGTCAGCCACCTGCCGCACCTGCTGGCCTTCGCGCTGGTCGACGACATCGCCAACAAGGAGCATGCCGGCTTGCTGTTCCAGTACGCGGCCAGCGGCTTTCGCGACTTCACCCGCATCGCCGGGTCTTCACCCGAGATGTGGCGCGACATCAGCATGGCCAACCAGGGCGCGCTGCTGTCCGAGCTCGATGCCTATCTGGCACAATTGAACGGACTGCGCGCCATGCTGGCGGCGCGCGACGCGGGCGGGATCGAGGCGGTCTACGCGAACGCCCAGCGCGCGCGCCAGAAGTGGATCGCCACCATTGAAACGGCCGAAGCCCCGCCGCCAGACAGCGCCGAATAGTATCGAAGGACTCCAAAGCATGACGCAGCAAAAACATTATCCCGACCACATCGATCTCAAGCCCGTCATGCACGTAGAGGGCGTGGTGCGCCTGCCAGGTTCCAAGAGCATCTCGAACCGCACCTTGCTGCTGGCCGCGCTGGCCGGCGGCAGCACCACCATCATTGACCTGCTGGCCTCGGACGACACGCTGGTGATGCTGGGCGCGCTGCACTCGCTCGGCGTGAAATGGGAGCAGGTCGATGCGCATACCCATGTGGTGCACGGGATCGACGGCGTGCTGCCGGTGCGTCAGGCCGACCTGTTCATGGGTAACGCGGGCACCGCGATCCGCCCGCTGACCGCGGCGCTGGCCGTCATCGGCGGCGACTACACCCTGCACGGCGTCTCGCGCATGCATGAGCGCCCGATCGGCGACCTGGTCGACGCGCTCAATGCCGTCGGCGCCCGCATCGAGTACACCGGCGTCGAAGGCTATCCGCCGCTGCGCATCCGCCCCGGGCACCTGCACGCGCAGCGCATGGCCGTGCGCGGCAACGTGTCGAGCCAGTTCCTGACCGCGCTGCTGATGGCCGCGCCGCTCATGGCCAGGGAGCACGCAGTCGGCATCGACGTGGTGGGCGAACTCATTTCCAAGCCCTACATCGAGATCACCCTGAACCTGATGCGCCGCTTCGGCGTGACGGTGGAGCAGGACGGCTGGCGCTCCTTCACCGTGCAGCCGGGCCAGCGCTACCGGAGCCCGGGCACCATCCACGTCGAAGGCGACGCTTCCTCGGCCTCGTACTTCCTGGCCGCCGGCGCCATCGCCGGCGGCCCGGTGCGGGTGCAGGGGGTGGGGCGCGACAGCATCCAGGGCGACGTGCGCTTCGCCGAAGCGCTCGAGCAGATGGGCGCGACCATCACCCGCGGCGACAACTGGATCGAGGCGCGCTCGAACGGCGTGCTCAAGGCCATCGACGCCGACTTCAACCACATCCCCGACGCCGCGATGACGATCGCGGTGGCCGCGCTGTACGCCGACGGCACCAGCACGCTGCGCAACATCGCCAGCTGGCGCGTCAAGGAAACCGACCGCCTGAGCGCGATGGCGACCGAGCTGCGCAAGCTGGGCGCGCAGGTGGAAGAGGGGCCTGACTTCATCCGCATCACGCCGCCGGCCGAGATCCTGCCGGCCACCATCGACACCTACGACGACCACCGCATGGCGATGTGCTTCTCGCTGGCCGCGCTGGACGGCAAGGCGCGGCGCGGCAACCGCATGCGCATCAACGACCCGAAATGCGTCGCCAAGACCTTCCCCGAGTATTTCGATGCGTTCGCCGGAATCGCACATGACGAGTTATTCTGAGCAGGCAGCCGCACTCAAGGAACTGCAGCGCATTCCCGGCGTTGGCCCCAGCATTGCGCAAGACCTGTACGATCAGGGCTACCGCAAGGTCGAGGACCTCAAGCGTGCCGATCCGGACGCGATGTACGAGCGCCAGGAACAATTGCAGCGCTGCCATGTTGACCGTTGCTGGCTGTACGTTGCCAGATGCGCTGTATACTTCGCGAAAACCGTCAACCCCGAGCCCGACAAGCTCAAGTGGTGGAACTGGAAGGATTAAGACCAACTCCGAAAATGCCGTCGCCATTGAATTCGTCGTTCCCGCGCAGGCGGGAACCCCATTTCGTAGCACACCAATGTAGCCGGCATCAATGGCA
>JBAQKU010000078.1:0-6295 GCA_049301315.1 Telluria sp.
CGTCTGGGCGGCGGCATCTTCACCAAGGGCGCCGACGTCGGCGCCGACCAGGTGGGCAAGGTCGAAGCCCGCATTCACGAGGACGATCCGCGCAATCCCGCGGTGATCGCCGATAACGTGGGCGACAACGTGGGCGACTGCGCCGGCATGGCCGCCGACCTGTTCGAGACCTATGTCGTCACCCTGATCGCCACCATGCTGCTCGGCGCGCTGATGTTTACAACCAACACCACCACGGCGATCATCTATCCGCTGCTGCTGGGCGCGGTGTCGATCATCGGATCGATCGTGGGCTGCTCGCTGGTCAAGGCCAAGCAGGGCAAGAAGATCATGTCGGCCCTGTACACCGGGCTGTGGTGGGCCGCCGGCCTGTCGCTGATCGGCTTTGCCGCGGTCACCTGGATCCTGTGGCCGGACGAAGCGATGCGCATGAAGATGATGGGCTGCTCGATCGTCGGCATCGTCCTGACCGGCCTGATGGTCTACATCACCGAGTACTATACCGGCACCGATTTCAAGCCGGTGCGCCACATCGCCGAAGCATCGACCACCGGCCACGGCACCAACATCATCGCCGGCCTGGGCGTGTCGATGAAGTCGACCGCCTATCCGGTGCTGGCGGTGTGCGTCGCGATCCTCGCTTCGTACCAGATGGGCCAGTTGTACGGGATCGCGATCGCCGCGACCTCGATGCTGTCGATGGCCGGCATTATCGTCGCCCTTGACGCCTACGGGCCGATCACCGACAACGCCGGCGGCATCGCCGAAATGGCCGGCATGCCCGAATCGGTGCGCGCCATCACCGATCCGCTCGACGCGGTCGGCAACACCACCAAGGCGGTCACCAAAGGCTACGCGATCGGTTCGGCCGGCCTGGCCGCGCTGGTGCTGTTCGCCGATTACACGCACGCGCTCGAATCGGCCGGCACCCAGATCTCGTTCGACCTGTCGAACCCGATGGTGATCGTCGGCCTGTTCATCGGCGGCCTGATTCCTTACCTGTTCGGCGCGATGGCGATGGAAGCGGTAGGGCGCGCAGCGGGCGCCGTCGTGGTCGAAGTGCGGCGCCAGTTCCGCGACATCAAGGGCATCATGGACGGCACCGGCAAGCCCGAGTACGACAAGGCGGTCGACATGCTGACCGCGTCGGCGATCAAGGAAATGATCGTGCCGTCGCTGCTGCCGGTGGTGGTGCCGATCGTGGTCGGCCTGGTGCTGGGGCCTGCCGCGCTTGGCGGCCTGCTGATGGGCACCATCGTCACCGGCCTGTTCGTCGCGATCTCGATGACGACCGGCGGCGGCGCCTGGGACAATGCGAAGAAGTATATCGAGGACGGCAACTTCGGCGGCAAGGGCTCGGACGCGCACAAGGCCGCAGTCACCGGCGATACGGTGGGCGATCCCTACAAGGACACGGCCGGTCCCGCGGTCAACCCTTTGATCAAGATCATCAACATCGTTGCCTTGCTGATGGTGCCGCTGCTCGATCCGACCGGCTGGATCAAGATCAGCGCGCCAGCGCCCCTGCACGCCGCAGCGATCGTGGCGCCTGCGGCAGCTCCGGCGCTGCTTGCGCCCGCTCCGGCTCAATAAGCAGTATCCGCATCGAGAAATACCGGCCTTCGCGGCCGGTTTTTTTAGCTCTGAAGTGGCCGCTTGAAAGTGCGCCTCACCTGAATATACTGACATGAGACTAACACTCAAGGAGGTCATCATGGCACGCAAGTACATTGATTGCCGCGAGGTTCCCAGCGAATCGAAATGCACGGTCACGATCGCCGCTGACAGCGAACCGGAGCTGATGGAGGTGGCGGTGCAGCACGCCGTTGCGGTTCACGGGCATCACGACACGCCCGAGTTTCGCCAGCAACTGAAAGAGGCGATCCGGGAAGGCAGTCCTCCCGCCTAGAGCGATTCAATGGAATCCCTTTCTGTCGACGTGGCGCGCAGCGCGCTCGTACTGATCGATCTGCAGCACAGCAACGTCAAGCGCGGGCTCGCTCCGTATTCCGCCGAGCAGGTGCTCGGCAATGCCGTGCTCATGGCGCAGGAAATGCGCGAGCGCGGCGCACTGGTCGTGTTCGTGCGCGTGCTGGTCAACGAACTGCTGCAGCTGCCGGCCGATGCGCCACTGGCGCGTCCGCCCGGGGCTTCGGTCGATCCGCCCGATTCTTCCCAGCTGGTGCCGGAAACCGGCGTGGAAGCGGGCGATGTGGTGATCGTCAAGCGCCAGTGGGGCGCCTTCTACGGCACCGAACTCGACCAGATACTGCGGCGCCGCCACATCAAGACCATCCTGCTGGGCGGCATTGCCACCCACTGCGGCGTGGAATCGACCGCGCGCGCCGCGTTCGACCGCGGCTATGAGCTGGTGTTTGTCGAAGATGCGATGTCGGACCTGAGCGAGCAGTCCCATTCGTTCGCCTGCAAGAATGTGTTCCGCAACATGGGCCGGGTGCGCAAGACCGCCCAGGTGATCGACGCGTTACAGGCCGGCACCGGTGCGGCCTGAATGCCTCACCCCGGATCGGGCGGGCGGTCCCAGTAGGCGGGACTGCCGCAGTACTGGAGGTAATAGTCGATGAAGGCGCGCACCTTGAGCGCAATGAAGCGCCCCGGCAGGTAGACGAAGTGGATGTGGCGCCCGAAGGCGCCGCGCGGGGTGTGCCCCGCGAGCAGCCGGCACAGGCGGCCGGACTGCAGCTCGTTCCAGACTATGTAGGTCGGCAACAGGGCGATGCCGTGATCGTGCAGCACGACTTCGCGCAGCGCTTCGTTGTTGTTGACGCGAACATCGCCATGCACGCGCACGCTGATTTCGCCGTCCCCGCCGTTGAAGTGCCAGCGTTCGTCGAGCGCGGTCATGGCATACGACAGGCAGTTGTGCGCGGCCAGTTCGGCCACGCTGCGCGGTTCGCCATGGGCCGCGACATAGGCCGGCGTCGCGCACACGACCCAGTGGATCGGCGCCAGCGGGCGGGCAATCATGTTTTCGCCGGGCTCTTCGATGATGCGCACCGCCAGGTCGAGCCCGTCGTCGGCCAGGTCGGGCGAGCGGTCGGTCAGGCTCAGTTCCACCTCGAGTTCGGGATAGCGCTGCATGAATCCCACCAGCGCCGGCATCAGGTGCAGGCGCGCGAACGCCGGCGGGGCGGCGACCCGCAAGCGGCCTTTCGGATACCCGCGCAATTCGCCGACCGCGCGCTGCGCTTCTTCGGCGTCGGCCACGATGCGCGCGCAATAGTCGTAGAAAGCGACACCGGCATCGGTCAGGCTCAGGCGCCGTGTGGTGCGATTGAGCAGCAGCGTTCCGAGTTCGACCTCGAGGCGCGTGATCTGCTTGCTGACCGCCGACTTGGTCGAACCTAGCCTCTTGGCCGCTTCGGTAAAGCTGCGCGCTTGCACCACGCGGGCAAATACGGCCATGTTGCTGAGCAGGTCGAGCTGCATTGTGTCCTCCACGGAAACAATATTGTTCCAATTGGATGGATTGTATTCTTTTTTCGCTCGTGTATATTGGGATGAGCAACATTAATACGACAAGGTGAACGAGATGAGCGCGCGCGACAAAACCCTTCCGCTGGTGTATTCCTGCTCTGGCTGTTCCAGTGCGGCCCAGATGGCGAACCACCTGGCAGTGCAACTGGACCGGCGCGGCGTGGCCGAGATGTCCTGTATCGCCGGCGTCGGGGGCAATGTGGCGTCGCTGGTCAAGGTTGCGCAGTCCGGGCGAGCGATCCTCGCGCTCGACGGCTGCCCGCTCGAATGCGTGAAGAACAGCCTGGCGCAGCGCGGCGTGGCGCCCACCAGCCATGTGCTGCTGCACGAGCTGGGCGTGAAGAAACGCTACCGTACCGATTTCGATCCGGCCGAGGCGGACGCACTGTTCGACCGTGTCGCCGATGCCGCGCGCGCCTTGCAGGGAGCGGGCGGCGCTGGCGCCGAACCGGGGCAGGCCGGACAGCGCGAGCCGGCCACACTGTAAGGGCCACAATGCCAGGCCCGGGGACCGGACGCCATCGCGCGTCCGCCTCTGACCTGCGTCAAGGCAATTCGAAATATCTGATCGACGTTTCGCAAATGACAATGTTTAGATTGTCATAATCGCGTAACTTGCGTTATCTCATAGGTATGAGGAGCGAGGCTGTGCACGCCGCAAGGCGCCGCAGCCTTCCATCTAATCGTCCACGGAGCGCGAGTTCATGTCATCGAATCCACTGAAACTGCTGAACATGGTGCTGCTGTCGCTGGCGGCCGGCGCCGGCCATGCCGCCACCCCAGCCATCGAGAATTTTTTTGAAAACCCGTCGTTCAGCGCCGCGCGCCTGTCGCCCAATGCCAAATACCTGGCGGTGCGGGTGGGCAGCAACACGGTGCACGACGGTCTCGCCATCCTCGAACTGGGAACCAGCACGCTCAAGACCGCCGCCAATTTCCAGAATATCGATGTCGACGATTTCGAGTGGGTCAACAACGAGCGCCTGGTGTTCGACACGGCCGACAAGCGCCTCGGCACGGGCATGCGCAGCACGGCGCCTGGTTTGTACGCGGTAAACCGGGACGGCGGCGCACTGCGCCAGCTGGTGTCGCACTTCGGCGAAAGCGGTGTGTCGACGTCCGGCATGGCGTTCACCGAAAAATGGAAGCGCGAACCGCTGCCGTGGAATACCTATATGCTCGGCCAGCGCGGTGCGCAGGACTCCAACTTCGTGTACGTCATCAGTCCCAAGTTCAACGGCGCCGATGCGGTCGACTATGTGGACCTGATCCAGCTCGACACCGTCACCGGCCGTTCCAAAACGATACCGCGCCCGGCCTTTGCCCAGAGCTGGCTGCTCGACCAAAAGGGCGAGCCGCGCATCGCCATCGGGCTCGACCGCAACATGGAAGTCGTCTATTACCGCGACCCGGCCAACGATCAGTGGCGCAAGCTGACCGAATTCGATACCTACAAGGGCGGACGCGGCGGGTTTGCCCCGCTCGGCTTCAGCCCGGCAGGCACGCTCTATGTCAGCAGCAATGCCGCCGGCGACAAGCAGGCGCTGCACACCTACGACATCGCTTCCAACCAGATCAGCAAGGAACCATTGGTGGCGCTGACGGACTTCGACTTCGAGGGCGAGCTGATCGTCAACAAGGACAAGCTGCTGGGCGTGCGTTTCCTGGCCGATGCGGAATCGGCGGTCTGGTTCGACCCGGGCATGAAGGCGGTGCAGGAGGCGGTCGATGCGATACTGCCGTCGACGGTGAACATGATTTCGGTCGGCAGCCGTCCGGAGGCGCCCTGGGTACTGGTGGAGGCCTACTCCGACGTGCAACCGCGTATCTTCCTGATCTATAACACCGAGACCAGGCAGATGACCAGGATCGGCAGCACCTACTCGAAAATCGTGCCGGCCCAGATGGGCAAGCAGGAAATGGTGCGCTACAAGGCGCGCGACGGCCTGGACATTCCCGCCTGGCTGACGCTGCCTCGTGGCAGCGAACGCAAGAACCTGCCGCTGGTGGTGCTGGTCCACGGCGGGCCGTTCGTGCGCGGCGGCGCCTGGGGCTGGGAGCCGCACGCACAGTTCCTCGCCTCGCGCGGCTATGCCGTGCTGGAACCGGAGTTTCGCGGCAGTACCGGTTTCGGCATGGCGCATTTCAAGGCCGGCTGGAAGCAGTGGGGACTGGCGATGCAAAACGATATTGCCGACGGCGCCAAGTGGGCGATCGCGCAAGGCATCGTCGATCCGAAGCGCATTTGCATCGCCGGGGCAAGTTATGGCGGCTACGCGACGCTGATGGGACTGGTCAACGACCCGGACCTGTATAAATGCGGCATCAACTGGGTCGGCGTTACCGACATCAACCTGATGTACTCCGGCCACTGGAGCTTCGAGTCGGACCTGTCGCAGCGCTGGAAGCAATACGGCATGCCCGACCTGATCGGCGACCAGGTCAAGGACGCGGCTCAACTGAAGGCGACCTCGCCGCTGCAGCAGGTGGCACGCATCAGGCAGCCGCTGCTGCTCGCGTACGGCGGCTCCGACAAGCGCGTGCCTATCTACCATGGCAAGCAGTTCTACGAAGCGGTGAAGGCCACCAACGCCGGCGTCGAATGGGTGGTCTATCCGGACGAAGGGCATGGCTGGGCGGTGCCGGAAAACCGGATCGACTTCTGGACCCGGGTCGAGAAATTCCTGGATCGGCATATCGGCAAGCGCTGACAGCCGGGGTTCAGAACACGCACATCCTGTTGGCCTGCGCGCGCAGCTCGGCGCGGAAGTCGGGGTGGGCGATTGCGATCAGCTCC
>JBAQKU010000079.1:0-1620 GCA_049301315.1 Telluria sp.
CCGCCGAAGACGATGTCCTTTTCCTGGAAATCGGACGTGAATTGCATCGTGCCGAAACTGTCGACACCGGTGCGCCCGGCGTAGTAGTTGCGGCGCGATCCCCACGAATACTGGCCGCAGCCGACCGGGCCGTGGCTGATGTGCACCATGTCCTTGATCGGCCCCCATACCACACCCTTCGAGCCGGCATAGGCGCAGCCGCGGATGGTCATCACGCCCGGGATCGACTTGATGTTCGACTTGACGCCGCAATCGGTCTTGCCCTCGTCAAACACGCTTAAATGCTTGACGCGTTTCTTGGCGGTCTTCTCGGGATAGGCCTGCAAGACCTCACCGATCACTTCCTGGTTGCGCTTCTTGGCTTCTTCAACAGTGAGGCTCATGTTCTCTCCAATAAAGGTAAATCGCTTATCCGCGTCCCGCCCCCGCCCTCGGGAGCGGGACGCCATGTATCAGGCCGCTTGCAGTTCAGCCGCCTTGCCCACTTCGGACTCGTCGATCACCGGCATCAGGCCATGCTTCATCAACAGTTCTTCCAGCTCCTCCATGGTGATCGGGGTCGGGATGGTGCCCTTGCCGGCGTTCTCGTGGATCTTGCGCGCCAGCGTGCGGTATTCCTGCGCCTGGTTCGAGTTCGGCGCGTACTCGATGCAGGTCATGCGGCGCAGTTCCGCGTGCTGCACGATGTTGTCGCGCGGCACAAAATGGATCAGCGTCGTGTTGAGCTTCTCGGCCAGCGCTTCGGCCAGTTCCAGTTCCTTGTCGGTCTGGCGCTCGTTGCAGATCAGCCCGCCCAGGCGCACGCCGCCCGAGTGCGCGTATTTCAGGATGCCCTTGGCGATGTTGTTGGCCGCGTACATGGCCATCATTTCGCCCGACATGACGATGTAGATTTCCTGCGCCTTGTTCTCGCGGATCGGCATGGCGAAGCCGCCGCACACGACGTCGCCCAGCACGTCGTACGAGACATAGTCGGCGTTCTCGTAGGCGCCGTTTTCTTCGAGGAAGTTAATCGCGGTGATCACGCCGCGGCCGGCGCAGCCGACGCCAGGTTCCGGTCCGCCGGCTTCCACGCAGCGGATATCCTTGTAGCCGACCTTCATCACGTCTTCCAGCTCCAGGTCCTCGACCGAGCCGGCTTCCGCGGCCAGGCTGAGAATCGTATCCTGGGCCTTGGCGTGAAGGATCAGGCGGGTCGAGTCGGCTTTCGGGTCGCAGCCGACGATGAGAATCCTCTGCCCCAACTCGGCCAGCGCAGCGAGGGTATTCTGGGATGTGGTGGACTTGCCGATACCACCTTTGCCGTAAAAAGCAATTTGCCTAAGTGCAGCCATGTGAATCTCCTTGTATCGATGTAAAAGCAGGTTGACGAGTGACGTATGCATCCGCTCTTGAAGCCGCTTCGAAACTCATATAGCTCTTCGTCTCAAGTCACGCGTTCGGCAAAACATTTTCGGTGCACAGCACACTTTGCAAGCGCCATGCCAGCTCTGCAAAATTGATCCAAGCGATTGATTACAAGGGCGATTTCAAGATTTACCCGGAACATGCGCGCGCCGCATAGGGCTGTCACAAACCGCACAAACGGCACCGAATGTAGGGAACGATACAAGCGGCCCG
>JBAQKU010000080.1:0-17596 GCA_049301315.1 Telluria sp.
ACGGGCAGCATCAGCGGGCACCACTACCGTCAAGCCAAAAACGAAGGAAAAGAAG
The DNA here is from genome assembly GCA_049301315.1 of Telluria sp. Taxonomy (GTDB): domain Bacteria; phylum Pseudomonadota; class Gammaproteobacteria; order Burkholderiales; family Burkholderiaceae_D; genus JBAQKU01. Next base: position 56 of record JBAQKU010000080.1, read on the forward strand.
GATTAACAACACTTCGCTTCACCGGCCAAGATAATTGACGCCGACCGGCCAAGATAGTTGACGCCAACCAGAACGGCATATATCCTCCGGTTGAGTGATAATTTAACTGTGCAGGAGTGGAAAGATGCCGTATTGCTGCAGAGCAGGCTGAGCAGTGATTGGGATCAACTTGGGACTTGGTGACGCTCGGGAAAGGGAATGAAATGGACGCCGCCCTCCTCGCCAAACAAGGCAAACAAGGGGACAGCCACTTATCGCCGCTTCTTGGGGCGATGGCGTATGTTGACTTGAACCCGGTGCGCGCCGGCATGGCATCAACCCCGGAGGCGTCGGACTACCAGGCTTGCCTTCGAGCCGCCGCGCTTGTCAGACTTGTCCTTCTTTTCGCGCGCCCACCTACTCGCATCAACAAGGCCCGGCATGACCGCATGGCCGGCTTGCTTTTGCCGGGATGATCATAGTCATTGCTTGCTGGAAAAGTACTTGCATTCCTGCGCTGCTTATAGAATACTCTGTAAACGATAATCATTCTCATTTACGGAGCGATACCATGCCGACTGACATCAACCCCGTGTTTCTTCAATGGAATCCTGTTGCCATGCCCCCCGAGTTTCGGGCGTATGCCATCGTGCGGCTGATGTCGCATTATCGCGCCGCCCCGAAAGAAACCAGTTGGCGCACAGAACTGGCATCGATCATCGATCGCCATCTCAAGGTACTTGCCGATGCACCTCCGCCGTCGCGCCTGCTGCGGGCTACCTGCCAGGAATTGTCGAAACAATGGGGCGCGGTCGCGTAACAAGGCGGCCGTACCCGGGGATCTCACATGTTGCCATCGCCACAGCAATCGAAGCTTTTCCAGAACCTCCTGAGCCGGGCACGGCCGGAGCCTTTTGTTGTCGCGCCGGCCGCACCCGCCGCGCCTGCCAGCGCCAAGCTCTCCCACAACAAGCCGGTCAAGCTGTGGGATCTTGAAGATAAGCACCATTGCCCGATCATCGGTACCTGTCTTCCGATGGACGATCTGCTGCGGTTCGCGAAGCGCTTCGGCTTCGCAGCGAGCTTGCGCGACGACTTCGAGCTGCATGTGGAAGCGGTCGGCTGCCTGCAGACCCGTAATGCGGTGTCGGAAACATTGCAAAAGCATCTGGACCGCAAGTACGCGCTGACCATCGCCCGCTACGCCAAGCTGAAGACCGAGGTGGAGGTCATGGCTTGTTGGAAAGAATGTGTTGCGCGGGGGGAGGTTGCGGCGCCGCTGTGGGCGACCGTCATGCACAAGGCGGTCAGCGACGCCGCCAGGGGGCGAGTGTACAACGACATTCACATGCTGTCGCATCAGGTTGGCGCGGGCCAGGCGGCGGATGTGCGGCGCCTGCGCTTCCTGGAGAATGAAAACGTCGAGTTGAAACAGACGCTCCATACGGAGCGTACGCGCCACGCCCAGCAGTTGGGCAAGATGGAGGCGCGGCATGCCGAAGCCCAGGCGGCGCTGGACGAACGCGCCAGCCTGGCGGCGGAACTCGTCCTGCTGCGCGAGCGTGTCGGCGAATTCGAGTCGGGCCAGGCAATGGCTGCGATGAGTCAGCGCGCAACCAGCCTGCAACGGGCGAATGAGCATCTGGCGGCGATGGAGCAGCGCGTGCGCGAGCAGCTCAAGAGCCTGCAGGATGCGCAAGAGCAGGTCGCCGGGCTGATGCAGGAACGCAACGGCCTGTCGATGCAGTGCGAGGCGCTCGAGCGTCTGTTGCTGGCCGATGGAGACGATCCGGCCGCTTGCGGGGAGCGCTGCGAATGCTGCGTGCACGAGAGCGCGCCGCGCTGCATCCTGTATGTGGGTGGAAGAACCTCGCTGGTGGCTCAGTACCGGGAATTGGCGCAGCGCCTGGGCGTTCGGCTGGTGCACCACGACGGCGGGCTGGAAGAGGCGCTCTCGCGCCTGCCGGAATTGATCCGCAGCGCCGATGCCGTGGTGTGCCCGACCGACTGCATCAGCCATTCCGCCTACTTCAACCTAAAGAGCCATTGCAAGCGCAGCGGCAAACCCTGCCTGTTTTTCAAGGGGGCGGGGGTATCGAGCTTTGCCGTGGCCATGGCGCGCCTCTCGCGCGGCGAATTCAGCATGGCCGGCGCGGTCGAAGTCTAAGGAAGCAGGAACCGAAATATTCTTATAAAGAAGGCACTGGCGCCGTATGTGAATTACCATGTGTAATGGTATGCAATTGCGGCCAATGCCCATGCCCGACCAGGCCGCCATCGAAAATCATCACTTTTCAGGAGCCTTCCATGCGCGGCAACCCAAAAATCATCGATTGCCTGAACGAATTGCTTGCGGGCGAGCTTACCGCGATCGATCAGTATTTCCTGCACTCCCGCATGTATCAACATTGGGGGTTCGACAAGCTTTTCGAGCGTATCGAGCACGAGCGACAGGATGAGGTGGGGCACGCGGAAGCGCTGATCAAGCGCATTCTGTTCCTGGAAGGCACACCCAACCTCGGGGTGCGCGCACCTTTGCAAATAGGCAGGGATGTACCGGAAATGCTGGGCAACGACCTGACCATCGAGTACAGCGTCATCGCCGCGCTCAAGAGCGCCATCGCGCTCTGCGAACAGGAAGGCGATTTCCAGACCCGCGCCATCCTCACCGGGCTGCTCACCGATACCGAGGAAGACCACGCTTACTGGTTAGAAATTCAGCTTGGCCTGATCGACAAGATCGGCATGGATAACTACCAGCAATCGCAGATGTAGGTCGCGTTTGTCGACCGATGGGCCGGTTTTTCAACCTTGCAGCCTTGGAGGACACCCCCTTATCGCGCTTGAGAGGCAAGGCGGCAAAGCATTAATGGGCCGCGGCTATGATCTGACCCAGGCTTGCCACGGCCGCTTCCGCGCGGGCATCCCACAGGTGCCCGTAATTAAGGCGCAGACAATTCGCAAACCCAGGCTGCGGCGAAAAGATCGGCCCGGGCGCGACGCTGATCGCGCGTGTCAGTGCGGCCCGGTGCACGGCGAGTGCGTCCACGCCATCTGGCAACTCCACCCATAGAAAGTACCCGCCCTTGGGCCGGGTGACGCGCGTGCCGGCCGGGAAGTGGCGGGCCACCGCGTCCATGAACGCGGCCTGTTGCGCCGCCAGCTTGTGGCGCAGGATGCGCAGGTGGCGGTCGTAGCCGCCTTTTTCCAGGTACAGCGCCAGCGCACCCTGAGCGGGTGCGCAGGTGGTCAGGCTGGTGGTCAGCTTGTGGCGTGCCACCTGCCGCGCAAAGCGCCCGGCGGCGACCCAGCCAATCCGGTAGCCCGGCGCCAGGCACTTGGAAAAGGAGGAGCAGTGCATCACCAGTCCTTCGGTGTCGAACGACTTGGCCGGTGTCGGGCGCTTGTCGCCGAAATACAGTTCGCCATACACGTCATCTTCGATCAGGGGAACCTGGTAGCGCGTCAATAGCCGCACAAGGTCCCGCTTTTTCTCATCCGGCATCATGCTGCCGAGGGGGTTCTGGAAGTTCGTCATCAGCCAGCAGGCTTTCGGGCGATGGCGCTCCAGCGCGCGCTCGGCTGCGGCCAGGTCCATCCCTTCGCGCGGATGGGTCTGCACGGCGATCGCCTCCAGCCCCTGTCGCTCAATCGCTTGCAGCGAGCCATAAAAGGCGGGCGATTCGATCAGCACCGAGTCACCCGGGCGCGTCACGGCCATCAGGCACAGGTTCAGCGCTTCCAGCGCGCCGTTGGTCACGATGATGTCGTCCGCGTTCACCTGCAGACCGTCAATCAGGTAGCGCAGCGCAAGCTGGCGGCGCAGGCGCGCGTCGCCAGGCGTCAGGTCGTCCACGCTTGCCCATGGGTTGAGGTGCTGCACACTTGAACTCATCATGCGCGCCAGCTGCGCCATCGGAAACAGCAGCGGGCTGGGAAAGGCCGAGCCGAAAGGCACGACATCGCGGTTCATGGTCGACTCCAGCACCTCGAATACACGATCGCTCATTGCCAGCGGCAACGACTCGTCGTCAGGCAGGGACGATGTGTCCGGTTCGGGCGGCATCCGCTGTGCGCTGACGGCAACGAAGTATCCCGACCGTTCGCGCGACTGGATCAGGCCTTGCGCTTCCAGCAAATAGTAAGCCTGGAACACGGTCGACGGGCTGACGCCGCGGCTGGCGCACGCCTGGCGTACCGATGGCAGCCGGTCGCCTGGCCGCAAAACCCCATTCAGGATTGATTCGGAGATCTCGCGCGCTAGCTTCTCGTAAAGTTTCATGATGAATCGTTGGTCGGTCTGTTGGCATGGTAATGCAAAACCGCAATCGAAACCGAACAGCAGTGCCGGCCAGGTCATCTGATCCGGTTTTTATGCGGCAATCTGCTTACGCCGCTCCGTCTGCGCGGTGGCTACCATTCTCGAAAACCACACTCAAACTTGGAATCGAAATCTCATGAATCCCACCGGCATCCTGCTTGCCACCTTCATTTTGTCGATCGCCGGCCTGTTTGCGTTCATCTGGTCCCTTCGCAAGGGCGTGTTCGAGACCGACCCGTCGGGCGCGCGCGTGATTTTCATCAAAGGCGAGATCGGCCGCCAGGACGGGGAGGGCGCGCTTGCGCCGGCAGCGGGGCCGCTTGCGGCCGAACCGGAAGAGGTTGCCGCGCGCGAACTTGCCGACCGCTCCAGCTCGCTGCCCGCTTTCATACTGATCGGCGGCGCCGTGGTGTGGCTGATCGTCGCTTCGCTGGCAGGGCTGCTCAGCTCGTTCAAACTGCACAATCCCGACTTTCTGACCGGCTACGCATGGCTGACCTTCGGCCGCCTGCGCACGATTCACCTGAATGCCGTGGCGTACGGCTGGGCGCCGCTGGGCCTGTTGGGGCTCGCGATCTGGATGCTTCCACGCTTGCTGCGCACCACTTTGGCAGGCGGACGCCTCGCCGTGCTCGGCGCGGCACTGTGGAACGCCGGCCTGATTGCCGGGCTTGGCGCGATTGCCAGCGGCGCCAGTGCCGGCATGGAATGGCTGGAAATTCCGTGGCAGATCGGCATTCTGTTCGCCGTCGGCGGTATGCTGATCGGCCTGCCGATGGTCTACACCTTGCAACAGCGCCGCGTGCATCATCTGTACGTATCGGTGTGGTACATCGGCGCGGCGCTGTTCTGGTTTCCGGTCCTGTACATCGTGGCGAAGATCCCGGGCGTGCACTTCGGCGTCGAGCAGGCCACCATGAACTGGTGGTTTGGCCACAATGTACTGGGGCTGTTCTACACGCCGCTGTCGATTGCGTCCGTCTATTACTTCCTGCCCAAGGTGATCGGCCGTCCGGTGCAATCGTACAACTTGTCGCTGCTGGGTTTCTGGACCCTGGCCTTCTTCTACGGCCAGGTGGGCGCCCACCACCTGATCGGCGGGCCGATTCCCGAATGGCTGATCACGCTGTCCATCGTTCAAAGCGTGATGATGATTATTCCGGTGGTGGCGTTCTCGCTAAACCAGCACCTGACGATCAAGGGCCATTTCGGCGCACTGCGCTCGTCGCCAACCCTGCGCTTCATCCTGTTCGGCGCCGTCATGTACACCTTGGCGTCGCTGCAAGGCTCGCTGGAGGCGCTACGTTCTCTCAATGCGGTGACCCACTTCACCCACTTCACGGTGGCCCACGCCCATCTCGGCATGTACGGCTTCGTGTCAATGGTGATTTTCGGCGGCGTGTATTTTGTCATGCCTCGGGTGCTGGGCATACAGTGGCCGCGCCCCACCCTGACTGCATGGCATTTCTGGCTGGTGTGCGGCGGCTTTGCGGTTTATCTGGTCACCTTAAGCGTCGGCGGCATCCTGCAAGGACTGGTTTTGCTCGACCCGGCCCGCCCATTCATGGACTCGGTTGCCGTGACGATGCCGTGGCTGCAAGGACGCACCGTGGGCGGCGCCATGATGACGCTTGGTCATCTCGTCTTCGCCTGGCACTTTGCGCTGATGGTGGTGCGCTCCGGCGTGCTGGGCCAAACCGAAAGCGCTTTACGTGAAGCGACTGCCTGATCATGGAAAACGAACTCAAACTACTCGGCGGTGCCATGGTCACGCTGGCGTTGGCGACCTCTGCCATGGTCGTGGTGCCCTTCCTGCAGCTCAAGGACGTTCCCGCCCCGGCGGCGCTCAAGGACTACACCGCACAGCAGTTGCGTGGCCGCGAACTTTACGCGGGAAATGGTTGCATCGCGTGCCACACCCAGCAGCCAAGCAGCACCGGCGCCGGGCGCGCCGACGCGCAGCGCGGCTGGGGGCGCCCATCAGTCGCGGCCGACTATCACTACGATGCGCCACCGCTGCTTGGCACCATGCGAACGGGGCCGGATTTGTTCAATATCGGGTCACGCCAGCCCAGCGCCGACTGGCACCTTGGGCATCTGTTCCAGCCGCGCGCCTATGTCCCGGGCAGCAATATGCCGGGTTTCCCATTCCTGTTCGAACTCAAGGACAAGAGCGCCGTCACGTCCGCCGATCGTGTTGTCGTCCTGCCGCCCGGTACGGTTCACCGCGACAAGGCCGTGGTTGCAGGGCCCGACGCACTTGACTTGGTGGCTTATCTGACGGGGCTAAACCACACCTATCCTGCGCTCACGCCGAGCGAAGCCAAAATCGCGGCGAAAACGCGCAGCGCTGCCACCGACAAGTCAGCAAACGGACCAGATAATGACAACAGACAATAATATTCCTGTGGAACACGCGGATCCGGTTGAGCAAGGCAATCCCCTCCCAAAGGTCGTCATGGGTCTTGTGCTGGCACTCGTGGTGTGGGCCGTCAGCTATATCTTCATGCAGGAAGCAGGAGGCGACGTTGCGCTCGGCGACCGGCGCGATCCGGCAACCCTGGTATCTGCCGCCGGAAGCGGCGCCGCCAGTGGCGCGCAGATCTTTGCGGCACGCTGTGCGGCCTGCCACCAAGCCAATGGTCAGGGCCTGCCGGGTGTCTTTCCGCCGCTGGCCGGTTCGGCCTGGGTCGTGGGCGACCCCGGCACTGCGCTCCAGATCGTCCTGCACGGCATGACTGGGCCGATCGAGGTGCTGGGCACCACCTACAACGGGGTGATGCCTGCCTTTGCCAACGAGCTTTCGGATAATGAAATGGGTGCAGTGCTTAGCCATGTGCGTGCCCGGTGGGGCAACAACGCGGCGCCGATCGATGGCACAACGGCCGCGGCCGCGCGCGCGCTCACCGCCACCCGCAATACGGCATGGAACGGCCCGGAAGAGATTGCGGCTGCCTTGGCGGCGGTGCCGAAATAGGCGGTTGCGATGTCGCATTCCAGCCCATTGCCGCGTTATGGGGCCGCCATCGCGCTGGTTCTTGTTGCACTTGCCGGCCTTGCTGGCTTCAGCTTTCTGACGCGTGGTTTCCACGCCATCACCTCGGACGGCGTGCGCCGCATCGACCTGGAGCACGCGCCACGCGCGTTGTCGGCCATCCGCCTGGTCGACAGCCGCGGTGCGAGTTTCTCATTGGCCGCCATCGGTGGAAATGCGGGGCGGGTCACGCTCATCACGCTGGGCTACACCACCTGTCTGGCTATCTGCCGGACCACTTTATCGGGGCAGGCCTACCTGCAACAGGAACTGCGCGCGAGGCAGCTCGACGACCGGGTACGGCTGCTCACGATCAGCTTCGATCCTTCGCGTGACACTCCAGCGGCGCTGCGCGAATACGGAAGCAAGATGAAGGCCGATCCGCAGCGCTGGACCTTTGCCACCGTCGCGGATCCGGCTGACCTGCCGCGCCTGCTGAAGCTGTTCGACATCGTGGTCCTGCCCGACGGCCTGGGGGGCTTCGTGCACAACGGCGCCATCTTTATGGCGGATCCAGACGGACGTCTTGTACGCGCCTACGACATCGACCGGCCCGATCAAGCGCTGGCCGACCTGTTGCCGGACTGATCCCATGTTCCGCCTGCGCAATCCTTTCCTGCCTGGTCTCTTGCTCGCGCTGGTGGGTATCGTGCGTCCTTGGCTGGAAGCGACCATGGCCCGGCACATGGTGGCCGAGCTGCCGCTGCTGTTCGCCATCGGCTGGCTGGTGGCGTACACGACTGGCCGCGCCGATGGGCGACAGGGGCGCTCCTATTGCCCGGCCATGCTGCTGTCGGCGTTGCTCATCACCAGCGTCTGGATGTTGCCGGTAGCCCTGGACTATGCGGTCATCCATGTTGCAGCCAACGCGCTGAAGGTGGCTGGCATGCTGCTGGCTGGCTTTCTCGCCGGTTCGGCGTGGCAGGCCGCGGGCGCGATCGTCCAGGGATTTTTCCTGGTGAACTGGGCCTGGATGACCATCACCGCTGGCCTGCTTTACCAGGACGCGCCGCAGCAGCTTTGCAGCGTCTACCTCAGCGACCAACAATCGATGGCGGGGGTGGGCCTGGTGACGCTGGGCGCTGCGGTGTTATCGATTTGGCTCATCCATACCGTCTTCCTTCCTCTGTCGGCTCGGCCAGACGGGACTGCCGAGCACGCATGACAGTCGGGCGTGGCGAGGAAACTGCGGAGCGGGCCGCACCAGCCATTCGTGCCGTCCATAGCCATGGTATCTTTGTCTCTTTCCAATACGCAACGGACTGATTCATGACAAAAGCGCTCGCCTTGATCTTCGCCGCCGGCATCGCCCTCGTCACCAGTGCCTGCCAGAGCGTGGCCCCGGCGTCGCCCCCGGCGGCAACGGCGCCCCGCGTTGCGCCCGATTCGGACGTGTTCCTGGCCGAGCTCGACCTGGCGGCCGGCACCGTTGGAAAGGTGCGCAATATCACTCGCCGCCCCGGCTACGACAACCAGCCCGCTTTTCTGGCAGATGGCAATGCGCTGTGGTTCGTGTCCGACCGCAGCGGCGCGAACGATGTGTATCGCTACGATATCTCCAGCGCCGGCACCACCCAGGTAACGGCGACCAGGGAGTCCGAATTTTCGCCGACCCCGTTGCCGGAAGGGGAAGGCTTCAGCGCGATCCGCGTGGCCGCGGCGGACTCTGTCGGGGAGGCCTACACCGAATCGCAGCAGCTGTGGCGCTACAGCGCCGGCGGCGAGCCGCTCGCCAGCGTGCTGCCCATGCGCAGGGTCGGCTACCATGCCTGGCTCGACGCCAGCCATGTCGTGTTGTCCCTGGTCGGTAGCGTGGAGCAGAAACAAGCCAAAAGCGTGGTGCTGGCCGACCTGGCCAGCGGCAGCACGGTCTTGCTGGCCATGCCCACCGGCCGTTCACTGGGCCGCACCCCGGACGGCAAGCGCATCTCCTTTGTCGACAAGCGCGATCCTGCCAACTGGATGGTCGTTGCGATGGCGCCAGGGGAGACTGCTCCGACGCCCTTGGTGGCCACGCCAAAAGGACCGCCGGGCGAAAAGGACAGCGAGCGCAGCGAAGATTACTGCTGGTTACCCGATGGTGGGTTGCTGATGGCCAAGGATAGCCAGCTGCTTCGCTGGGATGGCAAGGCCGGCGGCGCTTTCCGCCCGTTTGCCGATTTGAAAGACCTTGGCGGTGCGATTACGCGCCTGGCTGTCAGCCGCGACGGTAAACGCCTGGCGTTTGTGGTGCAGATGCGTTGAAGCCTTCCTGCAGCGCTGCGACGATCACTACCTGCCATCACTGAATTGTCATGAAAAAAATTATTCTGGTCGTAATTCTTGCTTCGCTAGCATGGCACGGTTACGCCAAATACTATCGCCCGAGCGCTCATACGATTGCTGCCACCGCGGTACCAGAACCTGACAAGGGACCGATCCCCGACCTTGCCCCGGTTGCTGATGTCCATTTCTCATGCGATGGCCGTAAATTCTGCTCTCAGATGAGATCTTGTGAAGAGGCGGCATATTTCTTGAAGAACTGCCCTGACGTGAAGATGGATGGCAACCACGACGGCGTTCCGTGCGAACGGCAGTGGTGCGGTTAGTATGGTTGTATGTGTTCGTGCCAAAAGCAGTTTCACCCAAGGATCTGGCCTCAGCAGTGTAACAGTGTGTTTTGGCAAGAGTTCAATAATACTCTTCAAGGCCATCCGCAAGAACAATTTGCCGGGCTGTCCGCTGCAGCCATCATCCATCCATCCGGCCGGCCTGAACGACATGCTCAAAAGCCAGGGGCAGCCATTCATCGCGCCAACCTTGGAAGGCTTCGCCTTCGAGCTACGCTTGTCGGAGCCCGCCCGCGATGGACGCGCCCGGCCTTGTTGGCGGTCTGGGCTCCCATGGCCGTAATCCCTGATCTTTAGCGAGACGAATGCGATGCACTTTCATTGCATCGATGATGTCTGCCGGGGCTGGACGCGCGATCAACAGCGGCAAGGTCTGTCCGGCTTCGAGATAGAAGCGGTTCCTGGAGTCGTCGCTGCCAGCCAAGAATGCGCCCTCCCACCAGTTCGTGATGTATTCGCTCGCCCGCTCCAAGGCGCCTTGCGTGACGAGGCGATTCGATTTTTCGTTGTTGATCTGTCTCGATGCCGGCATCAGGTTCCAGGCGTCGCCGCAGGGCCAGGCCGCAAACGGGAAGCAATGGTCGATATCGTAATCGTCGCGTAATCGCTGGCCGGACCAGACACAGAAAACTGCCTTGCCCGAGGCGCGCATACGTGTCACGGCTTCGCGTGCGATGCGGGTATCTCGCTCTGGATCGGCCCACGCTAGCAGCGAATGCGCAAGCTGACGCACATTCGGCTGGCTGGTTCCCGCATACGCTTCCATTAGCCGAACCCATTCCGAAATGAGCACGGGCTCGATCCACACATTGTAGCGGGTGAGTGCTTGCCAAATCTGAAGCGGCACGCGCAGTTCGCCAAAGCTCCAAAGGAATGGCGTGTCGACCGCGAGAGGCGAGGCGGTGCTGGTGCGGCGCAACGATCGGATTTCGAAGATGGACTGGTCGCTTGCCGGCCAGCGCAGGTATTTCGCGGGCATCAAACGAATCAATTGTGAGATCTCCGAGAGGCTGCGATGAAGATGCTTTGCCGTGTCGCCGTCAAAGACCGCGCCCACGCGCAACTCGAAGGGATTGATCAGTCGCAGGGCGTTGAAACTATCCGTGACAAACCCGGGGCGCGTTCCCACGCGTGATGTCGGCATCTGCGGAAGGGCGTTTTCGATCAGCGGCTTGTACATCCGCATCCAGAAGAGTGCGACCATGCCCATGGGAACGGCGACGTAGTCGGATTCGTGGCGCGCGGAACCGCTCGCAGTATCTGCAATGCGAGCCAAAATACGCAGCAGCGCAATCTTGTAGGTGGACGATTTTTCGTCCACGAGGACCAGATGACGCAAGAGCGGCAAGGCGCCCAGTCCATCGTCCGGGAGCCCAAGGACCGCCGTGGACCAGGAGACGTCGGCCCGTCCCAGCCGGTCGGCGCTTTCCGTTGCCCGAATCAAGCGAAGTCCGAATTGTTGGGAGAGCGTCGACAGCTCGTGCAGCGTGACTTCGTGCATCGCACGCGCCGCATCCGGCTCGCCCAGGCGCAGGCTGATTGCGATGCGGCCGCTGGGTGAAAGCATCGTTGCGAGCTTTCTTAATGCGCGCGCGCGGGACGCTGGCGCGACATGCATCCACACCGCAGACAGCAGGATGAGGTCGAAGGTCAGGCCAAGGCGCCTGACTTGGGCAAGCTCGGGAAGGCTGTCGGACAGCCAGTGAATACGGGAAGACCGGTGCAGCGCGCGCCCGCGGCTTCGCATGGCCTCTGAAGGCTCGACGGCAACCACATCGTAGCCATGGGATGCAAACCAGGCGGCATCGCGACCGGAGCCCGCGCCGACATCGAGGACCGTGGCGCCAGGTTCCGGGAGCAGATCGAGTAGTGTGGCGTGCACGTCCTCAAATGCCAACGATTCGTATTGAGTCACCAATGCTGGTGCGTTCTGCTCGTAGTGGAGGATTGGCGTCATCGGGCTCTGTCGGGGTTCTCGCGGCAATTGACATATTGTAAATGTAAACGGTGCGGCTGCCGCCATCGCTGCCGACAGTCGCCAATGGGGCATCTTCACGTGGCCTTTTGAGCATGCTGCTCCCGTTCTGGCGCGTCGGCGCACCATTCTTGTGCGCCAAGGCGCTGCCGGCGGGCGCAAACACGCCGTTTCAGCCTGCGCCTGATGTGCCTTGCCTGGCACACTTGTTGCGTTGCAGTATTCAAGTTACTTGACCCGGCAGGAGTATTTACATACTCTCATTCAAGTAACTTGAATTACAACCACAATATTCGACTTTATAGGGAGTAACTGTGCGCAAACTTATCACGGTATTAACGACGGGCGTGCTGTGCGCATCCGTGGGCATGACTGTCCTGGCCGGTTCGGCCATGGCCAAGGATGTTGTGAAGCTCGCCTTCGTAGGACCGCTCACCGGGGGTAATTCATCGATCGGCTTGGGCGGGCGCAACTCGGCCGATCTGGCCGTGCGCATGCGCAACGCCGACCCGAAATCGAAGTACACCTACGAACTCGTCATCCAGGACGACGAATGCCGTCCGAACGTGGGCGTGCAGGTGGCCACCAAGATCGCCGCCGACAACAACATCGTGGCCGGCGTCACCCATTTCTGCTCGGCCGTGGCGATGGGCACGGTCGGCGTCTACCACCGCTTCGGCATGCCGGCCGTGGTCTGGGGCGCCGTACTGCCGGAGATCACCTACGGCAACAACTACAAGGAAATCCACCGCGTCAATGGCACCATGATCAACCAGAGCGAGGTTGCGGCCAAGTTCATGACCGGGCAGGGCTACAAGAAGTGGGCCATCATTCACGACACGACCGACTATGGCAAAGGCCATAACAAGTATTTCTCCGACTTTCTGCAGAAGAACGGCGGCAGCGTGCTCGCCACTTTCGGCGTGACCGCCGACCAGCAGGATTTCACCACCGAGCTGACCAAGATCCGTGAGATGAAGCCGGACGTCATCTACTTCGGCGGCCTGACGCCGCTCGGCGTACGCATCCGCACCCAGATGGCCAAGCTTGGCATCAAGGCGCAGTTCGAAGGCACCTCCGGCATCATGTCCGAGGCCTACATCCAGGGCGTCGGCAAGGAACTCGGCGAAGGCTCGCTGGCCTTCATCGAAGGCGCTCCCTGGGAGAAGCTGCCGGGCGGCCTGGCTTTCAAGGGCAAGTACATCCAGCAGAAATACAGCGAGCCGCCCGAGGCCTACGGTCCGTTCGCCTTCGCGGCGACCAACCTGATCATCGACGCAGTCGAGCAGGTGGGCCCGAACCGCAAGAAGGTGCTTGGCGTACTGAACGCGACCAAGAATGTCGACACGCTGATCGGGAAGGTGACCTTCGACGACCACGGCCAGAACATCGTGTCGCTGGTGACCAAGTACGTGGTGGAAGACGGCAAGTGGCAGGTCTGGGAAGACAGCAGCTACGGCAAGGGCAAGAAGAAGCTGTCCGGCTTGTAAGCGCAGCATGACGCCGCGCCGCCGTCTCCCTGGGGAGCGGCGCGCGGCCCCCAGTCGTAGTCAAGGAGGGAAGCGATGAGTTTGATCGGTCAATACATTTTTAACGGACTGATGCTGGGCATGATCTATGCCATGGTGGCGGTTGGCTTCACGCTGTTTTTCGGGGTGCTCGATGTCATCAAGTTTTCGCACGGCGATACCTTGATGGTGGGCGCCTTCGCCGGCCTCGCCGCGTCGGTCGGCGTGACGATGCTCGACATCGGTTCGCCCTGGGTCCATTTGCTGGCCATGGTGCTCAGCGCAGTGTGCGTCACCGCCGTGCTGGGAGTGGCGATCGCCAAGTACCTGATCCTGCCCTTGCATCGCGCGCCTCCCCTCAATACGCTGCTGGCCACGCTGATGCTCGGCACGGTGATGCGCGAGGTCATCCGCCTGTTCTATCCGGACGGTTCGAACTCCAAGCCCTTTCCTGCGCTGCTGCCGACCGCATCGATCGACCTCGGCGGCTTTGCCCTGCGTGCCGACAACATGATCCTGCTTCTGGCCGGACTGGCCGCGATCGCCGGCGTGCATTTCCTGATCACCCGCACCCGCCTCGGCATGGCGATTCGCGCCGTCGCCCAGGATGGCGAAACGGCGCGCCTGATGGGGATCAATTTCGAGGCCGTCGTGCTGCTGACCTTCGCGCTCGGTTCGTCGATGGCCGCGCTCGCCGGCGTGATGAACGGCCTGTATTACAACGAAATCAACTTCAATGTCGGCCTGCTGCTCGGCGTGATCGGCTTTTCGGCCGCGATTCTCGGCGGCCTGGGCAATATCTATGGCGCCATTCTCGGCGGCTTCCTGTTCGCCGCCCTGCAGGTGTTCGGCAGCGCCATGCTGCCCGCGCTGATTCCCGATATCCCCAGCGCTTACAAGGATGTCTTTGCATTTACAGTCGTCATTATTCTGATGTCCTGGAAACCCACCGGTCTGATTGCGGAAAAATCAAGTGAGCGAGTTTAACGATGACAACTAATCCCGTTTTGAAGCAAGGCTCGGCAGCCGTCGTGCTGGCCATCGCGGCGCTGGCGCTGGTCGGCTACCTGTGGCTGTTCCTGCATGCGGAGTCGCAACTGGCGGTCGGCGTGCTGGTGGTGGCGGCGGCGCTGGCGGCGATGTTCAGCAAGAAATCCGGCATCAGCGCGCGTGTCGAGCAGGCCGCGCAACACCGCCCGGGCCTGGCCCGGCTCTGGGCCGTGGCCGCCGTGCTGACGCTGATCGCGGCCTTCCACGACCAGCACTTCGTGGTGCTGATGCTCTGTTCTGTCATGCTGTACACCACGGCATGCCTCGGGCTGACGCTTCAGTTCGGCTACGCGGGCGTCGCCAATTTCGCCGGCGCCGCCTTCTTCGGTATCGGCAGCTACGCCACGGCGGTGCTGGCCACGCATACCGGCATGCCGCACCTGCTGGTCATCCTGGCCTCGGGCCTGATTGCCGCGGCCATCGGCTCGATCCTGATCCTGCCGGTGCTGCGTACCCGCGGCCACTACGCGGCGCTGATCACGATCGCATTCGGCATCCTGTTCAAGACCTTCATCGAGGTCAACGACATGCTGGGCGGGCCGCAGGGGCTGCAGGTGCCGGGCATGTCGCTGTTCGGTTATGCCTTCAATGAAAACTTCACCCTGTTCGGCATCGAGTTCTCGTTCTACGTGGCCTATGCGCTGCTCAGCCTGGCGATCTGCGGCGCTACCTTCGTGCTGGTCAAGGCGCTCGAGTGCTCGTGGATCGGCCTGAGCATGGACGTGGTGCGCACCGACGAAACGGCGGCAGCCACCTTCGGCTTGCACATCGCGCGCTGGAAGGTGGTGGCCTTCACCCTCGGCAATTTCTTTGCCGCAGTCGCCGGCAGCGTGTACGCGATGATGACCAGCTTCATCGCGCCCAACAACTTCACTTTCTCGGACTCGCTGCTGATGGTGTCGATCGTCATTCTCGGTGGGCTCGGCAACCCGCTCGGACTGATCCCGGCCGCCTTGATCGTGCTGGTGCTGCCGGAGAAGCTGCAGTTCATCCAGGAATATCGCTTCCTGCTGTACGCGGCGCTGGTCATCGTCATCCTTCTGTTCCGTCCGGACGGGCTGCTGCCACGCAAGACCCGCCTGTTCTTCCACCGTAGGAGTGCGCCATGAGCATCCATCAGACCCTGGTCGACGTGTCCGACCTGACCATGCGCTTTGGCGGACTGACCGCACTCGACAAGCTGAGCCTGCGCGTGGGAGAAGGCGAAATCCTCGGGCTGCTGGGGCCGAACGGTTCCGGCAAGACCACCTTCTTCAACGTGCTGACCGGCCTGTACAAGGCGAGCGGCGGGACCATCGCGTTCAACGGCAAGAACGTGATCGGACAGACCCCGCAGGAGATCTACCGCAGCGGTGTGGCGCGCACCTTCCAGCGCTCGCGCCTGTCGCTGCCGCTGACGGTGTTCGACAACATCGTGATCGGCGACTACCAGCACATGCAGCACGGGCTGGTGTTCAACCTGTTCCGGCGCAAGGCATTTCGCGCGCAATACGACGCCTATGTCGCAAGGATCGAGGCGCTGCTCGGCATTTTCAGCCCGCCGCTGGTGGCGCGCCTGTTCGATCCGGTCGAGACCTTCACCATGATCGACCGGCGCCGCATCGAAGTGTGCCGGGCCCTGTTGAGCGAGCCCAGGCTGCTGTTGCTCGACGAGCCTTCGGCCGGCATGACGCATGACGAAACGGATGCCTTGATGGAAGATATCCTGCAGGTGCGCGGCAAGCTCAACAACTTGTCGATCGTGCTCATCGAACACGAAATGAATGTCATCGAACGCATCACCGATCGTTGCATCGTGCTCAATTACGGCAAGAAGATTGCCGACGGCACCTACGCCGAAATCACCGCCGATGCAAACGTGCAAACAGCCTATCTGGGAGAAGCAGCATGAGCAGGCTGACGGTCAAGGGACTGAGCACCGGATACGACAAGGTGAATGTGCTGCACGACGTCTCCATCGACGTCGCGCCCGGCAAGATCACCTGCATCCTGGGCGCGAATGGCGCGGGAAAAAGCACGCTGATCCGATCGATACTGGGCCTGACCCCGCCGCGCCAGGGCGAGATCCTGTGGGGCGGGCGCAACCTGGCCGGCGAGAAGACCCATGCGATCATCGGCAGTGGGATTTCCTGCATTCCCGAGGGCCGCAAGGTGTTTCCGCGCATGACGGTGGCGGAAAACCTGGCGCTCGGCGCCTTCCTCGAAACGAACCGCGCCCGCGTGCGCGAACGGCTCGAGCGCGTCTATGCGATCTTTCCGAGGCTCAAGGAACGCGCGCTGCAACTGGCCGGCACCATGTCGGGAGGCGAGCAGGCCATGGTGTCGATCGGGCGTGGGCTGATGGCCGAGCCGAAGCTGCTGGTGATCGACGAGCCCTCGCTCGGCCTGTCGCCGCTGTTCGTCAAGGAGAACTTCAATGTGATCCGCCGCATCAACGAACTGGGCATCACCGTGCTGCTGGTCGAACAGAACGCGCGCCAGACGCTGGCGATCGCGCACTACGGCTACGTGCTCTCGCAGGGGCGTGTCGTCACCGAAGGCACGGCGCAAGAGCTGGCCAGCAACGACGAGGTGCGCTCGGCGTACTTCGGATAAGGGGAATCGACATGAGCGATGTGTTAGCGCTTTCCATTCGTGAACTGGTCGCGCGCATTGCGCGCCGCGAGCTGACGATTGAAACGGTGGTGCGGGCCAGCATCGAGCGCATCGAGGCCTGCGAGTCCTCGGTGCACGCCTGGCAGTACTTCGACCCCGGCCTGGCGCTCGCGCAGGCGCGCCGGCTCGACCTGCAGCCGGCCGGCGCCGCCCTGTACGGCGTGCCCATCGGCGTCAAGGACCTGATGGACACGGATGACATGCCGACCACCTACGGTTCGCCGATCTACGCCGGCCACCGGCCGCTGGTCGACGCGGCCTGCGTTGCGGCCAGCCGCGCGGCCGGCGCGGTGGTCATGGGCAAGACCGTCACCACCGAATTTGCCGCCTTCCAGCCAGGGCCCACGCGCAACCCGCGCGCCGCCGAAGCCGACCGTACGCCGGGAGGATCTTCCAGCGGCTCGGCCGCC
>JBAQKU010000081.1:0-1645 GCA_049301315.1 Telluria sp.
CGCTTGGCGCGCTTCAGCAGGACTTCGCCAGCGCCTTGTTCGACCCGGGCGGCGAGCAGCAGGCGCTGGCCCGGTTCAAGGGCAGGGCGAACGCGCAGCGCTTCGGCCTGTATCGCGGCAACCTGACGGTAACGTGGGATAAAACCCTGTCGGCGGCATACCCGGTGCTGCGCCAGCTCGTCGGGGCGGAGTTCTTCAGCGCCCTGAGCCGTGCGTTCGGCATGGCGCACCCGTCCGTCGACGCCGACCTGAACCGTTTCGGGGGCGGTTTCGCGCAGTTCCTGGACACCTTCGAGCACGTTGCGCAGTACCCCTGCCTGCCCGACATGGCGCGCCTCGAATGGGCGCTGCACTGCGCGCACTATGCGCCCGAGGCGCGCGCCATCACTTCCGCCGAGCTTGCCATGCTGGACCCGGCGCGGCTCGAGGCGGCGCATTTCGCCCTGCATCCGGCCTGTTTCCTGCTGGCGTCGCAGTGGGCCATCGTGCCGCTGTGGCAGGCGCACCAGCCGGGCGGCCAGCCATTTCCCGCCGATATGAATTCGGCATGCCATGCGCTGGTGGCGCGTCCACGCTGGAGGAGTGAAGTATTGTCCCTTGGCCGGCCCGCCCACGTTGCCTTGTCGACCCTGGCCGCAGGCGCCAGTTTCGGCGCCGCGCTCGATGCCGCCCTCGAGATCGACGCCGACTTCGACCTGGCCGGCCACCTCAGGCAATGGCTCGACCTCGCGCTGCTGCTGGCGCCCGATACCGCGGATTGAATTGGGAAACAGATGCGGCGCCGGAAACGGCGCCGCTGGAACTGCTAGTCAAACGCACGCAAGATACGCGCTTCGCCGCTCAGATCGGCATTCATTTCATTTTCCGCATTGTTTGTCTGGATCATGCGGGTTAGCTGGGCCTCTTCAAAAGCGGCCAGTTCGTTGGTCGCCGCATTCAAGGCCAGCGCCAGTTTGGCGCGCGCTTCCTGATACAGGACGCTGGTGTATTGATCTGTATTTTTAAGTAACTCCTCCGCATTTTCAATGACGAGACGCAAATCGCCGATCAGTCTTTCTTGCGTCTGCTGACTTTCCTCAGGGCTATCCATGGCGGCCACCTTGAACCCGTTGATAACGACTTATAATATAAACAAGCAAGAACCGGCCGGGTTTGTCTGGGCGCAAACGCGTGCGTGGACGGGTTCGCTTCGATCTGTTTCCGCCTGTTTTAGTATTGCCGTCGGATGGTTCAGGCGCCGTCCGCCCCGCCTCCCTGGACGCTGATGCGCACATCGCCCACGCTGACCGTTTGTCCGGCGCGGATCTTGGCGGTCTTGCGCAATTCCTTCTTGCCGTCGACCGACACCACGCCGCTGGCGACCAGGTTCTTGCCGGCGCCGCCGCTGTCGCACAAGCCGCTCAGTTTCAGCAGTTGATTAAGTTCGACGAATTCGCTGTCCAGATCAAACGTGATTTTTTGCATTTCTGTTTCCTGTCGCTGTAAGGTTGTAGACGTAGTTTACAGCCAGCAGCCTGCCGGACTTGAAGAATCGAAGCGAAAATTCGGCTGGCCGAGGACAGATTTTGTCGATTTTGCAGGTCAATAGTCATTCTATTGACCAAAAAAGCGGCGAAATATGGACCGGTCAGGC
The DNA here is from genome assembly GCA_049301315.1 of Telluria sp. GTDB lineage: Bacteria > Pseudomonadota > Gammaproteobacteria > Burkholderiales > Burkholderiaceae_D > JBAQKU01. Next base: position 1,634 of record JBAQKU010000081.1, read on the forward strand.
GGATTTGCAGCC
>JBAQKU010000082.1:0-11017 GCA_049301315.1 Telluria sp.
ACAGCCGGTACTGGTCCATCAGCTTGGCGACGTGGTCGCGCAAGGCGCCGCCCTTGTCGATGATCAGGATCGCCCCGCCGGATGGCCCGCGGCGCCGGTTCAGGTACAGTGCGGGATCGCTCAGGTCGACGTCGAGACGTTGCTGGCGGCGCCGCTCGGGAAGCTCGGGCAGGCCGCGCGAGGTGATCCGGGCCAGCGCGTCGGCGCGCTGCTCGACCAGTTGGGCCAGCAGCGCGAACAGGCGCTGCGGCTCGAGCGGGCGGGCCAGTTGTGGAAACGGGAAGCCGGCCCGTGGCAGGCCCACGATCAGGGCCGGGCGCACCGGACCGGCGGCCGGGAGCGCGGCCAGCGCCTTGAGCTCGTCGCCGTTGGCGATGACCAGGTCCGGCTCTTGCAAACTGTCGTCAAGCAGGCAAGAATACGCGGGACCGGCGGCCGGGGCGAGCGCCAGGGCCGCCGCGATGTGCGCGCCTTCGGCACTGCCGAAGCCGATCAGGCGGACCGCAAACGGATATTTTCGTGCATGCATTCTTACATCACAATCAAAATGATTGAAACAACCATGGTGCCGGTGGAGCGAATCTAACCAAGTTCGCGCGGGCTGGCAAGCACATTCATTCTTTGCCGAAATCCCGTTATTTTCCTTCCGACAAGATAGAATGCGCAGGCATCCGCATAAACGAATTCGATCGACCAATCACAGCATGACCACGTATGGCCACTAAAAAACCCGCATCCGACTACAGCGAATCATCCATCCGGGTCCTGAAGGGACTGGAACCCGTCAAACAGCGCCCGGGCATGTACACCCGGACCGAGAACCCGCTGCACATCATCCAGGAAGTGATCGACAACGCCTCGGACGAGGCGCTCGGCGGCCACTGCAAGAACATCGGCGTGACCATCAACGCCGACGGCTCGATCACGGTCGAGGACGACGGCCGCGGGATTCCGGTTGGACTGCATCCGGAAGAAAACGTGCCGACCGTCGAAATCGTGTTCACCCGGCTGCATGCGGGCGGCAAGTTCGACAAGGGCTCGGGCGGCGCCTACGCCTTCTCGGGCGGGCTGCACGGGGTCGGCGTTTCGGTCACCAATGCGCTCTCCTCGCGCCTTGAGATCACGGTGTGGCGGCGCGAGGAAAACGGCAACGGCGTGCACCAGATGGCGTTCGCCGACGGCGACGTCATCGAGCCGCTGGTGTCGCGCCCTGCTGCGCGCGACGAAAAGAAATCCGGCACGCGCGTGACGGCCTGGCCGAATCCGAAGTATTTCGACTCGCCGGCCATTTCCCAGCCCGAGCTGCAACGCCTGCTGCGCTCGAAGGCGGTGCTGCTGCCCGGGGTGACGGTCACGCTCACCAACGCCAAGAGCGGCGAGGTGCAGACCTGGCAGTACAACGAAGGACTGCGCGGCTACCTCAACGAGATGCTGGCGCAAACGAACGGCGAACCCCTGATCCCGCTGTTCGAAGGGGCGCAGTACGCCAACGGCGACGCGGACGGCTTTGCCGAAGGCGAAGGCGCGGCCTGGGTGGTGGCCTGGACCGAAGAAGGCGCCGTGGTACGCGAATCCTACGTCAACCTGATCCCGACCTCGAACGGCGGCACCCACGAGGCCGGCCTGCGCGAAGGCCTGTTCGGCGCGGTGAAAAGCTTCGTCGAGATGCACTCGCTGCTGCCCAAGGGCGTCAAGCTGCTGCCGGAAGACGTGTTCCAGCGCACCTCCTTCGTGCTCTCGGCCAAGGTGCTCGACCCGCAGTTCCAGGGCCAGATCAAGGAGCGCCTGAACTCGCGCGATGCGGTGCGGCTGGTGTCGACCATGACGCGCCCGCCGCTCGAACTGTGGCTCAACCAGCACGTCGAATACGGCAAGAAGCTGGCCGAGCTGGTGATCAAGCAGGCCCAGTCGCGCCTGCGCTCGCTGCAAAAGGTCGAGAAGAAGAAGTCGTCCGGGGTGGCCGTATTGCCGGGCAAGCTGACCGATTGCGAGTCGAGCGACATTCAGCGCAACGAGATCTTCCTGGTCGAGGGCGACTCGGCGGGCGGCTCGGCCAAGATGGGCCGCGACAAGGAATTCCAGGCCATCCTGCCGCTGCGCGGCAAGGTGCTCAACTCATGGGAAACCGACCGCGACCGCCTGTTCGCCAACAACGAGATCCACGACATCGCAGTGGCGATCGGGGTCGACCCGCACAGCCACGGCGACAGCCCGGACCTGTCGGGCCTGCGCTACGGCAAAATCTGCATCCTGTCGGACGCCGACGTGGACGGCTCGCACATCCAGGTGCTGCTGCTCACGCTGTTCTTCAAGCACTTCCCGGCGCTGTTCGCGCACGGCCATATCTGCATCGCACGCCCGCCGCTGTTCCGGGTCGACGCGCCGGCGCGCGGCAAGAAGCCGATCCAGAAGCTGTACGCGCTCGACGCGGGCGAGCTGATCGCGATCGAGGACAAGCTGCGCAAGGACGGCGTGAAGGACGGCGCCTGGGGCATCTCGCGCTTCAAGGGCCTGGGCGAGATGAATGCCGAGCAGCTGTGGGAAACGACCATGAACCCGGACACGCGCCGGCTGCTGCCGGTCAGCCTGGGCGACTTCGACCACGGCGACGCGTCGGCGCGCTTCAACATGCTGATGGGCAAGGGCGAAGCGGCCGCGCGGCGCGCCTGGATCGAAGAGCACGGCAACGAAACCGAAGCCGATATCTGATGCAAAAAATCGGGGTCTGTCCCCGATTTCCGCATGCGAAAACGCGGTTCCGATATAAGGAAATCGGGGTCAGACCCCGGTTTTTTTGGTGTTACCAATTGAATTGAACTGAACATGTCCAGCCAAGCTAACCTTTTTGAACAGCAATCCGAACCGGCAGATGTCGAGACCTTGACCCTGTCGACCTTCGCGGAACGCGCTTATCTCGATTACGCGGTGTCGGTCGTCAAGGGCCGCGCCTTGCCCGACGTTTGCGACGGCCAGAAGCCGGTGCAGCGCCGCATCCTGTATGCGATGAATGAACTGGGCCTGTCCTCCACCGCCAAGCCGCGCAAGTCGGCCGCTGTGGTGGGCGACGTGCTCGGCAAGCTCCATCCGCACGGCGACCAGTCGGTGTACGACGCGCTGGTGCGCATGGCGCAGGACTTCTCGCTGCGCTATCCGCTCATCGACGGCCAGGGCAACTTCGGCTCGCGCGACGGCGACGGCGCGGCGGCCATGCGCTACACCGAGGCGCGCCTGACTCCGATCGCCAGGCTGCTGATGGACGAGATCGGCCTGGGCACGGTCGACTTCCAGCCGAACTACGATGGCTCGACCGAGGAACCGAAGTCGCTGCCGGCGCGCCTGCCGGTGGTGCTGCTCAATGGCGCCTCGGGCATCGCGGTCGGGCTGGCCACCGAAATCCCGTCGCACAACCTGGGCGAGGTGGCGCTGGCCGCAGTGACCCTGATCCGCAACCCGAAGCTCACCCACGCCGAGCTGATGGCGATCATGCCGGGCCCGGACTTCCCCGGCGGAGGCCAGATCATCACCCCGGCGGCGCTGATCGCGGATATGTATGCGAGCGGACGCGGCAGCATGAAGGTGCGGGCGCGCTGGAAGATCGAGGAACTGGCGCGCGGCCAGTGGCAGGCGGTGGTCTCGGAACTGCCGCCCGGCACGTCGTCCCAGAAGGTGCTCGAGGAAATCGAGGAGCTGACCAACCCCAAGATCAAGCTGGGCAAGAAGGCGCTCTCGCCCGACCAGCTCGCGCTCAAGCAGTTGATCCTCGGTTCGCTCGACACCATCCGCGACGAATCGGGCCGCAACGCGCCGGTGCGCCTGGTGTTCGAGCCGAAGTCGAAGAACCAGGACCAGGGCGAGTTCATGCTGATGCTGCTGGCGCACACCTCGCTCGAATCGTCAAGCTCGATCAACCTGGTGATGATCGGCGGCGACGGCCGCCCGCGCCAGAAGGGCCTGACCGACATCCTGCAGGAGTGGATCGATTTCCGTTTCGTGACGGTGCGCCGGCGCACCGAGTTCAAGCTGGGCAAGGTCGACGACCGCATCCATATCCTGGAAGGGCGCGAGGCGATCCTGCTCAACATCGACAAGGTGATCCACATCATCCGCAATTCGGACGAGCCGAAGGCGGCGCTGATCGCCGAGTTCCGCTTGTCCGACCGCCAGGCCGAGGACATCCTCGAGATCCGCCTGCGCCAGCTGGCACGGCTCGAGACGATCAAGATCCAGCAGGAGCTGGCCGAGCTGCGCAAGGAACGCGGCACGCTGCAGGACATCCTGGACAATCCGGCCAGCATGAAGCGCGTGATCATCCGCGAGATCGAAGCGGACGCCAAACAGTTCGGCGACGCGCGCCGCACCGTGATCGAGGAAGCGCAGAAGGCGGTGGCCGAACAGAAGGTCATCGACGAACCGGTTACCGTGATCATCTCGGAAAAAGGCTGGGTGCGCGCGCGCACCGGCATCGGCCACGAGGTGGCGCAATTCACCTTCAAGGCCGGCGACGCGCTGTATGGCGCGTTCGAATGCCGCACCGTCGACACCCTGCTCGGCTTCGGCGACAACGGCAAGGTCTATTCGGTGCCGGTGGCGGCATTGCCGGGCGCGCGCGGCGACGGCGTGCCGATCACGACGCTGGTCGACCTGTCGGGCGGCGTGCGGATACTGCATTATTTTGCGGGAAGCGCGCACAGCGCCCTGCTGCTTGCGTCAAGCGCCGGTTACGGTTTCGCCGCCAAGGCGGGCGACATGGTCAGCCGGCTCAAGGGCGGCAAGGCGTTCATGACGCTCGACGAGGGCGCAGTGCCGCTGCCGCCGCGCGTGATCGGACCGAATGCCAGCGCGCTGGCCTGCCTGTCCGAAAAGGGCCGGCTGCTGGTGTTTGGCATGGACGAACTGAAGACGCTGTCGAACGGCGGGCGCGGTGTGATCCTGATGGAACTGGAAGACAAGGAAAAGCTGCTTGCGGTGCAACCGATCAGCCAGAAGGGCGTGACCGTGCTCGGCACCTGGGCCGGCGCCAAGCCGCGCGAAGTGGACTTGTCGGCCTCCGCGCTGGCGCCCCACATCGGCAAGCGTGCGCGCAAGGGAAAGCCGCTGGCCGCGAAAATCAAGGTGCAGGCGCTCAGGGCGATCTAGCCTACTCGGCGAACAGGTCCGGTCCGAACACCTCGTACTGGACATGCGCCTCCTTGATGCCCCGGCCGATAAGCGCGTCGTGCTGCATGCGCATGAACGGAACCGGGCCGCAGATATAGTAGTCGGCGTCCGGCAGCATGACGGCGTCGGCGATCAGGCTGATGTCGACCATGCCGGGATAATCGTAATCGCTTCCTTGCCGGTCGTTCGGCAGCGGCTCATTGTAGAAAATGAAGGCCTTGAAATGCGGATGCTGCCGGACCGTCTCGCGCAAGTGGTCTTTCATGGCGTGCTGCGCGCTGTTGCGCGCGCCGTGCACGAACACCACCTCGCGCCCGGGTGACTGCAGTACCCGGTTGAGCATGCTGATCATGGGGGTGAGGCCGACTCCGCCGCTGATCAGCACCACCGGCGTGGTGGCGTTGACGTCGATGTAGAAATTCCCGTACGGCGCCGAGACCCTGATGGTGTCGCCCACCTTGATCTGGTCGTGCAGCAGCGTCGAAACATAGCCGGCGTGGACCGGATCGGCGCCGCCCTCGCGCTTGACCGAAATGCGGTAGCTGCGGCCATTTGGCGCCTCCGACAGGCTGTACTGGCGAATCTGCTGCAGGCCGAGCCGTGGCACGCGCACTGCGACGCTGATGTACTGCCCGGGTTCGAAATTGACCACTTCCCTGCCGTCGGCCGGTTCCAGCACGAACGAGGTGATGACGTCGCTCTCGGGCTGCCTGGAGCGCACCACGAACTCGCGCCAGCGCAGCCAGCCACCCGGGCGCGCGCTGCTTGCTTCCCGCAAGCCGCTTTCCATGCCCATCAGGATGTCGGCCAGGTTGCCGTACGCCTGGGCCCAGGCCGACATGATGTCGTCGGTGGCGGCGTCCCCCAGCACGTCCTTGATGGCGGCAAGCAGATGCTCGCCCACGATCGGGTATTGTTCGGGGCGCACGTCGAGGCTGACGTGCTTGTTGGCTATCCCCTTGAGCACCGCTTCCAGGCTCTCGGGGTCCTCGATATTGGCCGCGTAGGCGTACACGGCACGAGCCAGCGCCTGTTGCTGCTCGCCGCGCTCCTGGTGACGCATGTTGAAGATGTTCTTCAGCTCGGGATGCGCGCCCAGCATGTGCCGGTAGAAGTGCTTGATGATGTCGTAACCGTGCTCGGCGAGGACAGGAGCCGTGGCCTTCACAGTGTCCTTGGTTTTCTGGGTCAGCATTATGTCACCTTGCGTCAAATAGAATGTGTCGGATTCATTTGATTCCAGTGGCGGGGCGCCGGTTCGATCAAATCGGCGCCAATACCTTTGCACCAGCCCGACATTGCGCGAGATACCCGGATTCATGATCACCGTCCAAAGCGGGGAAATGTCGAATTGATCGTGCCAGGGTCGAGCCCCGCACGATTAGGGCGCAAAGTGTGGAAAGATGCTGATGCTGATAGACTGATTGGCGCAGCAGTGCGCGGCGTCAATCGAATGCATTATCGCCATCGGCGGCGATCACTGCTTTATGGACACGATATATATAATGTCGAATTCCTTTTATTTCGCTTGATTAAGGGCTATCCTGTTCTCCTATTTCAAGTTACTTAGCTGACGTTCAGATCAGGTGTTATCCCGACACCGGTGGCGTGGAGTAAATTTACTGGCCGCCGTCCGAGCCGAACGTCCAATGAGCAATAAGAACGATGACATGTCAGATCCCCTTGCCGTCGGTGCGACCGTGCCGGAACTGGAAATGCTGCACGCGCTGCATGACCAGGAAGTAGCGATTCTGCGCGAGACGATCAGCGATTTGTTGCGCACGGTCAAGATGCATGCTCTCGAAAAGGACCGTTCCGAAGCGGTCGCCACCCTGGTCAAGCAGCTGCGCGAGGCCAACCAGCACCTGGTGCTGTCGACCATTGGCGCGCAAGCTTCACAGGCGTCGGCGGAGGCGGCGCACTTGCGCCAGACCGAGTTCCTCTCGATGCTGGCGCACGAACTGCGCAATCCCTTGCAGCCGATGGCGATGTCAAATGGTCTTCTGAAAACTGTTATCGACCTGCATCCCACCATCGCACGCGTGCATGGCGTGTTCAACCGTCAAATCGGCCATATGGTGCGCCTGGTCGATGACCTGCTCGATGCGTCGCGCGTCAGTAGCGGCAAGATCACACTCCAGCTGCGCCCGGTGATGATCGGCGACGTGATTGCCGGTGCGCTGGAAACCACCCAGCCAGGTATCGACAAGCGCAACCAGCGGCTAAGCGTGACACTGCCGGCCACGCCGCTGGTGGTCGAGGGCGACCTGGTCAGACTGTCGCAGGTGTTTTCCAACCTGTTGATCAATGCCAGCAAGTTCACTCCTGAGTACGGCAACATCGCCATCGTTGCACGGCGCGTTGGTGAGTGGGCGGAAATTTCGGTGTGCGACGACGGGGCCGGCATTGCGAAGGAAATCCAGCCGTTTATCTTCGACCTGTTCACGCAGGGAGTGCGCTCGCTCGAACGCGCCCAGGGCGGGCTGGGTATCGGGTTATCGCTGGTGCGCACCATTACCCAATTGCATGGCGGCAAGTGCGTCGTGGACAGCGCCGGCTGCGGCTTGGGCAGCACATTCACCATCACGCTGCCGCTGTCGGCCTCGATGCCGCCCGAGGTTCACGAGCAAACCGTCCCGGCCGGCCCGGTGCAGCCTCGCAGCATCCTGCTAATCGAGGACAACACCGACGCCAACGACATCCTGGCCATGCTGCTGCGCCGCGACGGCCACATGGTCACCGCCTGCTTCGACGGCCCCAGCGGCCTGCGCGCCGGTTTGGCCCGGCCTTACGACATCGTCCTGTGCGACATCGGCCTGCCGGGCATGAACGTCTACCAGGTCGTCAGCGCCCTGCGCGCAGCACTGGAATGGCCCTTGCCTTGCTTTGTCGCCACCTCCGGCTACAGTCCGGCCGGTGAGTCCGCGCGCGCCAGCGAAGCGGGCTTCGACCATTACCTGGTCAAGCCGATCGTACCGGCCTCGCTCTCCCGCATCATTGCTGCGCAACGCGGCGCACTACCATGAACCGGCCCAAGCAAGAGGCGGGGCAGTGCTGCGCCCGCTCCATGGAGATGAATTGATTATGGCCAATAGCGACAAACAACGACATGACATGATCGAGCAAATGATGTTGCGCCAGTCCGGGGCGACGCGATTCGTGTCGGTCCGACTGTGGGAGAACCTGGCGACCGAACTGAGCTCCATCATTGGAGAACGCGGTTTTGAATCCTTGTTTGCGCGCAGCCTGCACCTGGCCAGCGCTGCGTATCCCTGGCTAAACCCGCAAGCGACCGGCGCCACCATAGTGCACCTCAAACACAGCATGGAATGCAACAGCGCCGACGCTGCGGCCGCCAGTGGCGCCCTGATGCGCATCTTTCTCGACACCTTGATTTTATTAATTGGCGAACATTTAACGAGCAGCATCCTGGGCAAAGCCTGGCGTGATGACGTCGTGAATAATGCTGGAACGGAGCTCCAATAATGAAGAAAGTTAGCATCCAACGCCTGCCCACCGGCGTACCCGGCCTGGACGACCTGCTCGGCGGCGGCATACCTGAGTTTTCCTTCAACCTGTTGGCCGGCACGCCAGGCAGCGGCAAGACCACGATGGCGCACCAGATCATGTTTTCGCTGGCCAACCCGGAACGGCGCGCATTGTTCTTTACCGTGCTGGGCGAGCCGCCGCTGAAGATGCTGCGCTACCAGCAGCAGTTCCCGTTCTTCGACGTGACCAAGATCAGCGAGTCGATCAAGTTCGTCAACCTGGCAGCCGACTTGCTGGAAGGCGACTTCGATCGCGTGCTGGCGCGCATTGACGAAGAGGTCAAGGCGTTTGCACCGAGCCTGGTGTTCGTCGATTCATTCCGTTCCGTCGCACAGTCGGCCAATGCGATGGACAGCGGCGCGGCCGGCCTGCAGCATTTCGTTCAGCAGCTGGGCATGCAAATGACCAGCTGGCTGGCCACGACCTTCCTGATCGGCGAGTACCTGGCGCCGGAGGCCGAATCGAGCCCGGTTTTCACCGTGGCCGATGGCATCATCTGGTTGTCACAACTGATCCATCGCGACTCGCTCGTACGCAAGATCCAGGTCGTCAAGATGCGCGGACAAGCCCAAAGCCTTGGTGTGCACACCTTCCGCATCGGCAATCAAGGCGTGGAAGTGTTTCCGCGCGCCATGCGCAAGGAGGTTGGCCCGGAAAACGTGCGCATCCCCAGCGAAGAACGCTTGTCGATCGGCGTGCCTGAACTGGACCGGATGATGGGCGGGGGCTTGCCGGCCGGCTTCTCGATGCTCGTGGTCGGTCCATCCGGCTCGGGAAAGACCGTGCTGTCGACGCAATTCCTGGCTGAAGGCGTGCGCATTGGCGAGCCAGGGGTGATCGCGGCGTTCGAGAAGAGCCCGAATCAGCTGCTTGGCCAACAACTCAGTTCCATGATCAGTGCCGGCCAGGTCGGCATGATCAATACCCGGACACTGGACCTGTCGCTTGACGAAATCCTGCACGATATCATTGGATTGATCGTGAAGATGAAGGCCAAGCGCGTGGTGATCGACTCGCTGTCGGGATTTGAAATGGCGCTGGCGTCGATGTTTCGGGAGGATTTCCGCGAAGCGCTGTATCGCCTGGTGGCCGCACTCACCGATATGGGGGTGACGGTGATGATGACGGCGGAAATGGAAGATCGATTTACCATGCTGCGCTTTAGTTCTTACGGTAACGCTTTCCTGGCCGATGCGATCCTCATGCAACGCTACATTGAGCTGGAAGGCAAGTTCCGGCGCGTGCTGTCCGTGGTCAAGGTGCGTGGCAGCGCACACAGCAAGGATATTCACTTCTATGACGTCACCGACAAGGGTGTCAGTATCGGCGCGGCGCTGCAGGGCTACGAGGGAGTCCTTTCCGGACAGCCATTCCAAAGCTGAAAGTACGGCCAAACCGGCGCCGTGATGGCGTGAGCGCCGCATGGCGTCCAGTGCCGGCCGGCCGGGCGCATAAAAGGGGGGCAGAGTAAATTACTCTGCCCCCCTTTTATGCGCGAACCGTGCCGCGCCGACATGTGTCGGCGCGCATGGACGGCGCTTACTTGCTGCCGGCCTTCTTCACGTCGGCGACCGCTGCGGCCGCCGTTTCATGCGTCTTGGCGTGTGAGACGGCTTTGTCGGCGCTCGCGTCGACGATCTTCTTCACGGCTTTCTCGTCAGCCTTGATGATGGCCTTTTCGGCCTTCAGGTTACCCTTGGCGACCTTCTTGTCGGCTTTCGCTTCGGCTTTCATCTTGTCTTCCGGGTCAGCCTTGGCCACGTCTTCCATCGCGTCGGCGTGGGTCTTGACGGCCTTGGCATGCGCCTTGGCCTTCTTCTCATCGGCCTTGGCGACGGCCTTGCCGACTTTCTCGTCCGCTTTTGCCACATCCTTGGCTTCCGCGGCGAGCGCCTTGCCCACGTCTTGCTTCGCTTTCGCTTCGGCTTTCACGACAGCCGGGCTGGCCGGAACCGCCGGGGTGGCCGGAATGGCGGGGGTGGCTGGCGTTTGTGCGTACACCGAGCTTGCAAACAAACCGCCGATCAGGGTAGCGAGTAATTTATTCATGGCTTTTACCTTTTGTGTTGTGAATGGAGGAATTTTCCTGACTGTAATTTTTCGCCAAGGAACGCCCCCAGAATAGGTGCCGGGCACATCATGGTCTGTGCGCCAACGCACGCTATGTATCGTGCTCACTGGACACAAAATGAAGGAAAGAAAAAGCCGGCGGCGGGACGCAATCGCCTTCAGTTACGGGGCGCAGACCCTGTTTCGCGTGCCGGGGCCGGTCCCGCACATCGACCGCGCTGCCGCTCGCGTCCTTACAAAG